>DHLW01000194.1:862-37887 GCA_002405485.1 Phycisphaerales bacterium UBA4658
ATCTGCTTGCCGCCGATCCACTCGAAGCGGCCCCCGCAGCCCTCGCTGGCGCGGGCGTGGCGGCAGCCGCCGCCGGGGCCGGGGCAACTCCCCCGCCGCTTCCTGTTCCCGCAGCCGGGTCGCAGCCCAATCCGCTGGACAAGGAGCTGGACGGCTCGATCCTGAACTACTCGATCCTGAACGGCGCGCTGGAGCTGCTCCCCCAGGGCATCGCCTCCGCCGCGATCATCCCCCTGCAGATGAAGATGGTCTACGCCATCGGCAAGAAGCACGGGTACACGCTCGATCGCGGGCACATCAAGGACTTTCTTGCCACCGCCGGCGTCGGAGTCGCATCCCAAGTCGTCGAGGGCTTCGCACGCAAGCTCGTCGGCGGGCTCATCGAGAACGTCGGAGGCAAGTTCATCGGCAAGGGGCTCGCCAAGTCGATCTCCGGCTGGGGACAGACCGCCACCGGGGCCGCGTTCACCTTCGCCTCGACCTACGCGCTCGGGCAGGTCGCCAAGCAGTACTACGCCGGCGGTCGAAAAATGTCCGCCATCGACATCCAGGCCCTCTTCAACCGCCAGGTCGCCGGGGCTCAGCAGATGTACGAGCAGCACCGTCCGAGAATCGAAGAACAGGCCCGCAAGCTCAACCCCTCGCAGGTTCTCAGCATGATTCGCGGGGCCTAGGCCCGCCAAAGAGCCGAATGAACCGGCCTCACCCTCGGACACCCTTCTCATGGCCAGAATCATCAAGCCCATCGTCGGCGTCGACCTCGGCGGAACGAACATCAACGTCGGGATCGTCGACCCTCAGCAGCTCCGGCTCATCCCCGGCTCACGGATCAACAAGAAGACCCAGGCCGCCCAGGGAAACAAGACCGTCATCGATCGGATCGTCCTGGCCATCGAGGAGGCTCTCGACGGCGCGGGCATGACCCATGCGGATGTCTCCAGCATCGGCATCGCCGCCGCGGGCGCCGTGGACTCGGCTCGGGGCGTCGTGCTCAAGGGCGGAAACCTGAACTTCACGAACCTCCCGCTGGGCGAACTCGTCCGCAAGCGCACCGGGCTGCGCACGTTCATCGAGAACGACGTCAACGCCGCGGTCTACGGCGAGTGGAAGCACCCCTCCGGCGCCGTCGTGAACGCCGAGGACGCCCTGGGGGTCTGGATCGGCACGGGCGTCGGGGGCGGACTTGTTCTCAGCGGCAAGCTCTACGCCGGCGGGTTCTTCACCGCCGGCGAGATCGGGCACATGACCATGTTCCCCGGCGGGCCCACCGGACGTCGGAGCGTCGAGGAAGTCTGCTCGCGCACGGCGATCAGCGATCGGTTGCTCGCGCTCATCGCCGCCGGCCACCCGTCTTCGCTGCGCGCCATGATCGACGAGGAAAAGGGCCTCCTGCTCGAGAAGGCCCGCAAGGACGCCAAGGACAAGGGCAAGGTCACCTGGCAGTTCGAGAACAACAAGATCCTCCGGTCCAAGTCGATCGCGCTGGCCTATCACAAGCACGACCCGCTCACCACCCACGTCATCCACGAGGCCGCGGTGCTGCTTGGCACCGCCATCGCCGGCGTGGTCACGCTGCTCTCGCTTCCGCACGTCGTGCTGGGCGGCGGGCTGACCGAAGCTCTCGGCGAACCCTGGGTCAAGGCCGTCCGCGTCGCGGTTCGTGAGAAGGCCTTCCCCCCGGAGTGCAGGAAGGTCGAGGTCGTCGGAACCAAGCTCAAGGATCAGGCCGGCATCATCGGGGCCGCGCTCCTGGCTCGCGACGCCAGAACGCGCTGACGCTCCCCCCGCCCCCCCGCCCCCCCACTCTTGACGAACCCGGCACGCGCGCCGGGCATCGGGATCGTCCCTATTCTCTCCGAGCCATGAGCAGGAACGTGCCCGCGATGGGCAAGGCCAAGACCATCGCGATCAAAGCCAAGAAAAAGGCCCCCGACCTCACCGATCTCGCCAGCGTCATGGAGTGGCTGCAGCATCGCGTCGACGTCGAACGCCTGGGCGCGTCCAGAGCGGCCCAGGACGCGATCAAGCTCGATCGCATGCACCGCCTCATGCACCTGCTGGGCGATCCGCACCGCGCGTTCAAGAGCGTGCATGTCGCCGGGACCAAGGGCAAGGGCTCCACGTGCGAGATGACCGCCGCGTGCCTGGAGGCCTGCGGCTACACCGTGGGCATCTACACATCCCCGCACCTGATCGACGTCCGCGAGCGGATCCGGATCAATCGCCAGCTCATCGCACAGGCCGACTTCGTGCGCGTCGCCCGCACCGTGGCCGACGCGGAGGCCAAGCTCGATCCGGCCGAGGGCGACGCCACCTATTTCGAGCTGCTCACCGCCATGGCCTTCGTCCACTTCGCCGAGCAGGCGGTGGACATCGCGGTGGTCGAGGTGGGCCTCGGCGGGCGGCTGGACTCGACGAACGTGATCGTCCCGGAGGTCGCCGCGGTCGCCAGCATCTCGCTGGACCACATGCAGATCCTGGGCGACACGGTGGAGAAGATCGCCCGGGAGAAGGCCGGGATCTTCAAGCCGGGGGTGCCCGCGGTCGCGATGAATCAGGGCGAGTCGGTGGTCGCGGTCTTCCGCGAGGCCGCCTCTGCCGTCGGCGCTCCGCTGGAGATCGTCGGGCGCGACATCGACTTCTCCATCCGCGTCGATCCCACCGCTCCGGGCGGACCACGTTCACGCGTGAGCGTCTTCACCGCACGCAACAGCTACGAGCACATGTCCGTTCCGCTCCTGGGTGAACACCAAGCGCACAACTGCGGACTGGCCCTGGCGATCCTCGACAAGCTCTCTGAGCGGGGCTTCAAGACGCCCGAGGCCGGTGTCACGCGCGGCCTGGCCACCGTGACCATGCCCGGACGCATGGAGTTGCTCCGCACCTCGCCCCGCCTCCTCCTGGATGGCGCCCACAACGCCGACAGCATCCGATGCCTCATGCGGGCCATCAGCGCCCAACTCCACCCCGATTCCATGGTCGTGATCTTCGGGTGCGCCGCCGACAAGGACATTGACGGCATGCTCAGGGAACTCGCCCTCGGGGCCGACAAGGTCATCTTCACCCGCAGCGGCAACACCCGCGCCGCCGACCCGCGCGACCTGGCTCGACGATTCACCGAGAGTTCCGGCAAGATGTGCCAGACCGCACCGGACCTCCCCGCGGCGATCGATCTCGCCAAGCGCGGCGTCCGCCGAGACGACCTTGTCTGCGTCACCGGCTCGCTCTATCTCGTTGGGGACGCCAAGGCCATGCTCCAGGCCCGAGCACGCCCGACCTGATCTCGCGCTCACGCCAAAATGCCCGCACACGGACGTGCACACGGGCCCGCCGCCCCGCGGCGACATCCGGCCGGCGAGCCCGCCTCACTCGGTCTGACTCAACTGGCCCGGCGCAGAGATCCGCCGCCGGACATGTTCCCGGTCGGGCCGGTCGACGGGGCGAGCGTCCCCGAGCGGCTTCCGGCGACGCGCGGTCCGGCGTCGATCCGGCGGCGGTGACGATCCGACGCGTCCTCTCCCGGCCGGGTCGGAGCGTGCGCCCGCGCCGCATCACCCATCTGCATCCGAAGGCCATCCAGATCGCTCGCGGGCGCTTCGACCGGCCCTCGTGCGGCGGCCAGATCCTGCCGACGGTGCGTTGCCGATTGCGCCTGGGCATCCACCTGCGCCGCCCGGTCCGCCCGGGCCAGCAGCAGCACGCACCCCGGAAGAACCATCAGCGCCAGCAGTCCGACCAGTTGCGGGGTGGGCACGCTGGGCAGCACGTCGCTCGCCGAGCTCCGAAACACCAGCGCAAAACCTGCCGCCACGGACACGACGCAGACGAACCCCGCCAATGCGCGTCGGAGAAACCCATGAGAGATGGACATTCGCGTGCGAGCCCCTCTAAGGCGTGTAGAGTCGGTCGACTGTTGAGCTCGGTCCGGCGGGCTCGACTTGGAGTCCCGGTTCCCGAGAGGGGACACTAGATCGGCTCTTTGCCGCCTTCAAGCACACGAACGCCTCCAGCGATTGCAGATCGTCAGAATCCGGATTTGTGTTTCTCGCGCAAGGGCGGTATCGTCCCCTCCTTGTGACCGTGGCTTTGACCACCCAGCGTGGGCTCGATGCGCCGCCGACGTCGCGGACCGAGCCCTCAAGGCCTCTTGGCCGCCTGCTCGTTCCGCCGCACTCCGGCGCGCTCGTGCTCTGCGCCTGCGCCGCGCTTGCGTCGGGCGTCTCGCCCTCCGCCGCGCTGGCTCAGCCGCTCACGCCCGACGATGCGCCGCGTGCTCCGGGCGTTCAACCCGCGGCCCCCGCACCCGCTCCCTCGACCGCCGCCGCGATGGACGCCTTCGCGGAACGCCCCGTTCGCGCCGTTCGACTCCTGGGGCTGGAGCGCACCGACCCGCAGCTTGCGCAGAACCAGGTGCGCACTCGCGCCGGACAGCCCCTCAATCCCGAGACTGTTCGAGCCGACGTGGTTCGGCTCAACCGCCTCGGCCGCTTCAGGGAGCTCAACGCCCGCGTCCAGCCGCTGGACGACGGTTCGGTCGACGTGCTCTTCCAGTTTGCCGAGACGCCCATCATCCAGGCCGTCGACATCGTCGGCAATCGCCAGGTTCCCAACAGCGAGATCCAGCCGTTCATCGACCTCCTCCGCGACACGCCGATCGATGAGTTCCAGCTCGGCGCCGCCCGCAGCGCGATCGAGAAGGTCTATCGCGACAAGGGCTACTTCCAGGCCACCGTCACCATCGACGAGAAGGAGCTGGAGAACGGCGTGGTGCTCTTCCGCGTCGCCGAGGGCGAGCGTGTCCGCGTGACCGACATCCGCTTCGAAGGCAACGCCAGCTTCGAGCCGCGACAACTCACCCCGAACATCAAGACCACGACCGCCGGCATCTTCGAGACCGGTCCCGTGGACAACGAGCAGCTCGACCGTGACGTCGCGTCGCTTCTTGAGTTCTACCGCAACCGCGGGTACCTGGACGTCCGCGCGGATCGCCAGGTCGTGTTCAGCCCAAACGGCCGCGAGGCGATCGTCAAGTTCATCGTCAGCGAGGGGCCGCTGTACACGCTCCGCTCCGTGCGGGCCGAGACTCCCGGTGATGACAAGCTCCGCTCCGGCAGCCCGCCGACGGTCTTCAGCGTCGGACAGCTCGCGGGGCTGATGGAGATCAAGGCCGGCGACGTGTACGCGGTGGACAAGATCCGCCGATCGCTCGACGCCGCCCGCAACGCCTATCTCCAGATGGGCTACGTCGACGTGCAGATCGCCAGCTTCGAACTCCGTGATCCGGACAAGCCGGAAGTCGATCTGCTCCTGGTCATCAGCGAGGTTCGCCCCTTCAAGACCGGCATGATCCGCGTCAAGGGCAACGACACCACCCAGGACAAGGTCATCATCCGCGAGCTCAACATCAAGCCCGAGCGGCCGCTGGACGCCAGCGCCGAACGCATCGCTCCGGGCAGGCCCCCCGTCAGCAGGACCGAGCAGCGCATCATCGACACCCGGCTCTTCGCTCCCGGCTCGGTCAAACTCACCATCCAGCCCGAGGACCCCGCCGAGCCCGGCTATCGCGACCTGCTCATCGAGGTGCAGGAGACCAACACCGGCTCCTTGAGCTTCGGCGCCGCGGTGAACTCCGACGCCGGCGTCACCGGCCTCATCAGCCTCCGGCAGCGCAACTTCGACGTCGCCGACGTCCCAGACTCCTTCGGCGAGTTCCTCGCAGGCCGGGCCTTCCGCGGCGCAGGACAGGATTTCAACATCACCCTCGCCCCCGGCACCGAAGTCCAGGAATACGCCATCGGTCTCACCGATCCGAACCTCCTGGATTCCGACTACTCAGGGTCCATCGGCGGCAGCTTCCGCCAGCGCCGGTACGACGAGTACGACGAAGATCGACTCCGCCTCCGCTTCGGGTTTGGACGCAAGTTCGGCGAACGCTGGGCCGGCAACGTCCTCTTCCGCGCCGAGAACATCCGGATCGAGGACATCGAGTCCGACGCACCCGTCGACCTCTTCGAAGTCGAAGGGAACAACGCCCTCACCGGCATCGGCTTCCAGCTCACCCGAAGCACCGTCGACGCCCGCTTCAGACCCACCAAGGGCTCCCGGCTCCAGTTCGAGGCCGAACGCGTCGGCGCCATGGGCGGCGACTTTGAGTTCACCCGACTCAACGCCTCACACATCGTCTTCTTCCCCGTCTACGAGTCCTTCCTCGGCTACAAGACCATCCTCTCATTCAAGACCGAAGCCACCTATATCCCCGAAGGCAGCGACAACGCCCCGGTCTTCGAACGCATCTACCTCGGCGGCACCTCCTTCCGCGGGTTCAACTTCCGTCAGGTCAGCCCCAAGGGCATCCGCAACGACAACGGGCAGGTCGGCGACGATCCCGTCGGCGGCACATGGGGCTTCTTCACCGGCGTCGAGATCAACCAGCCCGTCTGGCAGGACATCGTCTCCGTCGTCGGCTTCGTCGATACCGGCACCGTCACCGATGAGATCGGCTTCGACGAGTACCGCGTCTCCGCCGGCCTCGGCCTGCGCATCTACGTCCCCGCCATCGGCCCAGTCCCGCTCGCCTTTGACTTCGGATTCCCCATCTTGAAGGAAGACGGAGACCGCGAACGCGTCTTCTCCTTCAGCTTCGACCTGCCGTTCTAGCGGCCAAGTCACAACCCACGCCCTCCGCCGCGCAGGCACCCCACTCCCCGCTCGTACAGGGTGCCAGTGGAGGCGTTCCCATGCGAAGCATCCTGTTCGCGCTCGTCGGCGCGTGCCTGATCTGCTCCCCCTCACACGCCCAGCCCTGCGGCCGTGCGATCCGAAGCGTCGCCATTCCCGTGCCTTTCGGGGCTCAGGTCGCCATGGCCGGCCATCCCACGGATCCGGGTGTGATCTTCTCCCTCTCGCTCTCTGGCCGAGTCACCATCGTCCGCAACGGCGTGGCAAGCCAGACCGCCGCGCTCACCATCGCCAACTTCGGCAGCTCCAACGCCGGCTACGGGTTTGCCTGCGATCCCGACTTCGACCGCAACGGACACATCTACGTCTTCGGGCCCGCCGGCCTCAGCGGGCCGACCACCACCAGCGCCATCATGCGATTCACCCGCTCCGCGACGAGCCCCGACACCTTCGATCCCGCCTCCAGGACCATCATCCTTCGCGTGCCCGCCCAACCCGTGCAGCATTCCGGCGGGTGGCTCGGCTTTGGCCGCGACGGACTCCTCTACCTCGCGCTCGGCGATCACTTCCGGGAGAACACGATCCTGCAGACCACAAACCTCCTTGGCAAGCTCCTCCGCATCGACGTGCGCACCGACGCGTTTCCGAGTGATCCCGATCGCACCTACGCCATTCCCGCCGCCAATCCCTTCGTAAACGGCCCCTACCTGCCCGAGGTCTTCGCGATCGGCCTCCGCAACCCCTTCCGCTGCGGCTTCGATCGCGTCACCGGCGATCTCTTCATCGCCGACGTCGGCGCCAGTTCATTCGAAGAAGTCAACCTCATCCCGGCTTCCTCCCCCGGGGGTCAGCACTTCGGCTGGCCGTGCTTCGAGGGACTCATGTCGCAGTCCTTCGGATGCCCGAACCCAAGACCCAACCCCGAAACGCTCACCTTCCCCATCTTTCAGATCGCCACGGTCTTCAACCGCTGCATCATCGGCGGGACGGTCTACCGCGGCTCGGCCATTCCCTGGCTCAGAGGGCGATACGTCTTCGGGTCGTGCACCGGCGGGGCGTTCCAGCAGTTCGATCCCCAAAGCCCATCTTCCACCCGAAGCTCGCTGCAGATCGGCAGTTCGATCTACGGCTTCGGCGAGGACGCCGACGGCGAGCTGTACACCGTCGGCCCGGGCGGACTCGCCAAGCTCGTCGACGCTTCGCCCCCCGACGTGGATTGCAACCAGAACCTCATCACCGACGCCTGCGACATCGCCTCCCGAGTCGAGACCGACTACAACGCAAATCTCGTCGCCGACTCCTGCGAGCGATCCTGCGTCGCCGACTGGAACCTCTCCGGCGCGGCCGACATGGCCGACATCGACGCCTTCGTCTTCATCTGGATGCGCGGCGACCTCGCCGCGGATGTCAATCGCAGCGGCAACTCCACCGTCCAGGATGTCTTTGACTTCCTGAACATCTGGCTCGCCGGATGCCGCTGAACTCGGCTCAGCGCTCCAGATCCCGTCGGTGCATCTCCACCGCTTTCCCCACCGCTCCGCCCCCGCGTTTGAGGGCCCTGAGCACCTCCGGCAGCTTGCGCACCGCCGCCCATGACCGCATCTGCTGGCTGTGCGGAGCCGCGGGCAGCCCCGTCCAGGTCTGTCCCGCCGGGACGTCCTCCAGAAGCCCGGTCTTGGCGCCAAGCCGAGCGCCCGCGCCGATGGTCAGGTTGTCCGCGACTCCACAGCACCCGGCGATCACCACCCCATCGCCGATCACCACCGACCCGCCGATGCCCGTCACACCGCAGATGATCACGCTCCGGCCGATGCGGCAGTTGTGCGCGATCTGCACCAGATTGTCGATCTTGGTTCCGTCGCCGATGGTCGTCGGGCCGAACTTGCCCCGATCCACACAGGAGTTCGCGCCGATCTCGACGTCGCTGCCGATCTCCACCGTCCCCACGTGCGGCACCTTGATCAGCCCGCGCCCGCTCGGGTCTGGTCGAAACCCAAACCCATCGGCCCCGATCGACACGTGCGCATGCAGGATGCACCGCGGGCCGATCGTGCACCGGTCGTACACCACCACCCCGGGGTTCAGCACCGTCTGGGCGCCGATGCTCACATCCGCGCCGATCGTCACCGACGGCATGATCACCGCGCCATCGCCAATCACGCTCCGAGGCCCGACCACGCTGTTGGCGCCGATCCGCGCCCCGGATCCGATCTTCGCCGTCGAATCCACCACTGCCGTCGGGTGCACACCCGCCTCCGGCGTGTGCTGCGGCAAGGTCTGCGCGGCCATCTCCAGGAGCTTGACCATCGCCAGGTCCGCGTCGTTCACGTGCAGCAACGCACGCGCCGATGGATCGTGACCCGGCACATCGATCCCGTTCGTCACCACCGCCGCCGACGCCTTGCTCTCGGCCCAGAGCTTCGCGAATCGCGCCGATCGCACGAATGTCAGCGCGCCACTCCGGGCCTTGTCGATCCCCGCGACATCCGTGATCACCACGTCCGGCGGCCCGTCCAGCCGAGCCCCGAGAATCTGCGCCAGCATCCCAGTCGTGATCCGAATCGCGTGCATGGGCGATCGTATGACCCGCGGGCACCGCCATCTGCATCGTCGGCACCTCCCCACCATCGCGCCGATCAACCACCCACGCGGGATCGGGACGTGGACCCGACTGGCCCCGCGTGGGTGTTTAGGCAAAGTGGCGGCCTACGTGCGCTTCCTCACAACCAGCCCGGCCGCGGCCAGCAGCATCGCCGACCCGACGCCCGGCGCGGGAATGCACCGCGTGTCGATCACGATCTGATCGAGGTACAGCGGATTGACCGGATCGGGATTCGTCACCTTGATGACCTCCAGACCCGGACAGAACGGAAGCAGGTAGTCCTTGCATGAGTACGACTGCCCGGGAATGTGCCCGGGGCTCGGGGTGCACACAAACGGCTGCGTCGTCGGAATCATCCCGCCCGCCGCATCCAGAATCATGAACTGCGGCTCGGCGCCCGGGCTGAAGTACTTGTACTGGATGTAGATCTGCTTCTCCATCGTCAGATCCATGAAGTTCGGGATCGTGAACAGCAGCACCCCGCCAGGATCGATGCACCACACCCCCAGCCCGTCAGGACCGGTCGACGGATTCGTGCCGGGAGCGATCTCCAGATACACCGTCCCCGGCCCCGGCTGCAGGAACGGCTGCCCCGCCGGATTCGCCACCATCTCCGGCCGGGTCGGGTCCGTTCCCGGGAGAAACTGCCACTTCTGAAACGTCGATCCCGGCGTGCCGCGCCACGGGGGTGGAAAGTCGTCGCCCGCGAGGGCGGGGCCAACGCCCGACAACGCCACGACCGCGCCCACGACGCTCATTGTCCTCATCCGCATCTGCCACCTCTCTCTCGACTCGCCGTGCGCGAGTCTCTCGAGCGAGTCCGAGCGGGCTCGCCAATCCATGCCGCGACACCGCCCGAATCAACGAACGCTCGCCGATCCGACGTCGCGGCCGAGAATGTCGCCGACTCACGCCCAGGGTTGGCGCGCACGCCGACCGCTCGCCGCGGCAGCGCCGGGAGTGACGGTCTCGGTCACGCCAACCAGGTTGTGGGCATGCGCGGGCGTCGAAGCGCTTCCCGCTCCTCGCCCATCCGACACTCGACCTCCACGTGATCAAGTGCCGCGCCAGTCTTACCACACTCTCATTCCACAGTCAAGCATTTTGAACGTTTTGATCGCCAAAAAGCACAACCTCTCGATCGGCCATGCCGAGTTCGAGAGGTCGAGTGCGTTCCTGTGTGAGTGAGAGGGGCTTTACTCCGGCTTGACCGCCCCATTCTGGGCATTCACTTCCAGCTCGAAGGTTTTGCTGCCGACCTGCACGTCCACGTCGTACTCCAACCCGCCATCTTCGGGCTCGAGTTCGATGCTTCGGACCACACCCTCACCGAGCGCGGCGATCGCCGCCTGTGCCGCGGCGGCGAACGTGATCGTCCCCGGGCCAAGGCGGCTGCGAATCTGCCGGGCCTTGCTCAGGAAGTCGGTGGACATCGGGAGCAGGGCCGTGCTCCGCACCATGCCGGTCTTGCCGTCCACCAGGCTCTCGCGCAGCCGCAGCGGCAGACCGATGGAGAGCGTCCGCACCTTGTAGAACTGGCGACCGCCCTCGGGCTCCATCTCCACCTCGATGGCCACGGTCCCCGGATTGGCCGCCAGGGCCGAGGCGATCGCCGCGCCGAGTCCGATCTGCGCCGGCGGCTCCGGGGGAGCCGGGGGCCTGATCGTCGGGGTCACGATCGCGCCCGACTGGGCATTCACCAGGATGGTCCTGGGCCCGCCCGCATCGACCAGATCCACCCGGATGACCAGCACGCCGCGCTCGAACGCCCACTCCGTCTTCACAACCGTCGCCCCCGGAGCCGCCCCAAGGGCGATCTGCGCCGCTTGAGAGAGCGAGACCGTCGCGCCGTTCTGGGCGTTCCGCTTGAGTCGGTCGTCTGCCTTGTCCTCCTTGGACGAGTTCCGCAGATCATCCGAGATGATCACGCCGGCGGTCGATATCCGCAGCTTCCGCGGCGTCCCGTTCGCGGTCACCAGTTCGACCTCCCAGCGCTGGTCGTCGGCCTCAAACTCCACCTCCAGGATCGTCGCCCCAGGGTGCCGCCCCAGAGCCGCCGCGAGGATCGCATCCACCGTCGGATCGCTCGGGCCGGGCGCAGGGCTCGGATTGCCCGGCGTCGTCGGCATCCCGCTGGAGGCGCTGATCCGCACCCGCGCGCCGGTGTCGAACTCGAACGTGTACACCAGCACACCGGACTGGATCTCGCGCTCCACCTCTGACAACCGCGCCCCGACCGGCGTCCGCGGCGTCGCCGCCGTGATCGCCTGCGCAGGCGTCACCCCGGCTCCGCCAAGCAGAGCCGCGATCGCCAGAAACTCCGCCTGCTCGGCGGCGGTCGTGGACTCGACCTCGGTCGAACGCACCGCGAACGTCGTCGCGTCGATCTCGTACTCGGTCTTCTGCGTCCCCGCCGAGTTGAACAGCTCGATGTCAAACAGCCAGACCCCGTCGTCGTTCTCGAGCTTGGCCTCGTAGAAGTTCAGGCCCGGCGAGAGCGCCGCCGCCGCGCCGATCGCCTGCGTGAATGCCGCCGGACGATCCGTCGGCTGCGCCAACGCCCCAACGCTCAACGCCGACCCGACAACAAACGACACCAGAGACATCTTGGTACAACGCATCGTGTGCTTCTCCAAAGGAATGACCGTGGAGCCGACTGCAATCGGCGTGCCACGATCGATCTGGCCTCAGACCACCAGCCCGCGTGATGTCCTCAGACTGTACCGGCCACGACTGGCCATCTCATGCCTATCGCTTGGGGGATTGAGTCGGGGCGATGCGGCCGAGCTTGATCACGCCGCGCGCCACCGTCACCAGCGGCTGCTGCGAGCGTCTGGCCTCGTCCTGCAGGGTCTTCAGGGCGGTGGGTTCGGTCATGCCCATGTTCCGCACGAGCACCCACTTGGCCTGCTCCACCTCGCGTCGCTCGTCGATCTGCCTCTGCAGGTCTTGCACGCGTTCGGCCTTCTGCATGTACTCACTGCACCGCGCAACCGCCACGTCGAGCACCGCCGCCAACTGGGTTGCATTCGGCGGCTTGAGCACGTACCCATACACCCCGGACGTCCGGGCCTCGGCGATCAGCGGCGGATCGGCATACGCCGAAAGCACGACCGCCGGCACTCCCAGCTTCTCATGAATCACCCGCGCCGCCTCGAGCCCCTGCATCGGCCCTGGCATCCGGATATCCATGACCACGACGTCGGGGTTCAGCCGCGTCGCCGCTTCCACCGCCGCCTCGCCGGTGGTCACCTGCGCAACCACGCGGTGGCCAAGACTCTTGAGCATTCCCACGACCTCTTCGGCCACGAGCATCTCGTCTTCCGCGACCAGCACGTCCATCGACATGTACGCGGCCGCCGGCGATTCCACGCTCTCACTCTGCCGCCGATGCATCATGTGCCACCTCGATCCTCGGCCTGCGGCGATCGCCCGCGCTCGTGGGAGCGCAGTTCAACATTGATCTCCACGCGGAACTCTCCCCGCGTGTGCACGTTCAACCGCCCGCCAAGCTCCCGCTCAACAAGTGTCCGCACGATCGTCATGCCCGTCCCTTCGACCATCTCGTCGGGCTGCACCCCGGGTCTGCCGGGCTCATCCCAGATGAACCGCAGCCCCTCCCGCTCCCCGGGCATGGACATCGAGTCGATCACCACGCGCCCGTCTGCATCCCGAAGCGCTCCGTGCTTGATGCTGTTGGTCACCAGCTCCTGAATGATCATCGACATCGGTCCGATGGAATCTCTGGAGAGCACGGCGTGGTCTCCCCGAACCGTGATCCGCGAGTGGGCCTCCAACGGCGCCAGCGTCTGCGCGAGCTGCCACACCAGCAGCGTCACCGTCACCTCACCCTGGGCCGTGGACATCAGGTCGTGGGCCCGCTCGAACGCCTGCACCGCCGACCGAATCGCGGCGATCGCGTCGGCCTTGGTGTTGGCGTCATGCTCGCGGATGCGGAGCAGCCCGAGGATCGACGTGAGGTTGTTCCGCACCCGATGATCAAGCTCGCGGCGCAGGAGCTTCTCCCGCGCCGCCGCGTCGGCCTGCATCTTCGCCGCCTCCCGCAATCGTGCCTCGGAGTCCTTGAGGGCGGTGATGTCGGTCACGGTTCCGAGATATCCGGCCACCGCGCCGCTGGATTCGCGCAGCGCCAGCGCCGCCCCCGCGACCCAGGTCACCGTCCCATCGGGCCTCTGAAACCGGTATTCATCGCGGAACTCGCGATCCAGCCGCGCCGCCTCGTACCACGCATGCCCGACGCGCTCCCGGTCTTCCGGGTGCAGCGCGTCGACCCAGCCGTGCCCGCGTGCGCGATCCAGGGTCATCCCCGTCACCTTGGTCCAGCGACCGTTCACATAGTCGCACTCGCCGCCGGCGCCGGTTCGAAAGATCCCGACCGGCGCCAGATGCGCAAGGGCCCGAAACTCCTCGTGATTGGCCCGGAGTTGCCGCATTTGACGGCGATACTGTCTGGTCACCAGACTCGCCAGCACGATCAGCGCTCCAACGACTGTCCACGTGAACCAGTTCCGCATCGGCTCGCCGGGCCGTGGCAGAAAGGCCAGTTGCAGGATCGTCTCGTCCAGCAGGTCGATCAGATGGACCAGCAGGATCGCGATCATCACGATCGGCATCCATCCCACGGGATCTCTGCCGAATCCGCCCCGGCCCCGGCTGTCCTGAACGCCGAGTGTGTTCATCGCTTGCTGTCGCCCATGCGCTGGTCTTTCAGCCCTTGCTCTGCGGCCGCCGGTCCGAACCCGGCGAGCCCGAGCAGGAGCGACCCACGACGGATTTCAACTGCCGGCCTCCGGAAAGGAGCGGGGCGGAGGGTATCAGATACGCCGGCGCGTCGCCGGATGGATCACGCCGACCAGCCCGGCCGGCGTTCGCCCATCGGCGATCGCCCGCTTTGCTCAGGCGCTGGCCCCGACGGTCACCTTGACCGGCACGAACGTCGGCTTCACCCGGGACGTGAACTCGTCCCAGTACTTGTTCATGATCGTCCGCACCGCCCAGTTGTTCCCGTCCGCCAGCCCGCAGATCGTCGTCCCCGGCATGCTCCCCATGCTCGTGGCGATCTCCAGCGCCAGATCCAGGTCCTTGGTGCGACCCCCACCCTCTTCAATCCGCGTCATGAGCTGGTACAGCCATCCGCTGCCCTCGCGGCATGGCGTGCACTGCCCGCAGCTCTCGTGCTTGAAGAACCGCGAGATGTTCCGGGCCACCGCCACCATGTCGGTGTCTTCGTCAAAGATCGTCGGGCACGCCGTGCCCAGCCCCAGCACGTTGTACTTTCGGCCGATGTCGAAATCGAGCTCGGCGTCGAACTGATCCGGCCCCAGAATCCCCATGCTCACGCCGCCGGGAATCGCGCCCTTGTACTTCTTGCCGTTGCGCATGCCCCCGCAGTACTGCTCAACCAGATCGCGGAGTTTGATGCCAAGATCAAACTCGAACACGCCCGGCCGGTTCACGTGCCCGCTCACGCCCATGAGCTTCGTGCCATAGCTCGGCGCACCGCCCTTGAACGTGCTCTCGGTCCCCATCGTCGCAAACCACGCCGACCCGTTCTCCAGAATGCTCGGCAGGTGCGCAAGCGTCTCCACGTTGTTGATGATCGTCGGCTTGCCGAAAAGCCCCTTGATCGCCGGGAACGGGGGCTTGTTCCGAGGCCACCCACGCTTGCCCTCGAGCCCCTCCAGCAGCGCGGTCTCTTCCCCGCAGATATACGCCCCCGCGCCGCGGTGCAGGTGGCAATCCACCGCCCACTTGCCCCCGTTGAACGGATTCTGCGTCGCCGAGCCCGACATCAGCCCCTGCTTGCCGAACACCCCGTGCTCGTACGCCTCCTTGATCGCGTTCTCGAGCACCTTGGCCTGATGGTGATACTCGCCGCGGATGTAGAAGAACGCCGTGGGAATTCGGCACGCATAGCAGGCGATCGCGATGCCCTCGAGCACCAGGTGCGGATCAAAGTCCATGAGCAGCCGGTCCTTGAACGTGCCCGGTTCGCTCTCGTCGGCGTTGATCGCCAGATACCGCTGCCCGCCCGAGCCATCCGGCCCCGGCTTGGGAAGAAAGGTCCACTTCAGCCCCGTCGGGAACCCGGCCCCGCCACGCCCTCGGAGCTGGGACTTCTTGACCTCTTCCACCACCGCGTCGGGGGTCATGGTCAGCGCTTTGCGCAAGGCCTGATACCCGCCGGTCTTGACGTACTCATCGTAGGAAACGATGTGCCGATCCTTGAACTCGCCAAACGGCGGGCTCGGGATCCGGGCGGTCAGAACGGGCTTGGAAAACTTCGGGGTGTAGGCCATTGGGTCTGCTCAAGGACGTGCGGATCGCCAGTGTAGGAACTTCCGGCCCCGCCCCGGAGCCGTTTCGGTGGCCGCGACTCCGTCGCTTCGCCTCCGAGTCATCAGATCGCGACCAGTGTTTTCCCTGGTCCGAGAACACTCCAGATCCCCCAGAAGCACGCCGGCGACGCGAAAACGGCGGTTTCTGATGTTCCAATTGCCGAGGTGAGGGTAGATTATTCGCATCCCTCCCCACGATGTGCGAGGGCCATCCGTCGCGCCGGCCGTGACGACGCGACCCCGTCAGCACTTCTGAGTTGGAGAACAGATCATGATTCGGTTTTCTCGCGCCGCGCTCGTGGCGGTCGGCCTGCTTGCGTGCCTCGCGCCGGCGCACGCCGGCTCAACGCCCGAAGATGAGGTGATTCACTGGAACAACGTCCTGCTGGATCGCTTCCGGGAGGACTTTGGCACCGGCTGCCCGGGCCCGCTGGCCCGCTCCGGCGCCATCGTGCAGGCGGCGGTCTTCGAGGCCGTGAACTCGATCGACCGCGATTGGGAGCCGTACATCGACTACGTCGACGCTCCCATCACCGCCTCCAAGGAGGCCGCGGTGATCGCCGCCGCCTACCGCACCATGCTCGCGCTGTTCCCGAACTCCACGCAGGAGCTCACCAGCGAGTACATTGCGCGTCGCTCGCTCATCCCGTCCGGCCCGGCCAAGAACCAGGGCACGCGTGTCGGGAACCGGGCGGCCGCCCAGATCCTGCTGGAGCGCACCGGCGACGGGTCCGAGACCCCGATCGCCTACCAGTTCCTTCCCGGTCCTGGCAACTACGTCCCCTCCCCTCCATCATTCAATCCCGAGTGCAATGCCGAGTGGGGATTCGTTCGTCCGTTTGCGATGGAGCGCACCACGCAGTTCCGACCGACCATGGGCCCGTGCGGGTTCCAGACCATGGACGCGCTGCTGGCCAGCCCGCAGTACGCCGAGCAGGTCAACGAGGTCAAGGCCATCGGCCGGCGCTTCGGGTCCGGGCGCACCGAGGAGCAGACCCAGATCGCCTTCTTCTGGGCCAACGACATCAACGGCACGTACAAGCCGCCGGGCCACCTGTTCGCCATCACCCAGACCGTCTCGCGCGATCAGGGACTGACGCTCAAGGAGAATGCCCGTCTGTTCGCGCTCGTCGGGCTGGCCATGGGTGATGCCGCGATCGTCGCCTGGGATGCCAAGTACAACACCGCCATCGACCTCTGGCGTCCGGTCGTCGCCATCCGACGCGCGAACGCCGACAACAACCCCGCCACCGTGCAGGACAAGCGCTGGAACCCGCTCAACACCTTCACGCCCCCGTTCCCGGCGTGGATCAGCGGGCACGCCACCTTCGGCGCGGCCCACGCCGCGGTCATGGCCGAGTTCTTCGGCACCGATGACATCACCTTCACCGTCGATTCCGAAGACCCGTTCTACAACGCGCTCCCCAACCACCCGCCGCGGACCTTCACGAGCTTCAGCCAGGCCGGCGTGGAGAACGGCATCAGCCGCATCTACCTCGGCGTGCACTACCGCATGGACGCGACCGACGGCAACGCCGCCGGATTCGCTCTGGGTCGCTACGTCGCCCGCAACGTTCTCGCCCAGCGCTGCATGGCCGACTTCAATCGCGACGGCCTCCGCGACTCCGCCGACGTGGACATGTTCTACTCCGCCTACAGCAGCAACAGCATGTCCGCCGACCTGAACGAGGACGCAAGCGTCGACATGACCGATCTGGACATGTTCATGAACGCGTATCTCGCCGGTTGCTGATGGAAAGGCGCGGCCCTCGGCCCGTGCCACATCTCAGATGCTCTCGCACGCCCGGCGAATCTCGCTCGCCGGGCATTTTCTTTTGGCAAACTCATCTGAATCGTTCAGATCGGTCCACACGCGCGCGTCCGGGCTGGTACACATCGCTGGTCGATGCACGACACTTCGGAGGGATCAGCGATGCGACGCCGAACCGGTTTCACACTCATCGAGTTGCTTGTGGTGATCGCCGTCATCGCGCTGCTCGTGGGCATTCTCCTCCCCGCTCTTGGCGCCGCGCGCAAGCAGGCGCGCACCGTCGTGTGCGCCGCCGCGCTCCGCGGCGCGGGTCAGGGCTTTGAGCTCTACGCCGTCGACCATCGCGAGCAGGTCGTCCCGTCGTACACGATGACCGGCACGAGCGGGATCGGCGTTCCGCTCGACGGCTGGGGACCGATCCTGGATCGCGACGGGTATCTCCAAGGCGCGGGCGAAGTGCAACTCCGCAAGTCCCCCTTGACCTGCCCCGACGCCAAGGACGTCCCCGGATTGCTCGCGGGCCAGACCGGCAACGACCCGGACAACCCCAAGGGCTGGATGGACTGGCCGTGCATCCGCACCGGCGCGGGCTTTGCGCCGACGACCATTCCCGATCGCGGGATGGAGAAGATCCTGCGGGTCGCGTACTGGATCAATGCCGACAATCCCATCGGCGGAGTCGTCGACATCACTCCCGGTCAGTACTACACGCTCTCGGTGGGCTATGGCCCGGACACCCGCGGCATGTTCATGGGCTTCAACCGGCTCTCGCAGTTCGTCCGGCCGCAGTCGCTCGTCGCCGCCGCCGACGGGGTGTACGCCGGACGCCAGCGCAACAACCGGCTGGGCGAGACGAACTCACGCATCGGGTATCGCCACCCCGGCGGCAAGGGCTCGGCGAACGCGGTCTTCGCCGACGGACACGTCGCGCTCATCGATGGCAGCAGGTTTCCCACCGCGATCGGCGGGAGCGTGCCAAACGCCCAGGTGTGGCGCGAGAACACCGGCGGCCAGCCGAGCGTCTACGCCAATCCCGAGCGCACCCTCGCCCCTCATGCGCCCTGAACGGCGCATCGCTCCGGGCTTGCCGAACGCCCATCCGGGGCCGCGGCCAGAGGCCCTGCACGCAGCATCACCGAGGCCACCTCGATCACCGCATCCACGGCCTCGACGGTCCGATCGGCACGCGCCTGCGTGACCGCGCCCTGGGCCATCGCCACAAGCGCCCGGGCAAACGCATCGGGCCGGACCCAGCCGCCCGCCTCCAACGCGCCGGCCACGCGATCGGTCAGCGCGGCGTTGAACGCCGCAATCCGGGCCGAGGCTCTCGGCAACGCGTCGGCGACCTCGCCCGCCAGATTCGTCATCGGACACCCAAGCCCGCACCCGGTGCGCTCCATGAAGCGCCTGTAGAACTCGAAGACCGCCAGCACGCGCTCCACACCTGGCTCGTGCCTGGACATCGCCGAGTCGATCGCTCCCAGAATCAGCACGCTCTGGCGCTCGATCACCGCCAGCAGCAGATCGTCCTTGGTCGGAAAGAAGTGATACAAGCTGCCCTGGCGAGCGCCAGCCGCGGACGCGATCTCGGCAAGCCCCACACCCGCGTACCCGCGCTCCCAGAAGAGCTCGCCCGCCGCCTCGATCAATCGCTCGCGTGTATCCGTGACCGCCGGCATCGTCGCTTCCTGCTCCAGTCTTCGAGGCGCTCCGCGCCCGCATCGCCATGATACAACCGGCTTCACGCACGCATCCCCGCCACCGCAGAACACCCCAAACGGGTGGTGCCTCATGCAATTCGGGAGAACTCCGTCTTGAACCCGTGGCCAGACTTGGTAGATTGGAGGAGTGGAGTCTCGCCGCTCATCCGCGGCGAACGGCTCGACGGCCGACTGCGTGTGCGTTGGTCCCAAGGGATGAGTCCTGCCGCGACCTTGAGGTCTGCGTTCGGCGGGCGATGAACATCGTGTGCGTATGCCGGCGACGCCGCCCCTCGGGCCGCGCGATGACGTGACATCGTGCGGCAACCCGAACCGAGGCCAGAGCGTCGTGGCGGGCTTTATCGCGGGAACTGCACCGCGCCGCTGGGGGACTGACCGTCCCCGGTCACGCGTCGTGGTGCGACGGAAAGGACTTTCAGATGGTGCGATCAACGTGGTCCGTGTCGTGCAAGGTTGCTGCGCTCTGTGCCGCGCTGCTCTCGCCGATCGCGGCGGCTCAGACCGTTTCCAAGAACATCTACTACACCCGCTATGCGCTGGACAATCCGGCGGACTTCCAGGAGACCAACGTCCGACGCTTCGCCCTCACCTATGACCGCGCGGCTGGAACCATCAGCTACGGGCCGCGCGTCGGCGTCACACGCGTCCTGGGAGCCGACGGCATCGTCTTCGCGCCCGACGCCACCCCCGGCGACGGCATCTTCGACCTGTTCGTGGGCGGGCAGACCTTCGGATGGGTCCACAAGATCGCCATCAACGAGTCCGCGAACACCGCGACCTTCGTCACCCAGCCCTCGGGCGTCCCCGGGGCGTTCCACCTCTCCATGGATCCGGGTGGCCAGAAGCTCTGGGTCAACGGCACGCCCGGTCCGCTCGGGGAGATGCCCCTCAATCCCTTCGGACCAGGCATCGGTCACACCCTCAGCGGCGATGACACGACCATCACGAGCTTCGTCTTCGTGCCCCTGCCCGCCGGCGGGCACGATGTCTACTACACCGCCAGCCCCTCCAACGGGCCCGGCAACTTCGGCCGCATCGACATGAACACGTTCGTCACCACGCGGCTGATCACCGGCCTTCCCGCGGCTCACGGGCTGGTCTACGACCCCTGGTCGCGCACGCTCATCCTCAGCGGCGGACGCCGGCACGCCCAGATCGATCCGTTCCAGAATCCGCCAGTCATCGTCTCCGAGATCGACTGGTCCGCCCAGGTCCCGACGCTCAACCTCGACCAGTCCGGCATCGACGGCGAAGGGCTCATGCTCGGGGCCAGCAACGACGGCACGCTCGTGTTCGTCGACTACCGGGCGACCAATCGCATCGGCGATCCGGCGAACTTCCGGTACGTGGAGTTCCTGGACACGTTCCTGGACGACGTGATCACGCAGTTTGCCCCGCCGCCCCCGCCGCAGGATCCCTGCTGCCCGATCGGCTCGGGGCCGTTCGATCGTCGCAGCGCGCAGCTCTCGCAGTTGCCCGGGGTCTCTCCGATCCCCTTCGACTATCGGGCCGCGGACGACTTCTACCTCCCCCCAGGACGCATGTACAAGATCAACCGGATCTCCGGAAAGCTCATCACCGACTCCACCCTGCCCAAGGCGCGGCTGGAGCTGTACGACGATTGCAACGGGCTGCCCGCCGACAACCCGCGGCTGGTCATCCCGCAGGCCACGCGCATCACCGACACCGGCCAGACCTTCGAGGGCAAGAAGATCCTCCACGTCGAGTTCGACCTGACGGACTTCTGGCTCAAGGGCGGCGAGAGCTCCTGGGTGTCGCTCATCGGTCAGGGCACCGGCGACGCCAACGAGCAGTGGTTCTGGGGCACCGCCGGCACGCCGCAGGGCGGCGGATCGCCGGTCATCCAGGGGCGCCCCGGTGCGTTCAAGAGCGCGATCAACGGCATCCCGAACTGGGTCTCGCTGGCCGGCCCCGGCGCGTGCGCCGGGTGCATCGGGTGCACCGACTTCAACTTCTGCGTCGACGCCGAGAGCTGCAAGATCCTGCTGGACAACGGCACCTTCGCCGACACGGGAACCCCGTCGCTGGACGCGGTGAGCGCGGGACAGAACGTCACCTTCGCGCGGACCGCCGACAACTTCGTCATCCCGCCGTGCGCGTCGGGACGGCTCTGCTACATCGAGGCGTACATCGCCAGCAACTGCCCGCAGGCGCGGCTGGCGATCTACGAGACGCTCTGCGGGGTCAAGCCCGCCGGCTTCACGCCCATCCGCACGCTCACGCCCTCGCGCGTGATCGACACCGGTCGCACCGTGACCATCGACAATCAGGTGCTGCCGGTGCTCTGCCTGCAGTTCTGCGGGAACATCGACCTGAACCTGCAGCCGGGACGCACCTACGCGCTCAGCGCGTTCGGGCTCTCCACCGGCAGCATCGCCCAGCGCGCCTACTTCCTGCACAACCGCGACTGCGCCCGCGCGTGCCTTGTGAACTTCTACCAGGGATTCATCTACGGCCCAACGGTCGGCCTTGACGAGTGGACCAAGGTCTCGACGATCCTGGGCACGCCCAAGGACTACTCGTTCCTTGTCGCCGTCGACGATCGCGTCCCCGACACCAACGGCCAGCCCGGCCCGGGAACGACGCCCGACTGCGCCGCCGACATCAATCGCGACAACGCCATCACGGTCGCGGACATCTTCGACTACCTGAATCTCTACTTTGCCGGGTGTCCATGAGCCGGGTGCCGACGGGTCGATGGTCATGGCCCATAGACCAGCACCCGCCACGGAGCCCCTGAGCACACACAGGTCATCGATCCCACACCACGCCCCACCTACCCGGGGCGTGGTGTTGTCTTCGGCGGACCTCTTCCAAGCTCGAGAAACGCGGTCAGATTCAAAAACCCCCTCCCAAAGACCGATTTTCTTCAGAACCCGTGACGAACGTGGACCGAAATGACCGATTTACTGCCTGCATTCGTGCGTCGTGGCTGACTCGACCCGGTGACAGCACCATCAGCCCAGCGGCACGCGGATCTCGGCTCGAATGGAGATGAAAGCCGGTAGAATGGATGGAGAGAGCGTGACGTGCAAGCCGAGCCGTGCAGGAACGGCGTCAGACGGGGGGACATGACCGACTTGAGGGAGGGGCCGGAGGGGGGGGTGAGCATGGAACGCGGTGCTTCGGTGCGTCCGTGATGGGCGAGCCGAGAACCGCGACCGTGCGACAACTCAATGGAGGTCTGCCATGAACGCGCAGAACACCAAGGACCAGGCGGTCTATCCGCAGTGCCGAGCGCTCCTGAACGCTACGGGGGCTGGAGTCGCGGTTTTGTCCGGCGATGGCCGAATCGTGGAGTGCACCGATGCATTCTCGCAGCTGTACGCACAGCGTCCGCCCAGCGGGATCGAAGGTCGGCCATTCATGGAGTTTGTCACCGGGGCTGCGGGCGAGGAGCGGGTGGGGTTGGTGTACCGAGTCATCGAGCGCAACCGGGCGGTCGTGTATGCGGAGCTGTGGCAGGGGCTTGAGCTTCGGGGGACGATCCTGCCCATGCCCGACGATCAGGCCGGGCGAGCCATCCGGCTGGCGGCGATGATCGTTCGGCCGGCCCAGGCCCTTCCGGGCGCACGCGAGCCGGAGAACGCGGAACTTGTGACGCTTCGGCACTTCGACCTCGGCTCGCTCGCCACGCTGTCTCGACGCGAGCTGGAAGTGCTCGCCTTCATCGGCGATGGCCTGACCAATCACGAGATCGCCAAGCGCATCTACCGGTCCGACAAGACGGTCGAATGGCACCGCAGCCAGCTCGGGGCCAAGCTCAACACGGGGACCCGGGTCGAACTCGCCCGCATCGCGCACCGCGCCGGATTGCGGGAGTGGCTGGATCAGCAGCCGGGGTCGTTGGCCGAGCTTCGCGAGTCGGATGATCGAGAGCATGCCGGTTCGGGCGACACAGTCAAGGTCTGAACCGCCGTTCATCCCGGCTCAGGGCGACGCCGCCGCCCGAGCGGGACCGTACCGCGCGACAACGCCCGACCACAGGCCGGGAAACTGCTCGACCATTTTGTCAAAGGCGTGCTGCTCGGTGACTTTGCGGGCCTTGTCGATGGCATCCCGACTGGTCCACGCGTTGGAGAGGGCGTCGGTCTGGTGATTCGCCTCCAGAAGCCCGTACACGTACCCGTTCCTCGTGTCCATCAGGACGCCCGCGCAGGTCGTCGTGACCTTGGCCTTCTCATTCGGAAACAGCCCCAGGGTGATCACGCCCAGCGCCGGCACGGTCGTGCCGGTGTCGAACACGGTGTCGAGCGTGTAGATGAACAGCAGGTCAGCCTGCACCGCGGCGGCGGCCTCGCGGAGCTGCTTGTCCGACTCCAGCCGATTCGGGATGACCAGCCGGTTGAGCATGGCAATTCCCTGCACCTGCTCCAGTCCGGAGAGGCGGCGCACGTGCTCGTCCTTCTCAACCGTCCTCGTGGTCACCACGCTGTATGCGCCGAAACCGTGGGAACGCTCGGTGAAGGATGAGTACCCCGCGCTCTGCACTCTGGCGATGGCGATCGCCGCGGGAAACCTGGCCAGCGGCTTGCGCTCCAGCCGCTCCTGCACGGAGAAGTCGGTCTGGCTGGCGCGGCGCTCATCCTGCGCTTGGGCGGCGGGAGAGGGGACGTCAACCCCGATGTCTCGGAAGCTCGCGCCCGCGCCTGGGGTGACATACTTGGTGCACCCGGTGATGGCGAGCGACCCGAGCACGATCACACACAGGCCCGCCGACCGAGTTGCCGACGCCGCGAACGATGATTGCACGCGCATGGTTGCCTCCCGCATGCAGATGATACCGTCGGCGGGTTTTTCAGTGGCAGCAGGATGTCCGGCGGCCTGAACGTGCGGCGCGCAGGGCTCAGTCGCACCCGGCAAACCAGGCGTTGAGGAAGGCGAAGATGTCGGCGGCGTCGAGGGTGCCGGAGTAATCAAAGTCCGCCGTCACACGCCCGTCGAACCACGCGTTCAAGAACGCGAAGACGTCGCCGGCATCAAGACGGGAGTCGAGCGAGAAGTCCCCCGGGCACGCGGCGAGGATCATCGCGTCCACGGCGGCCTGGCCCCAGGCGCGATATCCGGGGATCGACAGATGGGCCGGATCGGTCGGCTCGGCGAAGTACGCGCGGGCCTGGAACTCCTGAGCCGTGGAGAGCATCGACCCGGCGACGACGAACACGTGCTCGTCGCCGATGGCGGCGTCGCGCCAGGCGGCCTCGAACGCGAGTTGGTACTCCGGCGCGATGGCCCGGGGGTGATACGGCCCAAGCGCGAAGTACAGGTTCTCCATCGGCCTGCGCATCTCGAACCACATGGCCCGGACGCGTTCGATGATGCAGAGGATGTTGTCCAGGTGGCCTTCGCGGGTGTTGGACGGGAACGGACCGGCCGAGCCGAGACTCGGCACGTCAAAGTTGGCGTCGTTCCCGCCGTGCATGATGTGCACGAGCAGCACTGGAGAGGCGTTCTGCTGGCGGGTGAGTTCGACGAGGTACTGATTGGCGGCGGGATCGACGCTGGCGAGGTTGGAGAAGGTCTCGCAGACGTCGCGTGCGGAGCGACCCCCGCCATACCACAGCGGGGAGTATGCCGTGCCGGTGGGCCTGTCGGTGCGCTCCAGGCGGTGCCAGATGGGCGCGAACGGGCCCGCGCCATAGCGATCGAGCGCGGGGTCGACGGGGACGATGGCCAGTCCTGTGCCGCGCGGGCCCGGGGGTATGTCGAACGACCGCGACCGGGGCGCGCCCAGCGTTCCCGCGCTGGTCCACGATGACGGAGCGCTGGCGAACTGGTTTGCAACTGGTGCCGGCCAGGGCTCGCGTGCGCTCAGCGAGATGAACCCGGCGGATGCCGGCCCGAGTCCGACGTCGGTGAGGTGGTAGCGGAGCGGCCCCTCGATCCCGATCGTGTGATCGGGCCTGAGGATCATGCCCGCGTTCATGTCAAAGCCCAGCATCGCGCCCGTCGGCAGCCAGGCGCCGGCCCTGGGCATGAACTGGTCGGTGAGCACGAACTTGCTGACCCAGTACGGCGCGCTGGTCGCGCTCAGGAACGGGCTGATCTGATAGCTCGACATCCCCTGCACCCCGCCGACCCACCCACCCTGCCCGGCAACCGGATCGACGCGGGTCGCATAGGTCCCGAAGCGAGCGGCAAACGCCCGGCCCATGCCGTCCTCATGCCCGGAGATGAGCTGCCCGCGGGTGTTGCTGTCGCCGATGATCGCGATGTCCACCCGGCGCGTGGTCGCGAGCTGGAAGAACCGACGGGCCACGTGCGCGTTGGTGACGGCGAATCGATTTGGATGGTCGACGCTGGGCGTGGTCGGCTGCGCCTGTGCCGGGATCACCGGGAGCATGCACCCAAGCAGACCCAGGAACGCCGAGCGCAGAATGTGTGCCGGTCCAGAAGTCATGCCAGAGGTCATGCCAGGAATCATGCCAGAACGTCCGACGATCGTGACGACGCGGTTCCCAATCATGCCTCACGTTCGCCGAGGATTCGACTCGCTCGAGGATCCGCGGGTGTCAAGTTGGGAGGTTTCGGCCGCTGGGAGCGGGGGATTCCGGCGTTCCCCCCGATCCGGCGTCGCCCGCGTCTGCAAGGCGCAGGCACCACGCCGGGCCGACCATGGTGACGTTGCCCACGCGGGCTGAGAGCATGGCGTATCTGAGCGTGGCCTTGCCCTTGACCGCGATGGCGTCCCAAGGGATGGACATCGCCCGCATGCCGCCGATCGCCCGCGCAACCCACGCCGGCCGCAGGTGCAGGTACGACTCATCGGCATGAACGTGCACGCACCACCCGAGGTTCAGGATGTCGAAGGCGAAACTCTGGAAGCTCCTGCTGACGGAGTTCGGGGACGGCGTCCGCGCGGGATACTGCCGTTGAAGCTCGCCGATGGTGCTGCGGACGATCAACCGGACGGCGCCCATGACCAGAATGCCATGCGCGACCGTGACGGCTGAGATGACCAGGGCGGTGTTCAGCGTCATGGTCTGCCTCCGCGTGCCGGCTAGGCGGCCTCGGACTCGTCCTCGTCGTCGCGACGCTTGCCGGCGATGGCCTCACCCTGGCTGAGCGCATCGACACGCGGAGCGTCGGGCAACGGCTTGCCGCGTGAGTCGGTGAGCGGCTTGCCGTCGAGCGTGCGGATGATCGGGATCGGGTGCGCCTTGGCGTGGGCCGCGAGCTGGGCTTCGAGCGCTTTCTGCTGCGGCTCCGGCACGTCGGCCCACTTGCCGCGGCCTCTGCACTTTGGGAACCGCGAGCACCCAAGCCACGGGCCGCGGATGCCATCGCGGAGATTCATGGGCGACTGGCACTTGGGGCATGGCAGGTCGGTGAGCAGAGGCGGCTGGCTGGGCGCGGTGACGAAGCCCTTGGCGTCGATGTTGAGAATGCCGTCGCACGGGCCCTGCGGGTGCTTGTCGTCGTTGTAGCGGGCGCAGCCGAGGAACGGCCCGAAGCGCCCGTTGCGCTTGATCATCGCCCCGCCGCACTTGTGGCAGGCGATGTTGACGTGTTCCGCGGGCCTCGGCTTGCCCTCGCGATCGACCGGGCAGGCATAGGTGCAACTCGGATAGTTCGAGCAGGAGAGGAACCGCCCGTTCTTCCCGAAGCGATACACGAGGTCGCTCTGGCAGACGGCGCAGCGATACTGCTTGGGCGCGGGCGTGGTCTCGGCCTTGGCGTGGGTCATGGTGTCCAGCGCGTCGTCCAGGGCCTGCTTGAACGGGCCGTAGAACTTGTGCAGCATCGACACCCAGTCGAGGTGGTCCTCCTCGATCTTGTCCAGCTCGGCCTCCATGTCGCGGGTGTATCCCACGTCCATGATCTTGGGGAAGGCCTCGACGAGCTTGTCGGTCACGACCTCGCCCAGGTCGGTCGCGTACATGCGGCGATCGATCTGCTCGACGTACTTGCGATCCTGGATCGTCTGGATGATCGACGCGTACGTCGAGGGCCGCCCGATGCCCTCGGCTTCCAGGATCTTGATGAGCGAAGCCTCGCTGTAGCGCGAAGGGGGCGAGGTGAACTTCTGCGTCGCGTCCATGCTGAAGGCGTGCATGGGCTGCCGATCGCTCAGCGCGGGGAGCGTGGCGATGTCCGCCGCCGGGGGCACGCCGGCAACCCGCAGGAATCCATCGAACACCAGCGTTCGGCCGGTGGCCTTGAAGGTGCAGGACTTCGCGGGGCTGGTGCCGCCGGTGATGAGCACCGTGGTCGAATCCCACTCGCTCGGGGTCATCTGGCAGGCGACGAAGCGCTCCCAGATGATCTGATACAGGCGGAACTGGTCGGGCTTGAGCGCGTTCTTCACGCGGCTTGGCGGGAACTCCAGCGACGTCGGGCGGATCGCCTCGTGGGCCTCCTGCGCGTCCTTGTTGCTGGATGAGAAGAAGTTGGGCTTCGCGGGAAGGTACTTCGGGCCGAACGTCCGCTCGATGTACTCGCGGGCCATGCTCAGCGCCTGACCCGACAGGTTCGTCGAGTCGGTACGCATGTAGGTGATGAGCCCCACCGGGCCCTCGCCGGGAATGTCGACGCCCTCATAGAGGCCCTGAGCGGCCTGCATGGTTCGGCGGGCGGCAAAGCCCAGTCGCGTGCTCGCGGCCTGCTGCAGCGTTGACGTGATGAACGGGGGCGGCGGACGCTGCGTCGTCCGCTTGGTCTCGATCGACGAGATGGCGTACTTTGCCGACGGATCCACGCTCCCGCGGACCACGCGTCGGAACTTCGCCGGGCCGCGTCCCTCGGCGTCCTCGGTCGTGCGGATGTCCTCGATCTTCAGTCCGGCGAGCTTGGCAACGTCGCGCACCCTCGCCGACAGATCGGCTGGCGCGTTCCCCGGCGCGCCGAGTTCGAACTTCTCCCCGCCCACTTCGACGAGCTCGGCGGGAATGGCCCCGTGCTCGCCGAGCCAGGCGAGCTGGGCCTTGCCGCTGGGCGGATCGGGCTGGCCCTTGTCGTCGACGGCCCCCATGAAAGCACGCCAGGATGGGCCGAGCTTGGCCGCCTGCTCGGGCGAGAGCGCGAAGTTCGCGGACATCACCCAGTACTCGTCGGGCACGAACGCGCGAATCTCGCGCTCACGCTCAACGACCAGACGCACCGCGACGCTCTGCACCCGCCCCGCGCTCAGTCCCCGGGCGACCTTCTTCCACAGCAGCGGGGAGACCTGGTATCCCACGATGCGATCCACCAGCCGACGGGCCTGCTGCGCGTTCACCCGATCCATATTGATCGCGTGCGGCTGACTGAAGGCCCGCTGAATCTCCTCCTTGGTGATCGCCGCGAACATCACCCGCTTGGCCTGCTCGGGATCAATCCCAAGCTCCTCGGCGAGATGCCAGGCGATGGCCTCGCCCTCCCGATCCAAGTCGGTGGCGAACCAGATCTCCCGGGCCTTCTTCGCCGCCCGCTTCAGTTCGGTGATGGTCTTCTCTTTGCCGGGGAGAATCTGATACGTGGGACTGAAGTCCTTGTCCAGATCCACGCCCGGAACAGGGGATTTGCTCCCCTTCGGGCTCTTCTCCGGCAGATCCCGGACGTGCCCCACAGAGGCCAGAACAACGAAATCTGATCCAAGGTACTTGTTGATCGTCTTGGCCTTCGCCGGTGACTCGACAATGACGAGCTGCTTGCCCTCAGCGTTGCGGCCGGGGCTGGCATCGGCGTCGACGGCGGAGCGCCCGGGAATGCCCCGGCCATCGTCGGGCTTGGCGGCCCCTCGCCCCCGCCCCTTGGCTCCTTTACCCGATGAAGTGCGTCGAGATGGAGCGGTGCCCTTGGCCATAGAAAAAGCCTGATCGGTCAGATGCGCGGCAATCTGCGGGTTTTCGGATGACAACCCACCTGCATAGCCCCCGGCACCCCGGGTGGTAGATGCTCTATCGCTGGTTTGTCAAGCGCGGTTCGCCCAAGAGCAACGACTCTGCACCATACAAAATCCGTATTTCCTTCAGAAAGTGCTCTCAGAGTTCCGGCGTGGATCAACAGACCACTTCTTTAGGGTGTATGGACGAGGTGCTTGAGGACGGTCATCGCCCAGGTGGTCTGCGGCATGGTGGCGGCGTCGATTCGGACCGCGCCGGGGGTGGTGCCGAGACGTCGGAGCCATGTTCGCTGGTTCTTGGCGAACCGGCGCGTCTCGATCTTGATGCTCTCGACGGCGGCCTCGATCTGAGAGGGTGGCGGTGGCCATGTTGAGGCATTGAGAGCCGTGCGGACGACGGATTCGAGCTGCTTGTATCCCAGGGCCTCACGCGCAGACGGGCCGAGGCGGCCGCCGGAGATCAGGGCCCGGACCTCCTCAAGCAGGCCACGCTCCATCATGGCCTTGACCCTGGCGTTGATGCGCCGGTTGAGAGCGTCGGCGGGCCAGTCGAGGATGGTCAGCAGGAACTGGTCGTTTGGTTGACCCTGGTCCCACTGGCGCTGGTGCGCACTGATCGGAACCCCGGTGAGACGAAAGACTTCCAAGGCCCGGATGGTTCTGCGATCGTCGTTGGGGTGAATTCGAGCCGCGGCGAGGGGATCAACCCGTTCCAGCTCGGACCGGCGCTGGTCTGGGGAGAGCAGTGCGAGCGCTGCGCGGAGTGCGGGATCGGGTTTGGGTCCCTCAAAGAGGCCATCCAGGAGCGCCTTGATGTACAGATGTGTTCCGCCGACGACGATCGGCAGGCACCCCCGGGCGCGGATGTCGTCGATGGCTCGGCGTGCGAGGGTGAGCCAGTCGTCGACGGTGAAGCGGGCGTCTGCAGACTGGCTGGGGTCGACGAGATCGACGAGGTGATGGGGCACGCCTCTGCGTTCGAGCGTGGGCGGTTTGGCGGTGCCGATATCCATGCCGCGGTAGATCTGAAAGGCGTCGGCGGTGACGATTTCGGCATTGACGCCGAGTCGTTGGGCGCATGCCTGGGCCAGGTCGAGGGCGAGATCGGACTTGCCGCCGGCGGTGGGACCGCAGATGACGGGGGTTCGTTGGGGCAGGTCGGCGTGGACGGGCACGGGGGATCATTCGGCTTATGGGTCGAACGGGCGAGTCTGGGGCGGGCGGACGACCCCCCCAGATTGGCACGCTTGTGGGAGCGGGAGATGAAGAAGGTGTGGAACCGGCACGATTCTGTCTGGTACGCGAGGATGTGCCGGGGTATTTTGGAATGACTCACGCACGTGGGCGTTCTGTCCACGGCGAGGCCCTCGCCGCGAGTCGGACTTGGAACTCGGGATTGCAAGCCACGAGGCATCGGTGTCTGCGGATGGTGGATGCACAACTCTGCGCCGGGTGTGCAGCGCGTGGGCGCTTGTGGGCGTGGCTGCGCTCTCTGGGGTGGCGCGCGCCGATCCCCCGCCGAACGACGCGTGCGGAGCGGCGGGTTCGATGTTTGCGCTCCCGGCGGGAGGCGGGGTGGTGCTGGGAGACCTGAGCGACGCGACGCGGGACGCCATAGACGTGGCGTGCGTGGGTGCGACGGGCGGTGTGGACGTGTACTTCACGCTCACGCCGGCATCGGCGGGCACGTATGTGCTGGACACCTGCGGGAGCGGGCTGGACACGGTGCTCTCGCTGCACACGGCCTGTCCGACGGGCGGGATGAACCAGGTGACGGGGGCGTGCAACGATGATGCGTGCGGGCTGCAGTCGCGGCTGGTGGTGTCGCTCCCAGCCGGGCAGACGTTCATTCTGCGCGTTGGGACGTACGACGGGAACGTGGCGCCGGGCCCGTTCACGCTGAACGTGGCGTTCACCGGGGTGCCGATGAACGACCAGTGCGGGTCGGGCGTGCCGATGCTCACGGCGAATGTGCCGACGGTGTCGAGCAACGCCGGTGCGGGCACGGACGTGACGGTGTCGCCGGCCACGCTGTGCGGGACGTTCAGCGGATCCGGTGGCGGGGCGGATGTGTGGTACCGGTTCAAGCCGGCGAGCACGGGGTCGTACACGATCAGCACGTGCGGGAGCGCGATCGACACGGTGCTCTCGCTGCACGCGGCATGCCCTGGGTCGGGGAGCGATGTGCTGGTCTGCAACGACGACGCGGGGCCGACGCTCTGTCCGGCGAATCGGTTTGCGTCCACGCTGACATGGGCTCTTGAGGCCGGGCGAACCTATTTCATACGGGTGGCCGGGTATCGCGCGGGCGGACCGGCGGGCACGCCGATGACGGGCGCGTTCACGATTGTCGTGCAGAGCTCGAGCGCGGCGTACGGGGCGTGTTGCGACGGTGCGGGGATGTGCCAGGTGGCGCTGGCGACGGCGTGCGCGAACACGTATGCGGGCGACTCGACGACCTGCGGCCCGGCGACGTGCGGTTCTAGCCCGGGAGCGTGCTGCATCGGAACGACGTGCACCGAGTCGACAAGCGTGGCGTGCGCCAGCGCGGCGGGGTCGCTGGGCTCGCAGTTTGTGGTTGCGTCGGCGTGCAATGCGCCGGGGGTACGGGTCGTGCCGTGCTGCCACGCGGACTTTGACAAGGACGGCGGGATCGGTGTGCAGGACATCTTTGCGTATTTGAACGCGTGGTTCGGGGGAAGTCCCTACGCGGCGGTGGAGGGGGACGGGGTGCGCACGCCGGACGTGCAGGACGTGTTTACCTATCTCAACCTGTGGTTTGCCGGGGGATGCTGACGAAATTTGGGGGGATTGGCTTGGCGCTGGGGTGGGCGTGTGGTCCAATGGGGGATACGAACAATCGCCCGACCGATCTGGTTTTCGGGCGTTGTGGTCGGGTCTTTGGTGGCCGGTGTCGTGTGGAGGTCTGCGGATGCGCATGCGTTGCTGCCGGGTTCTGTGGTTGCTGGGCGTGGCGGCGGTGCTGGCGATGACGCCGGCGGCGGCGCGAGCCCAGACCGGGGCGTGCTGCAACGTGAACGGCACGTGCACGGAGACGACGCAGGCTGCGTGCGCGTTTCCGAACACATGGGTGGCGGGGGCGACGTGCTCGCCGACGCCGTGTCCGCCGACGGGCAGTTGCTGCACGTCTCTGGGCGGGTGCGTGGTGACGTTTCAGACGACGTGTGCGTCGGGGAACACGTGGACGGCTGGCCGGACGTGCACGCCGATCAATCCGTGCCTTCCGCCGCAGGGCTCGTGCTGCTCGACGACCGGCGTGTGCACGTTCACGACGCAGGCGAACTGCGCCTCGCCGAACGTGTGGACGGACGGGGTGTTGTGCTCACCGAATCCGTGTCCGCAGCCCCCTCAGGGGACGTGCTGCAGCGCGGTGACTGGGACGTGCTCGTTTGTGACGCAGTTTCAGTGCACGGGAGCCACGAACACGTGGACGCAGGGGGGCTCGTGCTCGCCGAACCCGTGTCCGCAGCCGATCTTCGGGACGTGCTGCGTGGCGTCGACGGGAGGATGCACGTTTGTGGTTCAGGTGCAGTGCACGGGAGCTGGTCAGACGTGGACGCAGGGCGGGGCGTGCTCGCCGAACCCATGTCCGCAGCCCCCGCAGGGGACGTGCTGCAACTCGACGACGGGCGGCTGCGCGTTCACGGCGCAGGCGTTGTGCGTGGGTGTTCAGAACACATGGACGCTGGGTGGTTCGTGCACGCCGAATCCGTGCCCGCAGCCGGCGCTTGGAACGTGCTGCAGCTCGATCAGCGGGGCGTGCACGTTCGTGCTGCAGCCGAACTGCACGGGCGCGAGCAACACGTGGACGCTGGGTGGCTCGTGCACACCGAATCCCTGCCCGCCGCCGCCGCAGGGCACGTGCTGCTCGGACATCGGCGGGTGCACGCTGCCGGCGCAGGTGAACTGCACGGTGCCGAGCGTGTGGTCCAACGGCGGCTCGTGCACGCCGAACCCGTGTCCGCAGCCGCGGACGGGGGCGTGCTGCAACCTGACGAGCGGAGCGTGCACGGTGACGCTGCTGCAGAACTGCACGGGCTTTGCGCAGTGGCTGACGGACGAACCGTGCTCGCCGAATCCGTGTCCGGCGGCGGTGAGCGGGGCGTGCTGCCTGAGCGACGGGGCGTGCTCGGTGGTGCTGCAGCAGCTCTGCCCGGGCGTGTTCCAGGGCGGGGGGACGACGTGCACGGGGACGGGCAGCGTGACGTGTCCGCAGCCGACGGGTGCGTGCTGCACGTCGGCGGGGGCGTGTTCGATCGTGACGCGGGCCAACTGCACGTCGCCGAGCACGTTCCGCGGTCTTGGGACGACGTGCCTGCCGAATCCATGCCCGATCCTGACCGGCGCGTGCTGCCGCGGGGCGACGTGCGCGGTGACGCTGCAGACGGCGTGCACAGGGACGAACACGCGATGGGTGGCGATGCAGACGGCGTGCAACGCGGCGGGCAACGTGACGGCTCCGTGCTGCCGGGCGGACTTCAACAAGGTTGGCGGGATCACGGCGTCGGACCTGTTCGACTACATCAACGCGTGGTTTGCGCGGGATCTGCTGGCGGACTTTGACGGCAACGGGACGATGCCGCCCGACAGCTCTTCGCTGGTGAACTTCGTGAACGCGTGGTTTGCGGGCGGATGCGGGTGAGCGGCGCGATGATCGGGGGCCCCGTGCCGAAGTCCCGCTCCCAAGCCCCGCTTCGGGCGGCGGTGAAGCTCGCGTGATATGGTGGGAGGGCGTTGCCGGATCGGAGGATCCGGGGGCATGGTCCGATGGAGTGGACGCCGGTGGGTCGATGGACGAGCGAGCGATGGATTCAGCGGGCGGCGGTGGCGTGCGCCATCGCGGCGTGGTGGCATGGGGCGGCGGCCAACGCGCAGCCGGCGAACGACACGTGCGTCGGCGCGATCGCGCTCACGCTGGGCACGCCCTTCAGCGGCAACAACGCCGCGGCGGGGAGTTCCGGGGACGGGGCTGCGCCGGCGTGTCAGGCAAGCGTGAAGTCCGGGGTGTTCTTCACGTACACGCCGTCGCTTCCCGGGGTGTATCGGGTGTCGCTGTGCGACAGCCCGCCGCATGACACGGTGCTGACGGTGTTCGCGGTGTCCTCGTGCCAGGAGATCGGCGACGCGGGGCGAATCATCGCGTGCAACGACGACTCCGGACCGGCGTGCGGCGGAGAACGCTCGTCGCTGGACGTGCCGATGCAGGCGGGCGTGACGTATCTGCTGCGGGTGCAGACGTGGTCAGGTGGCGTGAGCGGGGCGTACGTGCTGCGCGTCGACGGCACGGGCGCGTGCTGCCGGGGGAGCGGGGACTGCTTCCAGACGTCTCAGAGCGCGTGCACGGGGGCGGGGTCGAGCTTCTTTGCCGGGGCGACGTGCTCGCCGTATCCGTGCGTGCCGCCGACGGGCGCGCCGGCGAACAACGCGTGCGAGAGCGCGACGGTCATCGATGCGGCGAGTCTGCCGGCGAGCATCACGGGCACGACGGCCTCGGCGAGCAGCGAGGGACAGTCGGGGTGCGGGACGACGAGCGTGCCGTCGGGGCGGGACGTGTTCTACCGCTTCACGCCCGGCGTGGCCGGAACGTATCAGTTCTCGCTCTGCGGCTCGGCGCAGGCGTGGGACTCTCTGGTAAGCGTGCACACGGGGTGCCCGGCGAGCATCGCGAACCAGGTGGCGGGGTCGTGCAACAACACGGCGTCACCGGCGTGCGACGGATCGAACACGGCGCACGCACGGAGCATCGTGACACTCGCCGCGGGCACGGAGTATGTCGTTCGGATCGCCGGGGGGACGACTGCGGCGACGGGGTCGTTCACGCTGGACGTGGGGCTGATCGTGCCCGGGGCGTGCTGCAGGCCAAATGGAGACTGCACGTTCGAACCGACGCCGCTGCAGTGTCAGGCGGGGAACGTGTATGTGCCGGGGAGCGCGTGCTCGCCGTATCCGTGCACGGCGCCCGGGGGCGCCCCGGCGAACAACCTGTGCGAGAACGCGCAGGTGATTCCGCCGGGCGGCGGAGTCGTGACGGGGACTGCGGCGCAGGCCTCGAGCGAGGGTTCGGGGTGCGGGATCGGGGCGTTGCCGGTGGGCAAGGACGTGTTCTTCAGATTCACGCCGACGCTCACGGGGAGCTATCGCCTGTCGCTGTGCGGATCGGGGACGAACTGGGACAGCGTGCTGAGCGTGCACGAGGATTGCCCGGCGACCGGGGCGAATCTGGCGGGGTTGCCAAGCGTGGCGTGCAACGACACGGCGTCGCCGTCGTGCGGGGGGCACGGACAGATCAACGCGATCACTCTTGAGGCCGGGCGGGCGTACGTGATCCGGGTGGGCGGGGCGTTCAACGCGACGACGGGAGCCGCGTTCACGCTCACGACGGGCATTCTGGGGGCGTGCTGCGCGACAGCGGGCGTGTGTTCGATCAACGTGCAGGCGTCGTGCCCGCCGGGGGCGACCTTCATCGCGGGCGGCGGGTGCAGCCCGAACAACTGTCCGCAGCCGGCGTCGCCGACGGGAGACACGTGCGGGCAGGCCATTCCCGTGCCGTCGTCGGGCGGAGTGGCGACCGCGACGCTGCTCGGGGCGGCGGTCGAGGGCATTCTGACGGGCGCGGGGTGCGGCGACGCGAACGGGCGCGACGTGTACTTCCGCTTCACGCCGGAGGCCGACGGCGCGTATCGCTTCAGCACGTGCGAGTCGGCGCAGCAGGACACGGTGGTGTCGCTGCACTCGAGTTGTCCGACGGCGCAGAGCACGCGTCTGCTGACGGGCACTCCCGGCGCGGACTGCGCCGGGGACGGGTGCTCTGGGGGGCAGCTTGCGCAGATCGCCGCCAGTCCGCCGCTGAGCGCCGGGCAGAGCGTCATCATCCGCGTGGGGATCGCGAGCGCGACGAGCGTTGGCGATGGGGTGGGCGGGCCGATCACGCTGCGGGTGACGCGGCTTGGCGCGTGCTGCCGCCCGGAGGGCTCGTGCACGGTGGGCGTGCAGAGCGAGTGCACCGGCGTGGGGTCAACGTATCTGCTCGGTGCGGTGTGCGCGCCGACGAACCCGTGCCCGACGCCTGCGCCGCCGCCCAACGACGCCTGCGTGGGCGCGGAGGAGATTTCGACGACGGGCGACCAGCCCTTTGCGGTGCAGGGGACGGTCGCCGGGGCAACGACGACCGATGGCGGATGCGGGGCTGCGGGCGGGCTGGACGTGTTCTTCCGCTTCACGCCGCCGACGACGGGTGCGTGGACGTTCTCGCTGTGCGCGTCGGGGCTGGCGTTCGATTCCACGATCTCGGTGCACACGGGCTGCCCGGCGGTCGCGGCGAACCTCTTGGCGTGCGACGACGACGCCTGCGGGACATTCGGGCATGGGCGGGCGACGGCGAATCTCGTGGCGGGGGTGCCCTGCGTGGTGCGTGTGGGCACCGACGGCCTGCCGAGCTCACCGAACTATGGACCGTTTACGCTCCGGGTGAGCCGTCCGGGCGCATGCTGTGCGCCCAGCGGGGCGGTGCAGGGAGCGTGCACGGTGGTGGACGCGGATCGATGCACGGGGTTGAGCGTGTTCCTTGGGCCTGGGACAACGTGCACGCCGACGAATCCGTGCCCGGTGTCGGGGGCGTGCTGCTTTGCGGGCGGGGCGTGCTATCCGACGCTGCCGACGACGTGCGCCGCGCCCGGGGTGTTTGCCGCGGGGTCCACGTGCGTGGCGACGTGCACGGGTATCCCCGCGGGCGACGCGTGCGCTCAGGCGATTCCGCTGCAACTGGGCGTGAGCGTGGACGTGGGCAACACGTTCGCGACCTCGCTGAACGACGGGCCAGCGCCCCCCATCGGGCAGTGCGCAGGGAACGATGCGGGCGGGGTGTTCCGCGGGATGTGGTTCAGCTTCACGCCGACGCACACGGCGGGGTATCGCGTGAGCGCGTGCGGATCGTCGTTCGACACGCTGCTGCTGGCGTATCAGACCACGGACTGCTCGGGGTTCACGCTGCTGGCCTGCGACGACAACGCGTGTGCCGGAGGGGCTGGAG
>DHLW01000194.1:38067-60336 GCA_002405485.1 Phycisphaerales bacterium UBA4658
GAGCGCGGGGACGACATACGCGTTACGGGCCCAGAGCTTCAGCGCGTTCGAGGCGGGGAACATCCGCATGCGCATCACCCCGGTGGCGTCGCTCGGGGCATGCTGCCTGTCCACGCGATTCGAGTGCACGCTCACCGACGCGTCGCGGTGCTCCGGGCTGTTTGTCGCCGACGCCGCGTGCGGGCCGGAAATCTGCCCGACGGCCTGCTGCCGGGGGGCTACGTGCGCGCTGGTGATCGCCTCGGCGTGCGTCGCGCCGGTCGGAGTGTCGGCCGGGGTTGTGCCCGTGCTGACGAGCGTGGCGTGCAACGGAGCGTCGCTCACCAGCCCGTGCTGCATCGCGGACTACAACAAGATCGGGGGAGTGACGGTCCTGGACATCCTCGACTATCTGAACGACTGGTTTCAGCAGTCCCCTCTGGCGGCCACCGGGACGGACGGAACCACAGCCACCCCGACGGTGGCCCAGCTCTTCAACTTCCTGGACGCCTGGTTCGCCGGGTGCCCGTGAATAGCGACCCTTACGACGTGCGAACAAACGTCGCCCAAGAGTCACGAGTTCTGCCCGTGGACGCATCGGCCGGCGCGGGTTGTCGGGAAGTGTGGCCGAGAAGCGATCAATATGGCAAGATTGGATGATCTGGATCGTTCAGAATCTCGGACCTGGTCCGTGTGAGGGTGGTTCTCGGGTCATGGGTTCGGAATGGGGCGTTGGTTCGGGTGGAGTTCTCGGACATCGGGGGCGTGGGTCGTCGTTCGACAGAGGAGGTTCCGATGGTCGTGTCCGCTCTTGCCAGGATGTTGGCTCGTGGGGGCGCCGCTGCGCTGTGTTGCGCTGCCGCGCTGATTGGGTCAACGGCTTCGGCGCAACCTGCGCCGACGAACGCCGGGGCGTGCTGCTTTCAGACAAACTCCGGGGTGGTGGCGTGCCAGGTCCTGACGGAGGCCTTGTGCCTGCAGCAGGGCGGGACGTTCCGCGGGGTCGGGGTGACGTGTGCGGCGGCGCAGTGTCCAGGGTTGGCGCCCGGGGCGTGCTGCGTGGACGGGTTTGCCGGTCCGCTGTGCATCATCGCGCCGAGCGAGGCGGAGTGCCTTCGGGCGACGGGCGGTCGATGGTTCGGGGCGGGATCATCGTGCGCGAACATCTCGTGCGGACCGCCACCGGTGACCGGCGCGTGCTGCCTGACGTCGCCCAACGGGACGTTCTGCCAGGTGCGAACCGAGGCGGGGTGCGCGGACGCCGGGGGCGTGTGGCGTGGGGCGGCGACGACGTGTGATCCGACGAGCTGTCCGCAGCCCGCGCCGACGGGCGCGTGCTGTCTGACGGCGTCGACTGCGCCGCTGGTGCCGTGCGTGATCACCACAGAGGCGCGATGTCGGGACACCGCCGGCGGGGTGTGGAGGGGCGCGGGCTCGGCATGCCAGCCCGATCCGTGCAACACGGCGCCGACGGGCGCGTGCTGCGTGCCGATCGCGACGACGCCGGGCGGATCGACCTGCGTGATCAAGACGCTGGCGGACTGCACGGCGATGCAGGGCCGCTGGCTGGGCCCGAACTCGGCGTGCACGAACACCTCGTGCGCTCTTCGCGGCGCGTGCTGCCTGGCCGCGTCGACGGGCACGACCGGGTGCGTGATCCTGAGCGAGGCGGACTGCCGAGCGCGGAACGGAACGTATCGGGGGAACAACACGATGTGCACGAGCACGTCGTGTCCGCCGCCGACCCCGCGCGGGGCGTGCTGCCTTCCGGCGCTGACGACGGCGAACGTCCTGTGCATCGTGGTGACCCGAGCCGACTGCGACACCCGGCAAGGGACGTATCGGGGCGACGGCACGACGTGCACGGCAACGACGTGTCCGCAGCCGACGCCGCGCGGGGCCTGCTGCCTGCGTGACCCGGCGGCGGGAACGACGACGTGCCAGGTGCTGACGCAGGCGGACTGTGCGGCGGCGCAGGGCGTGTATCGCGGGAACAACGTGGCGTGCACGAACGACACGTGCGCGCCGCGCGGGGCCTGCTGCAACCCGTCGATCCTGGGCGCGCCGCTGGCGTGCGTGACGACGACGCAGGCGGTGTGCGATCGGATCGGCGGGACGTTCATCGCCAACACGCCGTGCTCGCCGACGACGGTGTGTCCGCCGGCGGCGGCGCGTGGCGCCTGCTGCGTGCGGACGCCGAACGGGCCGAGTTGCGTGGTGACGACGCGGGCGCGGTGCGACGCGGCCCAGGGCGTGTACCGCGGGGACAACCTGCCGTGCTCACCCGCGGCGTGTCCTCGGCCGTGCACGTGCGACTGGGACCAGAGCGGCGGCGTGACGCCGGTCGATCTGAGCGTGTTCATCAACGCGTTCCTTGCCGGCAACGCCGACTACAACGGCGATGGCGTGACCAACAACGTCGATCTGATGGAGTTCATCAACTGCTACACCAATCCACCGGCGAGCTGCTTCCCGCAGCCGCAACCGGTGCTGGTGCCGGTCAGCGCGTCACCGCAGGCCGAGCCGCGGCAGTGATTTGAGAGCATGGAGCGATTCGGAACCGGACCAAACCCGGGCCGATGGACTCACAGAATCGTGCCAAAAGGCCCTTTCCGAACAGGAGGGGCCTTTTCTTATGAAATATCTGAGGAACACTCCAAGCCTCAGATCGCGCAGAGTGCGCGGGAACCATGGTCCAGTTCGTCACACTCGCACGCCGTGAGAGCGTGCGGCATCTGCTCGGAGGAATCGATGTCGGCCCGCTCCCGTTGTCTGGGTCTCGTGTTTGGCTTGTGCGGCGCTCTCGGACTGGTGGGGACCGCCGGCGCGCAGGTGGTGATCAGCCAGGTCTGGGGTGGAGGCGGGGCTCGCAGCGACGGGCCGGACTCGGACCTTGTCGAGCTTTTCAACACGGGCACTATGCCGGTGGATCTGTCGACCTATTCGCTGCAGTTCCGGAATCAGTCGGTGTCCGGCGCGTGGACTGTCCGGAACCTCTCGGGCATCATCCAGCCGAAGCAGTATCTGCTGGTCAAGACCTTCACGCCGACGTTTCCATCGGGCTTTGCGGTAACGGCGGACATTACGCTGTCGCCGACGTTCGATTTCTCGGTCAATCGCGGGCAGATCGCGCTGGTGTCGAACGCCGCCGCGCTGCCCTCGGGACTGTGCCCCACGGCGGGGCAGTATGTCGATTTCTTCGGGTATGGCGACAATCTCGGCGCCGGGTGCACGAGTTCGGGGACCTTCTGCGCCGATTGCCGCGAAGGCGCCGGGTACGCGGACAACGCCCAGGGCGGCAACTCGAGCACGTCAACGATCTGGCAGCGGCGCGTGTGCGGCGGGCTTCAGGACACGAACAACAATCGCAACGACTTTGAGCTTGTCGGACCGGGCACCAGCAGGCCGTCGGTGTTCCGCAACGCATTGTCGCCCCGCAATGATGGCATCTCGCTCACAGCGAGCATGAACCCGGGGCCGCTGACGCCGAACACGCTTTCGGCTGGGGCGCCGGGTTCGGCGATCACGCTGACGGTGCTCAGTTCCAGCGTGTGCGGGATCGTGTCCGGGGTGAACGCGAATCTCACCTCTATCGGTGGCGGGGCGAGCGTACCGATGGGCATCAGCGGAGTCGGTGTGTTCGTGCTGAACACGAGCATCGGCGGAGCGGTGGCGCCCGGGCCGAAGTCGATCACCTTCACCGGGTCCAGCGGCGCTCTGGTCGGGCAGACGACGCTTGACATCATCGTGACGCAGAGCAACAACGAGTGCTCGGCTCCGATCACCATCAGCGGCGCTGCGCCGACCTGGTCCAATCTCGGAGCGACCGCAACCTTCGACACTGATCCGAACGACCTTGACCCCCCACTGCCGTATTGCGCGGCGTTCACCGGCGGCCAGGTCTTCAACGACGCGTGGTATCTGTGGACTGCGCCGACGAGCGACACCTACACGATCTCGACGCAGGCGAGCACGCCGACGAACTTTGACGCTCGGCTGGTGATCTGGGACGGCGCGACCTGCCTGCCCAGCACGTGCATCGCGGGCAACGACAACACGTTCGTCTTTCCGGGCGGGCCCGCGCTGGTCACGTTCAGTGCGATCGCGGGTCAGCAGTATCTGATCCAGGTCGGTTCTTCGGGCGAAGGACTGCGCACCGCGGGCGGTGTGTTCTCGATCTCGACCGGAACGCCGGGCGGTGCGTGCTGCACGCCGCAGAACACGTGCGTGGTGGTGGCCGATCAGGCGGCGTGCGATGCGGCCGGCGGGTTCGGCTTTACCTTCGGCGCAACGTGCTCGGGCATCGGCGCTCCGGACTGCTCGCCAAGGGGGACGTGCTGCCTGACCAGCGGCGGATGCCTGACGAATGTCACGCAGGTGCGCTGCAGCGTGGAGACCGAGTTCCTGAGCTGGACGCAGGGCGGGGATTGCGGCATCTGCCCGGTGGGCGGGCGCTGCTGCCAGCCGAGCGGATGCACGACGGTGATCGAGGCCAACTGCCCGAACGCGGCGGTGAACTGGACGGCGGGTCTGTCGTGCATCACGGACCCATGTCCGCAGATCAGCCAGGTGTGCTGCCGCGGCGCGACGTGCTACACGGTGGTGAACACGGCGAACTGCGTGGTGCTGCCGGGATCGGGCGCGGGCGTTGCGGTGGTGTCATCGTCGAGCACGTGCAACGCGTCGGGCACGGCGAACACGCCGTGCTGCTATGCGGACTATGACAAGACCGCGGGCATTCAAGTGGCGGACATCTTCGCGTTCCTGAACGACTGGTTCGCGTCGATCGGAAGTGCGAACACGGGCGGCGACCCGGTGGGCGCGCCGACGGTGGATGCGATCTTCGACTTCCTGAACGCGTGGTTCGCGGGCGGTTGCTGAGCACAATCGGCTGGCGCTCGGAGCGTTCCGGGTGCAGTTGAGACTGCAACTCACCTTGTGTTTTTTCGCGTGCCGAGTTGCTTTTGCAGCTCGGCACGTTATCTTTCTGCCCGATGCGGGGCGAGCTCGCATCTTTTTGGAAGAGGTTCGCATGTCTGGTTCATTCACACATACCTTCGGCGCCGTTGATCGATATCTCGATCGATCGGGACGCTGCACAATCCCCGGCATGGGCGATCTGGGCAACCAGTGGCCATTGTCGGCGGAGAACGCAGGGTTTGGGAGGATGTCGGCCTAAGGACAGCGGTCTGCAACGAGCAGATTTCCGCGGCCCTGGGGACGACCTCCCCGGGGCCGCGATCGTTTTGCGGCCTTTGGGGTGCTGAAACACATCGGCTACATCGAACCTTGTGGACGCAAGGAGTGCTGTCATTATGTCCGAACAGTGTTTGTGAGTTTCAACATTGTCCCCACCGATTGCTGTGCTGCCGGCTCGGCGAGCCGCTCGTGGCCTCTGCGCCATAGGCGTTGCTCCGCCATGTTCCGACGACAGCGTCGAAAACGCGATCCGTGGTTGGATCACTAGCTCAATTGGTAGAGCAACGGGTTCATAATCCGTCGGTCTTGGGTTCGACTCCCAAGTGATCACCCGTGAACGAGAGTTCACAGATCGAGCGCCCGCAAGGGCGATCTCACACGTGCGTGCGGGGCTTGTTGGTTCACGGAGGCCGCCGTGATGGGCGAGCAAGAGCCGGATGCCAGAGCGCGTGTTGTCTCGGTTTCGGCCGAGATGACTCGGGCGGAGGCGGAAGGACTTGCGAACCCATCACGGACCGTTCAGGAAGCCATGCGATCGGAACGCATGCGCTCGGGCAACACGCCTTTGAAGCGTCGAAGAATCATCCTGGCACGCTCGCACCGGGGAGAGGGTGCCGCGGGCGGCGGGGATGAGGACTCGGCACAGAGAAGGCGCAGCACCCGGACGCACGCACCGATCCCGCTTCATCCTGCACGGGGCCGAGCACGATCCGACGGCTTCGCACGTGCATTCAGAGTTGGTTTGATTTGTTTTGGTTGGCAGACGCACCGGAGATTCCTGGTGCGCGTTTCGGAAAGGTCTACACCATGATCCTCAATCGAGTCACTGTCCGCATCCGCAAGCACGAGCGTGGGCTGGTCTTCCGCTTCGGCGACTATGTGCGCTCGCTTGGTCCGGGCGAGTATCGCCTGTGGGCGCGCCTGCGCAGCAAGGCGCGGGCCGAGGTCGAGGTGGTCAGCACGCTGAAGAGCCGCCTCGAGCACCCGCTGATGGACGCGCTGCTGAAGGACCCGGATCTCGCCGGCCAGCTGACGGTCATCGACCTGACGCAGTCGCAGCGCGCTCTGGTCTGGCTGGACGGACGACTGAGCGGGCTGCTGGGCCCGGGTCGCCACGTCTACTGGAACCAGCCGCTGCAAGTCGAGGTCGAGCGATTCGACATCAAGTCGCTGCGCTTCGAGCACTCTCTCGTGGATCAGGTGCTGCAGCTCAAGGGAGCGCAGGATCATCTCGAGGCGGTGTCTGTCGTGCCGGAGTCGGCCGTGCTGCTGTACCGCAACGGCGCGCTGGTGGATCGGCTTGGGCCGGGCCAGCACGTGCTGTGGAAGGGCGCGGGCCAGCTCGGCTATCGCACGGTGGATCTGCGCGAGAAGACGGCCGACGTCTCGGGCCAGGAGATCATGACCGCTGACAAGCTCACGCTGCGCGTGAATCTGACGGTGGTCTATCAAGTGGTGGACGCGCTCAAGAGCGTGAGCGTGACCGAGAGCGCCGACCAGTCGCTGTATCGCGAGGCCCAGCTTGCGCTGCGCGCCGCGATCGGCGGCCGCACGCTTGACCAGCTGCTGGGCGACAAGCTCAGCGTTGGTCTGGAGGTGTCCAAGGCGCTCGAGGCCCGCGCCGGAGAGTTCGGCGTGAAGCTCAAGAGCGTCGGTCTGCGCGACATCGTGCTGCCGGGCGACATGAAGGCGATCCTGAACCAGGTCGTGGAGGCGGAGCGCAAGGCCCAGGCCGAGCTCATCCGCCGACGCGAGGAGACGGCGTCGGTGCGCAGCCAGGCGAACACGGCCCGGCTGCTGGCCGAGAACCCGACGCTGGCGCGTGTCCGCGAGCTGGAACTGCTCAAGGACGTGCTCAGCGGGACGAAGGCGACGTTCGTGTTTGGCCAGGGCGACCTGGCCGAGCAGGTGCGTGCGCTGGTCTCTGGTTCGGGAGACAAGGCGTAAGCGCAGCTCGGCTTCATCCGGCGTGCGCACGAGAGGCCGCGGAGGGCGGCTCGCGGGGTCTACGCGCGCGAGCCGCCGGTCGGCGGCAGGTTTGTCACTTGGTCACCAGCGCAGCCGCACGGTCGTGCGTCGCGTGCTTGAGTCGCGGAGCGCTCCTTTTCTGCGGGGCGCTCCGCCTTCTTTCATGATCTGCGATGGCTCTCGGCACACGTGCCAGCCGAGTGCGAGTGACGCTCGCGTCGGACGCCTGTTGACCTGGCGTTGTACGATCGGGCATGCCCGAGATCGCCCATGTTGAGCTGAAAGTCGGCCTGGAAGTGCACGTCGAGCTGTCGACGCGGACCAAGATGTTCACGCGAGCGGCGAACGTCGCACACGCGGACCACTTTGACGCCGAGCCCAACACGCTGATCGATCCGTTGGTGCTCGGGTTGCCGGGCGCGCTGCCGGTGATGAACCGCGCGGCGGTGGAACGCTCGGTGATGGTCGGGCTTGCGCTCAACTGCCGCATCGCGCCGATGAGCCGGTGGGATCGCAAGAGCTATTTCTATCCGGACCTGCCCAAGAACTACCAGATCAGCCAGTATCAGCTGCCGCTGTGCTTTGACGGGTCGGTGGAACTGCCGCCGATGTCGGCGGAAGGGAAAGTGAACTACGCGGCGATCGCTGAATCGTCGGAAGCTGGCGGACAGCTTGCGCGGACGCGGATCGGGATCATCCGGGCGCACCTTGAAGAGGACGCGGGCAAGCTGCTGCACGAAGCGCCCGGCGGGCATGCGATCGAGGGGACGCTGGCGGATTACAACCGGGCGGGCACGCCGCTGCTCGAGATCGTGACGCAGCCGGATTTTCGCACGAGCGACGAGGTGGTGGTGTTCTGCCGCTGGCTGCGGGATGTGTGCCGGTTTGTCGGGGCGACGGAGGGGATTCTGCAGCGCGGGCACATGCGGTTTGAGCCGAACATCAACTGCGTGCTGAAACTGAGCGATGGTCGCACCGTGAAGACGCCGATCGTGGAGATCAAGAACCTGAACTCTTTCAAGGCGGTGCAGGGCGCGATCGAGTACGAGTTGAGCGAGCAGCCGGGACGCTGGATGATGGATGGTCGCGAGATGACCCCGGGCAGCAAGACCACGCGCGGCTGGGACGACGCTCGCAGCGAGACCTTTGTGCAGCGTGAGAAGGAAGAGGCCGACGACTATCGGTACTTTCCTGATCCCGATCTGCTGCCGGTGGTGATGAGCGTGGAGGCGGTGGAGCGGATTCGGGCCGCGCTGCCGGAACTGCCGCTGGTGCGTGCGACGCGCTATCTGCGGGAGTATGGCCTCTTGCCCAAAGAAGCGGCCGCGATCGTGGAAGAGCGTGATGTGTGCCTGATGTACGACGCCGCGATCGAGCACGGCGTGTCGCTTGGCCTCGAGCGTGGGCGTGCGGCGAAGCTCGCGGCCAACGCAATCCTGCAATCGGGCGCAAAGCGGGCCAACGAGCGATCCACGCCGGATCGCGCGGTGCTGGTGAGCACGCTGGGCATATCCGCCGAGCAGATCGCGGAGATCATGGTGCTGCGCGATCGGGGCGAGATCAGCGCCCAGTCGGCGGATGAGCTGTTCGGGCTGCTGTGCGAGATGGGCGGCGAGCCGATGGGCGCATCGCCACGCGAGGTGGCGACACGGCGAGGCATGCTGATCGTGCGTGATGACGCCGCGCTCGACAAGTGGTGCGATCAGGTGATCGCGGCCAACGCCAAGGTGGCCGACGATGTGCGCGGCGGGAAGCTGCAGGCGGTGGGTCGGCTGGTGGGCGAGACGATGAAGCTCGCGGGCGCGTCCGGTGACGCGAAGACCGTGCGGGAGATGCTGCTGAAGAAGCTTGGCCAGGGGTGAAGACGCATGTCGCTGCGACGATGGACATGGCTTGTTCTCACGGGTGGGTGCATCGGACTGGCGGGCGTCGTGCTTGTGCCCCCGGTGCGAGCGAGAGCGCTTCAGGCGCTGCGTCCGCGCGTGAGCGAGGCGGATCGGGTGGCGCAGTATGGGGCGGCGGCGCGAGCTCGCTGGCAGCCGGATTTCCGAGCCGCCGGGGTGCCGTATCCGCCGGCACGGGTTGTGCTGCTTGCGATCAAGAGCACGCGCACGCTGGAGGTGCACGCGAGCGCAACGGCCGACGGACCGACGCGCAGAGTGCACACCATGCCGATCCTCGGCATGAGCGGCACGCTCGGGCCGAAGCTCCGCGAGGGTGATCGACAGGTGCCCGAGGGCGTGTATGAGATCGAGTCGCTGAATCCCAACAGCTTGTACCACCTCTCGCTGCGGGTGTCCTATCCGAGCCTTGAGGACCGCGAGCATGCCGCACGCGAGGGACGCACGCGTCTTGGCGGGGACATCATGATCCACGGCGGGACGGCGTCGATCGGCTGTCTGGCGATGGGCGATCCGGCCGCCGAGGATCTGTTCATCCTTGCCTCGGACGTTGGTGTCGCCCGGGTGCAGGTCTTGATCAGCCCGGTGGATTTTCGCGATCCGCGCGTGTCGCCGCCGACGCCGAAGCCGGCGTGGATGAAGGGCCGCCACGAAGAGCTGGCACGGCGCATGACCGGGCTTGCGCCATAAGATGCTTCCGATGTCCGACCGGCGCAATGACAAGAACAAGGGCTTGCGTGTCGGGCCCCGGCAGGGGGACGTCGTTCCCTCGCGTCCTCGCGGGCGGCCGCATGATGATGAGATCGACGAGGGCCCTTCGCGGGAGGACATCGAGCGCTTCGGCGATCAGACCCGCACCTGCCCGGAGTGCCGCAAGGATGTGTTCGACGACAGCGCCGTCTGCTATCACTGCGGGCACGTGTTCGAGCGCACCTCTGCGGGCAGCGGCGGGAGCAAACCATGGGTCATCGCCGTCGCCGCGCTCATCGTGATCGCGTTCCTCTTCGCGGCGCTGCGCTCGGTGTTGTGATCCGGTTTTGGGATCAGGTTCAGGAGATGCGGTTCTGGGATCAGGCCCGGGGATTGATGGTGATCCGATCGGCCTCGTCGGTCGGGCTGAGCCGCACGTCGACCTTCTCGCCGGGCTGCGGGCGAAGCTTGAGCGCGATGAACTCGGGCTGGATGGGGATCTCGCGCTCCGGGCGCTCGACGAGCACGCAGAGATAGATGCGGGCGGGACGGCCAAAGTCGAGGATCTCTCTGAGTGCGGCGAGAATGCTCCGGCCGGTCATGATGACGTCGTCGCAGAGGATGATGTCGCGCCCGGAGACATCGAAGGCGATGCTCGTGCCCCCGACTCGCGCCGCGGCGCCGGTTTCGGAGAGATCATCGCGATACAGGGTGATGTCGATGGAGCCCACGTCGGCGATCCCAAGCTTTGTGCCCAGACGCTGGGCGATCACATCGCCACGCCTGCGGATGCCGATGAGCGCAGGTCGATTCCGATCCGCGCCGGTTCGGCGGACCTGCTCGGCGAGGGAATCCAGGAGTTGATCGATCCGGGCAGCGTCGGCGACGGGTTGCATGAGCAGAGTGTATCGCCGCCGGCGGTCTGCCCCGGTCAGGATCGTCTTGCGGCGCAGATGTCCTGATACAGAGATCGGAGCTGCGTGCCGATGGCGTTGAGCGACAGGCGATCTTCAACATATCGGCGACCGTTCGATCGCTGCTCGTCGGTCATCGATCTGGCCCTGGCCACTCCGGCATCGAATCCGGCGGCGAGGGCCTCGATCGTGGGCTCGCTCACCTCCGCGACCCCCGCGCCGCCCCCCGCTGCCGGACCGATCTCCCGAGCGATCGCAAGGTTTCGCGTGAGCAGCGGCAGGGTCCCGACGCAGAGCGCTTCGACTGCGACATACCCGAAGTTCTCATGCACCGAGTTCAGCGTGAGCACGTCTCCGGCGGCAAGGGCGAGCCACTTGTCGTCGCCCTGCACCCAACCGCCGAAGGTCACGCGATCGGCAACGCCCAGCTCTGCGGCGAGCGCTCTCAGCTTGGGCTCTTCTTCGCCGCCGCCGATCAGCAGGAGGCGAAGCCGGTCGGTCCTGGCTTGGGCGAGTGCCCGGATCGCCATGTCCACGCGTTTGACGTGATGGAGCCGGCCCATGAACACGATGACGGGATCGCTGGCGGGCAGGCCGAAGCGTGCTCGCGCGCGGGCGCGGAACGCCGAGCCGATCGATTCTCCGGGCATGCTTACCGGCAGCGGCACGACCTGCTGGCGTCGGCGTTCGATGCCCGCGGGGATGATCGAGTGGTCGCGTTCCTCGCCGGTGACGAACACGAGCGCGCTCGCCGCGCGGAGCACGCCGCGCATGCCCAGGGCCATGAACAGTTCCTTCTTCCAGCGCTTCTGTGCATAGGCCTCGCGAACGAGCATGCCGTGGGGCTGCCAGACGAGCGGCACGCCCGCCCGGATGGCCGCCCGGCCGGCGTGCAGGAGATCGGGGCACCACAGGCCGTGCACGTGCAGGATGTCCAGCTCGCCGGCACGCAGGGCTCGAGCGGCGGCGAGCCCGAGCTCGCCGGTTCGTAGCGTGGTGCCGCGGTGATCAACCAGCGACCACTGCGCAGGGGACGCGCGAACGTCGGCATCCGCCGGATCGCCCGATGCCGGACGCAGCGCAAAGCCGCGCGGCAGAAGCCCCGGCTGGGTTCGCAGGGCCGCGAGCACGGCGAGGAACGCCGTCGAGGTGCCCCCGCCCTGCACATCCACGGTCTCGATCAGTTGGCCAATGCGCAGTGGCATCGTCATCGGTCGCACCGGGCCCTCATCGACCATTTCGCGTGCGGCCTGATTCGACGGAGATCGCGGCGTCGCTGGACGGTCGGAGCAGTTGACGCGGGCGACGAAGCGGAGAATCGTGAGCTCAAGGGTGGCATTCCGATCAGGATCCCCTCTGAATGTCCGATATAGTACCGAGACCTGCCCGCTTCCGGGGAGCCGACGCGCGAGCGTCCGATCGGAGCATGCCGCGACTCTCAAGATCGGTCATGTCGTCACTCGTGATGCATCATGATGTCCACCCGCTCGCTTCGAATCACGATCATCACGGGTCCGTTCTACCCCACACCCCCGTTTCCCACCGGTGCCGTGCAGCGGATCTGGTATGACGTGGGCAAGGAACTCGCCGCACTGGGCCACTCGGTGACGATCCTGGCCTGTCGATATCCGGGGCAGGCCGCCGAGGAGAGCGTCGACGGGATGCGTGTGCTTCGGCGGACGAAGCTGCGGCAGGGTCTGAACACCTATCGCGACATCGTCAAGGACTTCTGGTACGCGTTGAACATGGCCATGATGCTGCCACCGGGTGACGTGCTGGTGACCAACTCGTTCTGGTCGCCGGTGCTCGCTCGGCTGCGTCGGCGGAGATCCGGTCGCATCGTCGTGCACGTGGCGACCGCGCCCAAGGGGCAGCTCTTCCTGTACAAGGGTGTGGACCGCCTGGACACGCCGAGCGACGGCATGCGATCGCTCATCCTGAAGCAGGCCCCATGGGCCGAGGGGCGGGTCACCGTGTCGCCCAACCCGATCGATGTCGGCGTCTTCACGCCCCCGCAGCAGGCGCGGGACTGGTCGGCGCCCGGCCCGAAGACCCTGCTGTACACAGGCCGCGTGCACCCGACCAAGGGGCTGCATCTGCTCGTGGAGGCCTATGCGGCTCTGAAGAGAACCCACGAAGGCCGAGATCTGTCCCTTCGGCTGGTCGGCGCGACGTCGATCGCCGAGGGTGGCGGCGGGGATGACTATCTCCGCAGACTCACCGGTCTGGCAAGCGGGCTGCCGATCGCCATCGATGGCCCAGTCTACGGCCGAGCCGCCCTGGCCGATGTGCTCCGCTCGGCGCATTACTACGCGTATCCGTCGCAGGCGCCCGGAGGCGAGGCGTTCGGCGTCGCCCCGCTGGAGGCCATGGCGACGGGTCTGGTGCCGGTGGTCTCGGACATGGACGGATTCCGTCAGTTCATCACCGACGGCGTGGATGGGCTGATCTTCGATCACAATGCCCCCGACGCCGCCGATCGACTGACGACGCAGCTCCGCACGCTGCTGCGGGATCCGGCGCTCACCGCCCGCATGAGCGCCGCAGGGATTCGGCGAGCGTCGGAGTTCTCCATCGGGGCGGTCGCGGCTCGGCACGTGCGGCACTTCCACGCCTTGCTCGACGGCCTCCAGGCGGCTCCCGACTCATGACTCCATCACCGGCCCCCAATCCTCCCGCAAGCGGCGGGGCGCGCGTCCGTCCCATGAGCGTCAGCGATCGCTACGCGAGCCCGTGGAGCATGCGCGTGCGCGTCGGCGCGTCGCTGTGGCACCTGGTCTGGCTCGTGCTCTTCCGCCCGACGCCAAGGCCGATGCTCGCCTGGCGTCGATTTCTGCTCCGCCTCTTTGGCGCCAAGATCGGCAAGGGAACCTACATCGCCAACGACGCCCGCGTGAAGTACCCATGGATCTTCACCATGCACGACTACTCCGCGCTGGCCTATGGCGCGGAGGTCTACAACCTCGGGCCGTGCGTCATCGGGCGAAACGCCGTTGTTGCCCAGCACGCCTATCTCTGCGGCGGGACGCACGATCTCTCCGCGGAAGACCAGCACCTGATGGTCGGCAACATCGACATCGACGAAGAGGCCTTCATCGGGGCCCGGGCCCTGATCCTGCCCGGGGTGCGCATCGGCGCGGGCGCCGTCGTTGGCGCTGGCGCGGTCGTGTCCAAGGATGTCCCGCCGTGGATGATCGCCGCCGGCAATCCGGCCCGCGTTCTCAAGCCCAGGCACCATCCGCGTTCGATCTACGGGCCTGTGCCAAGCCAGGGGAGCCCTTCCGCGGGAGCCGATCCCGCCGCCCCTCAGCAGCAGCAGCGGTGACCGGCGATCACTTCGGCTTCCAGTAGTGCTTTGCGTTGAACGCGGCGCACGAGGGCCGGGCAAAGATCACGTCGGCCTCGATCATTGACTTGATCCCGTTCCGCCAGATGGTGCAGATGTCCCAGACGCGGAAACCGCGCTGGGCCATGTACGCCACCATCTCGTGGAACAGCGGCGCGCCCTCGTACTCCTCGACCAGCGACAGCTCGAGGATCACCGCCTGAGCCGCCTCGATGGTCTTCTGGCCGCCGGTCATCACGTCAATCTCGGCGCCCTGCACGTCGATCTTCACCAGATCGGGCTTCTCGAACGGAGTGCCCTTGAGCACGTCGTCCATCCGCTCGGTCGTGAGCTTGATCGACGGCAGCTCTCCGCCGGACTTGGCATGACGCATCGAGCTGCCCGACTCCCAGAGGTAAAAGTCCATCGTGTCCCCGGCTCGGGCGCCGAGCAGGCACTGCTTCAGCGTCACGCCCGGCGTCCCCGCGGCGATCGCCTGCAGGCGGGGCTGCTTGTCCGGCTGCGGCTCGAACATCACGAGCTGGGACTCTGGCCAGACCGACTTGGCGGTCTTGCAGAACTTCCCGACAAACGCCCCCACGTCCACGATCACCCGAGCGTCGAACCCGCACCGGCGCATGTGCCGAAGCGACGCGAACTGATCGGGAATCATCAGCGTCCACTTCAGTTGACTCTGCAATCCCAGAGGAAGTACGCGGGCGGCACGACTGAGCACGTAGCGGCTGATCGACATGGCCGATGATAGACCCCCGCAGGCCCCGTTTGACCCCTTGATGCTGCCACCCAACCCTGTTGGTCACCACCGCATGTCCACGCACGTGCCCACCCCGGACCGGACGGATCCTTCGAGCGCTCCCGGCGCGTCAGGCGTCATCGCCGCCGCTCCCACCGCCGGCCAGCAACCGGTCTACCTCCCAGCAGACCCCGACCGACGCCCGGGCAAGCTCCCGGTCTCCGTCGTCATCCTCACCTTCAACGAAGAGGTGAACATCCGCGACTGCATCGCCAGTTGCGCCTGGTGCGACGACGTCCACGTCCTGGACTCCGGCTCCAAGGACCGCACCGCCGACATCGCCCGCGCCATGGGCGCCACCGTCCACGTCAACAAGTTCAAGTCCTTCGGCGACCAGCGCAACTGGGCCATCGACCACATCCCCTGCAAGCACCCCTGGCACTTTCACCTCGACGCCGACGAACGCTTCACGCCCGAGCTCCTCACCGAGATGCTCGAACGCCTCGGGCCCGACGGCACAAAGAGCGACTGCGCCGCCTACCAATGCCCCAGCAAGATGATCCTCATGGGCCGCTGGCTCAAGTGGTCCGGCGGCTACCCAAGCTATCAGGTGCGGCTCTTCAAGTTCGGCCAGTGCCGGTTCATGGACTTCGGCCACGGCCAACGCGAGGACACCCACGGCAAGGTCGGCGTCCTCGACGAGCCCTACATGCACTACAACTTCAGCAAGGGCCTGCTGGAGTGGTTCTACAAGCACAACGACTACTCCAGCCGCGAGGGCAACGAGGGCGTGCTCATCCGCTCCCACGGCAAGCCCACGTGGGGCCAGCTCCTCACCAGCGACCACGTCGCCAAGAGACGCGCCTGGAAGAACATGAGCTACTTCATGAAGGGCCGCGCTCTCTGGCGGTTCCTCTACAACTACGTCTTCCGCCTCGGCGTGCTCGACGGCATCGCCGGTTTCCGCTACTGCTCCATGATCAGCTCCTATGAGTACTGGACCGAGCTCAAGATCAAGGAGAAAGCACGCTCGTGGGCAAACGCCACCAACGCCCTCACTGAGAAGATGCTCCGCGAGGACACCCTCCCCGCCGACTCTCGAAACGCCCAGTCCTTCCCGATCTCAGGCACCCCAAACCCCAAGGGTCCGCACAACCCCGGCGGCGTCTTCAACGCCAGCCAGGGCAAGATCGAGGTGCTGATCCCCACGCTCAACGAAGCCGCCGTCATCCGCGACACTGTCCAGAACGCCCTCGCCATCGGCCCAGTCTTCGTGCTCGACTCGCTCTCCACCGACGGCACACAGGACATCGCCCGACAGGCCGGCGCCACCGTCGTCGAACAGCGATTCCTCGGCTACGCCCGACAGAAGAACTGGGGGCTCGAAAACCTCCCCTTCAAGGGCGACTGGGTCTTCATCCTCGACGCCGACGAACGCATCACCCCAAAGCTCCGCTCCGAACTCCTCGCCACCATCGCGAATCCCAAGGCCGACGGCTTCTTCGTGAATCGCGTCGTGCTCTTCATGGGCAGGGCCATCCGCCACGGTGGCCTCTACCCATCCTGGAACCTCCGCTTCTTCCGCCGCGGCAAGTGCCGCTATGAAGACCGCTCCGTCCACGAGCACATGGTCTGCGACGGCCCCACCACCTACCTCCGCAACGAGATGCTCCACATCCGCGGCGAGTCCATGCACGAGTGGATCCGCAAGCACATCCGCTACGCCGACCTCGAATCCGACGAGTGGGTCAAGCTCAAGTTCGGCCAGGAAGCCGGCGCCAGCGCCGAGCGACTCTTCAGCCACACCCTGAAGTACCGCCAATACCTCCGCCGCGAAGTCTGGCCTCGAACGCCGCTCAAGCCCGTGCTTCGCTACGTCTACATGTACCTCCTCCGCCTCGGCGTCCTCGACGGCATCGCGGGCGTCCACATGGCCACCATGATGTCGATCTACGAGTACATCATCGAGCTGCTGTACCGCGACAAGCTCGCGCGAATCGCGGCCGGAGTCCTCGCCAGACCCGGCACCCCCGCGCCGGACTCCGCCCCCTCCGCCGCCACGGCCAGCACACCAGACTCCGGATCGACACGCTGAGAATCCGCCTGCAGCCCCTGCCGCCCTGCGGCGTCACTCCACGCGACCAACGAGGGCTCTGTGCGAACAACACGTGCCCACGAACACGCTCGTGCTCAACCACGCCGCGCAGGTTCAACAGCGCTTGATCGACGCCCCACCACCTTCCCACCCCCCACCCCCCACGGCTCTCAGCACCCCGCAAACCAGGAGTTCAGAAACACGAACAGGTCATCGATGCTCACGCCGTTGGGCGGCGTGGACATGTCGGCCCTCGGGTCCGAAGCGAACCAGAGGTTGAGGTAGACGAAGATGTCGTCGATCGTCACCGTCCCTCCGTTGTTCGCGTCGGCGCGGCAGGGAAGGCCTTCGACGCACACCGCCCCTCCGGTCGCACTCAGCAAGACCCACAGCGGCAGGCCGCCGCCGGGTCCTCCGCCCGGCGCGGGGCGGAGGCCGGCGAGTTCCACCACGGTTGCGCCGGACGGGATCACGGCGCCGATGTTCACCGTCTCGCCCGGGCCGATCGTGCCGACCAACACGCCGTCGGCATACGCCCGCACTGGCTCGAGCAGCCCCGACGGCACCGTGATCGAGGTCAGCCGCGGGCCGGGACCACCCCCTCCCCCCGTCCCCGGCTCGCTCACCCGCACGCGCACCCGGGGCGACGCGGGGGCGCTGATCCATGCCGCTGTGGTGCTGAGCGTCAGGCAGCCGGAGGGATCGGGGATCTGAGGGAGCGTTGGCGCGACGCCATTGGCGAAGGCGACCGTGCCGCCGGCGAAGGTGATCGTGCGGACCAGAGTCACGACCGGGCCGTTGAGGGTGGCCTGATTCAACCAGTACAGATCGTGCATCCCCGGCGCGAGGCCGCGGACCGTCTGTCCGGTCCCCCAACTGGACTCCTCGATCAGCGTCGCGCCCGGCGGGCTCACCTCGACTCTCAACGCGAGAAACGACGTGGCGCTCGCCGAGTTGCTGGTCCACGGGCCCGGGCAGCAGCTCGAAGCCTGACCCGGGTGCGCAGACAGATCGATCCACGCTCGGACACCGATCGGCGGCGAACTCGCGTCCGCAGGATCGGCCCGGACGAGTTCGGTTCGCAACGATGCAGCGGAACTCGCAGCGTAACTGCTCGGACACGGCGGCGCGACCCGCGAGGTCGCCGCCAGTGCCCCGCCCGTGCCAAGCCCGAACTCGAGAATCTGAGTGGAAGCCCAATTCTGGACGCAGTATTGATCGACGGCCACCTGCAAGAAGCAAGAACCTCCCACGATCCGCACCAGCGGCTCATCGCTGGCGCAGGCCGCAACCGGCCACACGCCCATCACCGTGGCGGCCGCCGCTGCCCATACCCAACGCCCACCCCCAAAGCATCCGCCCGCCATAGCGCCTCCGATCAACACCCACCCTGCGCGCGATCCCGCGGACACTCAGCACCCCGCAAACCATGCGTTCAGGAACGCAAAGATGTCATCGAAGCTCAAGCCGTTGCCGGTGACATCCGCCACATCGGCACCGTCGAACCATGCGTTGAGGAACGCAAAGATGTCATCGATCTCCACGGTCCCGCTGCAGTCGAAATCTGCAACGCAGACTTCGTAGATGTTCATGCTGTTGATCGTCGGCGGGTCACCCATCGATATGTACGTGCCACAAACCGACCTCACCTCGCACGAAATGAGGTAGACCCGTGGTCCTGGAAGGCACGGACGGATGCTCACGGTGACGACCGGCCCATTGGAGGGAGTGACCGACGCCAAGGAGCCGCCGCCGCACTCCAGCGGCGTGGGCGTCGACGTGAGGGTCTGTCCGACCGACACTCCATCGAACGGGAACACGCGCCAGATGTACTCGGCACCCGGGGAGATGCCGGTGGTATCCACCGAGAATGTGCGCGAGCCGGTCCTGCACGCCGTTCCGGACCCGCTGACGGCCACCACGCCCGTGTCCATCATCGCTTCAATCGGATTCGCTGACACGAGGAAAGGCGAGGTGACCAGGATCGGTCCTGACTGTCCGCCGTCGCATGAGTCATAGATCACGGCCCGTACTCGGATGCCGACGAGGCCGAGCCCGCTGAACACCCGAAACTGCGTTGTGCTCACTTCCTCAATGAACAAGGAACCGCCCCTGACCGGGTCGGTAATCGTGGAGAACGCGGTGATCGACATCCAACCGTTGGTCGCGTCCTCGTACTCCCAAATGACCGAGGTCCGGGACTGATCTGAGGACTCGACGTCGATCGTCGCCGTGCCGCACACGACCGTGTCCGACGGCAGCCGCGTGAGCGTCAACGGCTCGCGGACGTTCATCGTCGACGGGCTCGACACCTCCACGCCGCACGCCGATGTCACCGAGACCGAATAGGCTCCCGCATCGCTCAAGGTGATGGGTCCGGGCAGGACGAAGGACAGCGTCGCGGCGGTCGGGTTCAGCGCAGGGTCGATCGCCACCCCGTCCTTGAACCACTGGACACTCTGGACCCGGCTTGCATCCACCACGACCGCCTGGAGGAGAATGTCCGCGTCGCCAACCCGTGCGCACGGCAGACTCACCCACGGGTTCATCTCGCGAGCGATCTCGATCAGCCCCCCCGTGTTCGTCACGTCCACGCCCGCCTGGAAGCCGGCCCACATCAGGATGTTGCCCGTGCCCGGCGTCTCGAACGCCGCCAACCCGCCCGATCGCCGGGCCGGGATCGGCGGGCCGCCGATCTGCGGCAGTTGGGTCCACGTCGAGCCGTCATACGCCCAGACATCCGCGAACATCGTCGCGCCGTCCCACCCGCCGTAGAGGATGATCCGGCCGCTCCGCGGGTCCCACGTCGCCATGTGATTCGCCCGCGCCGACGGCCCCGGGATCGCCCGCTGCTGCCACGATGCCCCGTCCCACTCCCACGTGTCCCCGAAGTACTGCCCGCTGGTCGTCCGACCCCCGAACAGCACCGCCCGGTTCCGAACCGGGTCGTACACCATCGTGTGCCCATACCGCGGCGACGGGCCGCCGGTCGCGAGGCGGACCCAGTTGGTGTACCGCCACGATGTCATCCACGTGTCTCCATACTGCGTCGTCACGCCGACCGCGTTGAACGTCGCCCGCCCGCCGAACATCAGCAGCGAGTCGGCCGAACCCGGCTGGCGGCACAGCGCGGGCAGATGCCGCGGCCAGGGCCCGGTGCCGAAGCGGTCCATGAAGTTGTCGGCGGGGCTGTACCCATACAGCGTCTCGTTGGGGCCGTAGCCTCCGAAGACGTTCTCCCCGCCGTAGATGAACACCCACGGCCCGACGTTGGTCGCCGCCGCCCCATTGCGGACGCTTGGGTAGCCCCCGCCGATCTGCACGTCTGCGTTCCGATACTGCCAGCCCGAGGCCGTCGAGTAGGTCCACAAATGGCTGAACGCCTGGATGCTGCCGAAACTCACCCCAAAGCCCCCAAACAGCACGACCGTGCCGCCGACCGCGGCCATCGACGGCTCCAGCAGCAGCGGCATGGGAATGGCCGGGTTGTCGTCCGCCGCCGCGGGCAAGGGGGTGAACACGAACCCGCAGGGTTGTGCCTTGGCCCGCTCGTGGCCCGTCAGGACGGTCATGATCATCGTCAACACCGCCGCCGCGATCAGTCTCTGCGTCGCCATGGCACTCTCCGCTCAACACCCGCCAAACCACTGGTTCAGAAACGTAAAGATGTCGTTGATGTCCACCGTGCCGCCGGCATTGGCGTCGGCCGGACACGGCAGCACTTCGACGCGTAGGCGAACGCGACGGCCGGGGTCGTGCGGTTCGATCGTGCGGATGACGGCCGGGGCCACTGCACACTCTCACTTTGCCTGGAGAGCTTGAGCCACCAGTTGGCGTAGTTGACGTCTGAACTCGGGAAGATCACCGGCAACAATCTGCTTGGATGCATCGTCGATGTCAACTTCCACGCCTCCGATCATCCGAGACACCTCGGCGACGACCTGTTGCTGTGCCTCGCGATTGCCCAACTCAAACTGCGCCATCTCCGCCGCGAATCGATTCGATTCACTCAACACTAACTGCATGCCCGACACGGATCGGGCAAGAGTGGTTGCCGCGTCTGCCGAGCCAGATCCGGCTTGCTGCCCGGCCGCAACGGAAAGTCCCACAGCAATCGACCGCATCGCTCCCAGAAACTCCGCTTGCGATCTTGCCGACTTCGCTTTCGAGTACGCGGCTTCTTGATCTGCCAGCACCACGCGCAACGCGTCGCCATACGCGCCCTGCATCGGCTCGACAAACATGACGTCCGTCACTTTGGTGAGAAACCGAAGCTCTGCGCTCCTCACCTTTGTCGCCAGTCTTCCTTCGACGGTGTCGGTCCGAAACTGATCACCGGCCAAGGCGAGTGATGGGTCGATTGAATACTGCATGCAGAACTGCTCAAGCTGACGAGATCGGATCTTCGCAAGCGTGGGTGCATCGAGATACTCAGTCATCCGCGCGGCGAGCCATCGATAGCCACCGCTGTACGGCGAGATGCCTCCCTCTGACTTCCCCCACGTCGACAAGTCGTTGCGAGCGAACGCTGGCTCCTCCCAACGATAGTTCGGCTTGAGCACGCGACGCTGGATGTCTCGGAACTGATTGCCTCTGTGTGCTTTCCAGTGGTAGAAGCGAGCGTCCTCCTCATTAGTCATAGTAGGCTCATACCACGACCTTCGATAAGTTTCGCCAGGAAACACAAGGCCTTCCCCTTTGGCGCTCAGAAGCTCATGCTCGGACGGAACCTGGGAATACAATTCCTCAATGCTGCGATTTGCCTCCCGAACACGACGGAAGTCGTGCGCTGTCCATCCAGAGACATGCTCAAACGGCTCATCTGAACCTCGCACCTGAAAATGCACGGCCATCAACTGATTCTTTTGAGCCGCGATTGAGCGCATTCCTGCATCTTGCAATTGTGGCCACACTGTGATGACAGCATCGGCGAACACGTCGGGGCTTCCCCACGGCCCCGTTCGTCGGTTGTGCATGCCGAATGGCCGCTCCAGGGAAAGCACTTCGAGTCGCCAATCCCTCTGGTCCCGCAAGAACTCGTCATATTGCGCCGGCAATGCGATGACCACGGCATTTGGCACTGCTTCTCGAATCGCCAGCACCAACTCCGAGGCGATCAGGCGACCCACCGCGATTCGTAGCCGCTCGTCCTCTTCAGCGTGCCGGAGGTTGAGCTCGTACATGCTGACGATGTTCGGATATGTATCGCGAATACTCTGCAAAAACTCCGTGCCAAGGCCGGCCCGTTGTGCGCCGAGCGCAGACCCATACCCGACCTGAGGCGGGACCACGACCTGAACAACGATGCTCCGTGAGTCTGTCGTACGAGGTGACTCATCTGCCAATCGGTCTACTCGGACCGTGCGAGGCCCACACGCATGCATCGAAAGCAACAAGAACACACACACCAGGAGGGAAGCACAACGGAGCATCGGAGGTCCTTT
>DHLW01000194.1:60542-62078 GCA_002405485.1 Phycisphaerales bacterium UBA4658
CGGAGCTGACTCCTCAGCTCGGCCAGCGTCCCAGCGCGGAGCTCGGTGATCTCACCATCGATGTCGATGAGGATGGGTCCGATGACCTCGGCCATCGCCCGGCCCAGCGCGGCCGACCCTTCCACGTCCAGCTGCGTGGCCAGCCGGAGTGACTCATCCATCACTCTTGAGGCCTGCATCTGCATCTGCATGCCCTGCAAGTTGAGGTTCGGGTTGCCAGTCTGGACGCCTGCGACTCCCGCAGCGAGACCAGCCCCGGACGAGACCATCCCTGTGAAGATGGCGGTATTGACCTGTGAGTAGTACGAATCCCGCAGCCGCTCTTGCTCCAGAACGCTCTTTCGAATCGCCTGCCCGAGAGGTCCGTTCGCGGGCTTGATGATCGTCTCTTCGGTGACACGACGGAGCAGCTCGATCTCGGCCGCCTGCATCCTGGCGAGGGCACGCACGACCGGCGGAGCAGAGTCCAGATCCCTGCAAGCCGTGGGAGTGATCAAGTCCAAAACTGCTGCGTCAGCCTCGTACCGGCCGGCCCACTCACGCAGCCCGGCGGCACGGACCTCCGACAGATCCATCGCGGACACACGCTTGGCAATATGCTTGGCAGACCAATCAAATAACGGCCGCAACGGCGAGGTCTCAGCGGAATGCCAATTTTCCAAATCAGCCCGACTCACTCGGTAACGAGATCCCTTACCCCTACCCTCATTGAGTTCTTTGAATGTCACTCTCTGCGACCGAACTGCTCGCTCAACGAGTCGATCATCTAGCAAAGCCTGTTTATAATCAATAAAGAACTTTTCCGAGAATCCGCCGCTTGGGTATCCGTGGGGCACAATTTTATTGTCCTGAATCTGCGTTCGAGTAGTTTCAAACTCCTGCGGACTGACAGGTGCTTGGAAGCGCGAAAGAGCACTCAATATAGCGGCATCTCTCCGAGACTGTGGATCGTAGCTTCGGAAAACACGAACTGGCTGCCCAGGCAACGACGCACTGATCGTAATACTAAATTGGGCACCAAATGTATCTCCGAAGTCGTATGCTTGAGAAGCTCGCCAACCCTGATCACAATCAAGCTCTATTACAATGTCGGCACCGGCCGAGTCGGTTTTAAGCAACGCTTGTGTCCAGACGGTGCCGTCGCTAGACATGCAGGGCAGATATCGCTCGTGCTGGATCTGGACGCCAAGGCTGTTCGTAAGATTCCGGCGAAAAGCAATGTGATCACTCGCGCTCCTCTGATGAACAGCAACAACTGCGTTCGGAAATGCCTGCTTGATTGCATTGATAAGCTCTGATCGATAGATGAGCAGGTTTGCCGCTCGCATCTGTTCTTGTCGCATTGCGCCGTCCCGCAGCCATTCAGTCGCCCGCCACCCAGTCGATTCTACCCATTCTTGCCCCAATCCCGCCATCACAGCGTCGTTGCCCCAGCCGGGACCCTCGTCCAAGATGACGATCGACAACTTTTCCAGCACCGGCGCAACCGGCTCAGAAATGGTCAGCGACTTCGGCGATCGGCCGGAGACGACGCCG
>DHLW01000144.1:0-285 GCA_002405485.1 Phycisphaerales bacterium UBA4658
CCCGGCAGGAGATGATCTTCGACAAGGACAAGATGCAGAGCAACTATGACCTGACGATCGAGAAGAAGCCGAAGTAAGGGAAATGTTCCACGTGGAACATCGCAGGGGGTGTGGGGGACGGGGTGGTTGGTGGTGGGCGCGAGTGGGTGACGGGCGACGGAGGGGTCGGCTGGGGGTATGTGAACTTGGCGAAAGCGGGAGCTTCGGGCGTCTTCAAGACCGCCCGGATGGGGTGGTCTTTCAGAACGGACCCACTATAAGAGGTTGGTAAATCTGAAGTTTTAG
>DHLW01000144.1:418-3178 GCA_002405485.1 Phycisphaerales bacterium UBA4658
GAGGTTGGTAAATCTGAAGTTTTTGCGCCGCAGTGGGTGGCATTCTCGGGCCTAGCGGTTATTCTTCTGCCCGAAGCACTGGACCTTGGTGGAGAGACCGAGAGCCCGGTGCTTTTGCGTTTTTGCCGACCCCTGAATCAGGGGTTTATTCCCACATGTGAGGGTGAGAGATGACCAGAAGGGGCTTTCTGTCATGTCTCACCGTTTGTTCAAGGTTGTGGGCGTCTCTGCGCTGGCCGTGATGGCTTTGGCGGGTTCGGCGCAGGCGACCTTCTTTTCGTTTGCCTCGGATGTGAACAGCGACTCCTTCACCTTCGCGGGCACCGCGGGGCCGACGGGGACGTTCACGATCACGCAGGCGTCGCAGGTGAACAGCTTCACACTGCTTTTGGATGATGACAACGGGCCTTTGCCGACGCTGGCGATCACGGGTCTGACGCTGCAGGCGAACCTGACGGCGACGGGCGGTGTGAGCCAGAACATCGCGGGGTCCCTGTTCCAGCACTCGTATCGGGTGACGGGCACGATCAGCTTCCTGAGCGGGAGCAACACGCTGCTGTCGATCCTGATCGGTGCGAACAACCAGGCCGTGCTGACGGTTCCGGGATCGCAGAACCAGTGGAGCACATCGGGCGCCGTGCTCGGGGCCGACAGCTTCGCGGACGTCACCTATCGCGCGACGAGCGCGCTGGTGAACGCCATCGCGGGGCTCGGCGCGAGCGCGGCGGCGTACGGGATCGCGGTTGGGCCCTCGGGCGTCGCGGACTCGGTCGGGCCGGATGACTTCGCGTTCACGCTCACGACGATCAACACCGGGACCATCGGGAGCGTTCCGACGCTCAACGCCAACCGCGCTCCGACGGCGGACTGGCGTGCCGAGTCGAGCTACTCGGGGTCGACGGTCATCCCGACTCCGGCGAGCGTGGCTCTGCTGGGCGTGGCCGGGCTGACGGCGTTCCGCCGCCGCCGCTGATCGCCGAACGTGGCAAGTTCGACAACATAAGGAACATAGAGAAACCCACTGAGAAGTCGGTGGGTTTTTCCATGGGCAATGCGCATGGACGTGATGATTGTTTCAGAGAAGATCGCGCAAAAACCCGTGCTGATTGGGTTGGCGTATCCCCAATGCTGGTGTAGAGTTGCATCGCGATCGCTCTGAGGGGAGCGTCGCACTCGACCAACCGGCTCCAGGAGAGAGAGAACCCGCCGAAAGGGGAAGGTTCTCAGATGTGCATTCGTGGGAAGTTTGTTCGTGGATCCTGGACCGCTCTTGCCGCCGCGGTCGCCGCGCTCGCCGTGAGCGCGCCGGCCCAGGCGACGTTCTACAGCTTCGCGTCGGACACGAACTCATCGGGGTACACGGTGAGCGGGTCGGCGGGCGCGGGCAGCTCGTTCCAGATCTCGTCCCCGCTGGTGAACAGCTACACGCTGCTCGTCGATGACGACAACGGCCCGCTTCCGAGCGCGGCGATCAACAACGTCGGGCTCATCATCGACTTTCAGGCCCAGCACGCGAGCTCGCAGGTCTTCATCGCCTCGCTCTGGCGGCACACGTACACGGTGACCGGCACGGCCCGCTTCGTCGACTCGGGCGGGAACACCCTTCTGACCATTCAGTTTGACTCCGGCACCAGCGGGATCTTCACCGTCTTCGGCGGGCAGAACTCCTGGAGCAGCGTCGGCTCGATCCTGGGCTCGGATGGCATCGCCGCCGTGCGGTATTCGTGGACGCCCGCGCTGGTCGCGGCTCTCGGCGGCCCGGCGGCCGCGGCGCAGTACGGGATCGTCGGGACCGACTCGATCGCTCCAGACGACTTCTCGTTCGATCTGTCGGTTCTGAACGCCGGTGCGATCGGATCGCCGGTGCAACTGGACCCGACGAGCAAGCTGCCGACGTCGCGCTGGCAATCCGAGAGCTCGTTCAGCGGTTCGTCGAACGTTCCGGAGCCGGGATCGGCTGCGATCGCCGGACTCGCGATCATCGCCGGGATGCGCCGGCGACGACGGTGAGCATCTGCTGAAGCGTCCTGTGTGGGTGTGGGGATCGATTTTGGATGGTGTGAGCCCGGAGATGTTCGGTTTCGAAATGCGCCCCGCCAGTGCTGGAGAGTGAACGGGCCCGCACCATCGCGAAGACGACTCCGCCGGGGTTTCCTCGGCGGAGTTGTTGTTTTTGCCTCGTGCAGCACGGGAGCGTCAGGGGGCCGGCTCGATGCGCCCGCGGCACTCCCCAAAGCCGATCCGGCGGAAGCCGTCGCGCTGGCAGAAGGCGGTCATGATGACCTCGTCGCCGTCGGCAAGGAACGTCCGCGACTCGCCGGTGGGGAGCTGGATGGGCACGCGGGGCCTGGGCTTGCCGTCGGGGCCGAGGTGCGGCGGGCCGTCCCAAGTGCGTTCCAGCAGGCACCCGCGGCTGGCCTTGTCCGGACCGGAGATGGTCCCGCTGCCGAGCAGATCGCCGGGTTGCAGGTTGCATCCGTTGCTGGCGTGGTGGGCGATCATCTGGGCGATGGTCCAGTACATGTGCCTGAACGAGCCGGTGCTGATGTGGAACGGCGACATGCCGCGCTCGCGCATCTGGGCGGTTTGCAACGCGACCGAGAGCGTGATGTCGAGCCCCCAGGGTTGCTCGGTGCGCAGATAGTCGAGCGGCTGCGGATCATCGGGTCCGCGTTCGGGGCCGGGGATGCGGAAGGGTTCGAGCGCGGCCATCGTGACCACGGCGCTTGAGACGGTGGAGGCGAAGTTCTTGGCCAGGAA
>DHLW01000144.1:3289-3553 GCA_002405485.1 Phycisphaerales bacterium UBA4658
GGCGAAGTTCTTGGCCAGGAACGGGCCCAGGGGCTGATACTCCCACTTCTGGATGTCCCGCGCGGACCAGTCGTTGAGGATGCAGACGCCCAGGACGTGCTCGTGGACGGCGTTGATGTCGATGGGCTCGCCGAGCATGTTGCCGGGGCCGACATAGACCCCGAGTTCGAGCTCATAGTCGAGCATCTTGCAGGGGCCGAAGGAGGGGCCGGCACCGGGTTCGGTGTCTGGCGGCGAGAGCTGGCCGCGGGGCCGACGGATCGG
>DHLW01000144.1:3759-3953 GCA_002405485.1 Phycisphaerales bacterium UBA4658
TGTCGGGCCTGAACATGGATCCGACGTTGGTGGCGTGGTGCTTGGAGGCGTAGAAGTCGGTGTAGTTGAAGATGGCGATGGGGAGGGTGAACTGCACGTCGGCCGCGGGGATCAGGCACTTCTGCCGCAGCCGCCGCGCCTGTTGACCGCCGGGGCTGTCGGCGCGGAGGAACTTCTGCAGCATGCCTCGGAGC
>DHLW01000144.1:4175-4473 GCA_002405485.1 Phycisphaerales bacterium UBA4658
GGCCTCGCCGAGCGCGGTGAGGTCGAGCACCTGATCGCCGATGCGGGTGCAGAGGTGGGTGTGGGCGTGATCGTCGTGTTCGCGCTCGAACGCGCAGAGGGGCAGATTCTGGATGGGGAAGTCGGTCGCCGGGTCGTTGGCGGATTCGACCCAGGAAGTCATGGCGGGATCGTGCGTGGCGTCGATGGGCATGCGCGAGCGTATGCCGAGCACGTCGCGATCGCGATCAGGGCCGCGGGTGGTATCTGCTGTGGACGCTCTTCAGCCGCGCGGAGTCGACGTGGGTGTAGATCTGCGT
>DHLW01000144.1:4595-19590 GCA_002405485.1 Phycisphaerales bacterium UBA4658
GTGGGTGTAGATCTGCGTGGTGGAGATGTCGGCGTGGCCAAGCAGATCCTGCACGACGCGGAGGTCGGCTCCGCCCGAGAGCAGATGCGTGGCGAAGCTGTGGCGGAGCATGTGCGGGTGCACGTCGCGCAATCCGGCGAGGGCGGCGTTCTTCTTGACGAGCTGCCAGACCGCGACCCGTTCGAGCGGGCGGCCGGTCCTGGAGAGCAGCAGGCGACCATCTGATCGATCGGGCCGGGCGCGTTCTCCGTTGGCGGTCGAGCCGATCAGCCGCGGTCGGCAGTCGGCGAGGTAGCGTTCAAGGGCGGTCTGCGCGGGCCGGCCGACAGGAACGAGGCGCTGCTTGTTGCCCTTGCCGGTGACGGTGATGATCCCGAGCGAGGGATGGATGTCCTTGACGTGCAGATCGGCGACCTCGCTGGCGCGCAGGCCGCAGGCGTACATGAGTTCGAGCATCGCCCGATCGCGCAGGTGCAGCGGAGGAGCGGCGGGGTTCTTCTCCGGCGGGGCCTTGTCCGGAGCTTCGACGAGCTGCTTCATCTGCCGGGGCGAGAGCACGCCGGGGAGCTTCTTCCAGCGGGTCGGGCGGTCCAGATGGTCGGCGGGGTTGTCGGTGATGAGGCCGGTGCTGAGCAGCCATCGGCAGAAGACCCGCGTGGTGGCCAGGTGGCGGATCACGCTGCTGGATTCCATGCCGCGATCGTTCTTCAGACGGGCAAGGTGCGTGGCGAGGTCGCGCGGGGTGACCTGAGCGAAGGCGGTTCGCCCGACGTCGGAAAGATCGATGAGCAGGTCGCGGAGGTCGCGGTCGTAGGCCTCCAGGGAGTTCTTCGCCAGGCCGCACTCGACGCGGAGAAAGGCGAGGAACTGTGAGCGAGCCTTGGCGAACTCTGGTGGAAGGGTGATGGGCGAGGCGGCCGCGGGCATCGCTCGGATTATCGGCACGACCGCCCGCGACCGATTCCCGAATCCCCTCTTCCCGAGTCTTGAGCGGCGCGCGAGTGGACTGATCAGCGGGAAAGGAAAACCGCCCCGGTCCTTTGGGAACCGGGGCGGCGAAGTGCTACGGAGTCACTGGTCGGCCTACTTCAGGGATTAGCCCCGGAGCAGGGAGAGGGCCGACTGCGGCGACTGGTTCGCCAGACCGAGGACGTTGGTGGCCGCCTGCACCAGGATCTGGTTGCGGGTAAGGCCGGCGGTCTCGGCGGCGAAGTTGGCGTCGCGGATGGAGCTCTCGGCGGCCGAGGTGTTCTCCAGCGACACACCGAGCGAGCGGATGGTCGCACCGATGGTGTTCTTCTGGAAGGCACCGAGGCGGCCGCGGGTGCTGGAGACCTGGGTGATGGCCTCAGCGACGACCTTCTGAGCGTTCTCGAGGTTGCCGCTCACCACGTTGTTGGACTGACCGGAGGCCAGCGAGTTGAGGAAGCCGGTGGTCGAGTTGCCGAGCTTGCGGATGGCGATGTTGCCGACGCCGATGGCGACCTTGCCGGCGATATCAACCTGGCCGGCGAGCTGGAAGTCGGCCCCGCCGCCGGTGATGGTGAAGGCGGAGACGGCGCCCAGGGTCTGGGAGGCGGAGGTGGAGAAGGTGATCTCGGTGTCGAGGAAGTCGCTGTTGACGCGAGCGGTCTTGCCGTTGGCGGTGGCGCGGATGCCGTTGATGGTGGCGTTGACGTCCTGGCCGAGGTCGCGGAAGCCGTTGGTGATGGCCGAGGAGTTGAACGCCTGGCGGGTACCGGTGTTGTTGGTGTTGAAGTTGGTGGCGGTTCGGCTGTAGACGCCGGTCGTGCCGGTGGTCAGGCCGCCGGCGTTGATGACGCGGACGCTGACGAACTCGCTGGAGCCGAAGTCGGTCGAGCTGAGGGTGAGGCCGGTGCCGGAGACGACGGCCTGCACGCCGGTGACGTTGGTGAAGCTGTTGATGGAGTCGCGGATGCTCGTGAGCGTGGTGCCCGAGCTGAAGGAGAGCTCGCGGGAGCCCTTGCTGCCGCCGACTTCGATCACGAACTGGGCGCTGGCGGCCGAGAGGTCCAGGGCGGCGGCGCCGGCGGAGAGGAACAGACCGGCCTGCTGGGCGGACTGGGTGACGATGGCGTTGACGGCGAGGGTGGAGCCGCTGGCGAGCTTGGCGCCGTTGACCTTGAAGTCGGTGACGCTGGTGGCGACGCTGTTCACCTGGTAATCCAGGGAGCCGTTGAGGAGGCGCTTGCCCTGGAAGCTGGTGGAGCCGGCGACGCGGTCGATGGTCTGCAGGATCGAGTCGATCTGCAGCTGGTTGGCCTTCTTTTCATCCTCCGACAGGCCGGCGGTGTTGGCCGTGTTGGTGATGAGCCCCTGCAGCTCGGTGAGCAGCGAGGAGACTTCGGAGAGACCACCCTCGGCGATGTTCACGACCTGGTCGGCGCGCTCGGCGTTGCCGATGGCGGCGTTGATCGAGTTCTTCTCCGAGCGCAGCTTCTCGCTGGCGATCAGACCTGCCGGGTCGTCCTTGCCGCGGTTGATCCGCAGACCCGTGGACAGGCGCTCGAGCGACTGGTTCAGCGAGTTGTTGTTCTGACCCAGGACGCGCTGAGCAATGAGAGACTGGACGTTGGTGTTGATCCGACTCATGTTCGATGTCCTCCGTGCACTTTCTTGAACCGGGCGCTCGTCGCTGGCCCGGCCCCACCTTGGGGCTGCTTGCCGCTTCCCGGCGGCGTACACACTTGAGCGCCCCGTGGGGTTTGGAGCGCCCGTCCGGCATCCGTGCCGGACACGGTCGTCCGGCTGCTCCACGAGAGCGCCGGAACAGGCGGGACATCGACGAGGACGGAGGGCGGGTTGAGTTCGCGGATCTCAGGAGCGGCGAGAAATTCCAAAAATGTCGGAAGCCCCCCGACTGTCGGGGGGCTTCCTGGAGGATTCGGACCGGTTTTTGGACGTCCGATCGGGGGTTATCACCCGAGGATCGGTCCCGGAGTTACTGCCGGAGGAGCTGCAGCACCTGCTGGCTCTGCTGGTTGGAGAGCTGCAGGATGTTCGTCGCCGCGCTGGTGAGGATCTGGGCGCGGGTGAGCTTGCTGGTCTCGTCGGCGAAGTCGGCGTCTCGGATGCGCGACTCGCTGGCGGTGAGGTTCTCGATCGCGGCCTGCAGCGAGCGGACGTTGGTCTGCAGCGTGTTCTTCTCGAACGCGCCCAGCCGACCGCGAATCTGGGAGATCTCATCGACGGCGGTGTCGAGGATGGAGGTAGCGTCGGCGAAGTTGTTGCGGGACTTGCTGCTGGCCAGAGCGTTGGTGCCGCCGGTCTTGAGCGAGGAGAGGAACTGGATCTGGTTGTTGATGATGGTGCCGCCCAGGCGGCTGGCGGCGATGGATTGCACGCCGATGTTGATCTGCTGGCTGGAGTTGATCTGCCCGCCGAGCTGGTACAGCGCGCCGCCCCCGGTGATGTAGAACGAGCTGGTGGAGCCGTTGGTCGTGCCGAAGGTGCGGGCCAGGTCGAGATTGAGCGAGATGCTGGTGGTGTTCTGGACGCTGACCTTGAGACCATCGCCGGTGGCGAGGTTGCCGTTGACGATGGCGGCGACGTTTCGGCCGGCATCGTTGGTGGCGCGGAGGAGGTTGCCGCCGCTCTGGAGCGTGGCGAGGGAGATGGCCGAAGGGAGGGCGAAGCCGTCGGGGGTCTTGTAGGTGCGGAACCAGCCGCCGCCGGGTGGGCCGCCGACGCGTTCGACCGACACGAAGGCCTTGGAACCGAACTCGACGGAGCTGAAGCGAAGGCCGGAGTTGGGGTTGCCGGCGTTGATGAGCGAGGCGGAGATGCCGGTGGCGTCCTTGAACTGGTTGACGGCGCTCACGACAGAGGCGAGGGACTGCCCGGAGAGGATCGAGATCTCCTGGACGCCCTTGGGGCCCCCGATCGCGATGGTGGTGGTGGACTGGAAGACGCCGGTGGCCGCGGAGAGGAAGATGTTGGCGGTCTGCGCCGAGGAGATGACGTTGACGTTCACCTGGACGCTGCTGGTGCCGGCGAAGTTGGCGCTGTTGACGGCGACCTTGGGGATGTTGGCGGTGTTGACGCCCGAGAGGGTGTAGTCGAGCGAGCCGTTGAGCAGCTTGAGGCCGCCGAAGCTCGCGGCGTTGGAGATTCGGGTGATGGACTCGATCGCCGAGTCGATCTGGAGCTGGTTGGCCTCGCGTTCCTCGTCGGAGACGGCGCCGGTGTTGGCGGCCTCGACGACCAGAGCGCGAACGGAGCTGAGCAGATCGCTCACTTCCGAGAGGGCCCCTTCGGTGGTGGCGATGACGCTGGAGGCGCGGCTGGAGTTGCTCACGGCCTGGTTGAGGCCCGAGACCTCCGAGCGCAGTCGCTCCGAGACGATGAGCCCGGCGGGGTCATCGGCTCCGCGGTTGATCCGCACGCCCGTGGACAGGCGATTGAGCCGAAGTTGCAGGTCGTCGTTCGCCCGGTTCAGATTCGATCGGGCGATCAGACTGGGAATATTCGAGTTGATTCGAGCCATGGCAATCCTCCGTGATTGGTCATGGACGCGCGAGCCGGCGAGGTCGAGGTCCGTCGATCGCTTGGTGGTTCACGCGGGGAGGGGGGGAGTTCAGAACGCGGTGAGAATCAAGTAGAGGTTCGGCGTGGTGCGGCCGATGCGCACGCGGGCTAGGCCGTCTTGGCGTCTCCTGGTCGGATCTGCGGCGGGGCGGGGGCCGGCGTGATCGGCGCCGGAGCGAGCTTGGCTCCGGGGGCGATCCCCGGGGTGCGCGGGCGCTTCATGGGCCCGGGTGAGGGGAGTTGCGAGAGGTCGGCGCCGGTGATCTGGCTGGCGCGCTGGTTCTCGGCCTTGATGGCCTCGTAGACCTCTTTGCGGTGAACGGCGATCCTGGTCGGGGCGGTGATGCCCAGGCGGACCTTGTCGCCACGGATGTCGACGACGGTAATTTCGATGTCGTCGCCGATCATGATTGTCTCGTCGCGTTGGCGGGAGAGCACCAGCATCGGTGGAGGCTCCTTCCTCGTCGAGCGTGGAGTACACAGGGAAAGTGACGCCCTCGGCGCTGTAGAGGCCGAGCAGGGCAGGCGGAGCTGAACGTCGCGGGGTCTTCCGTGACCCGGATACATGTGCGGAGTCGCCGCGCGGAGTAGGCAGGGGAGGGTGAAGGTGGCAACGGAAACGAGTTGTGGCCCGGGTTCAGGCCGTGGCGGCCCGCGAGGCGGGCTGCTGGGCCTTGACCCCGAGCGTGAGCAGCGGGTGCCGGGTGTTCCACCGCTTCTCGGCGAGCACGAACTGCTCGCCCGAGCGGTTGAGCGTGTTGATCACCAGCGGCCCCTGAAGGTTGCCCGTCAGGGTCTGGTCGACCTTGTTCACGATCACGAACACCTGTGCATCCTCGAGCTTGGAGAGACTCAGCTCGCCCATCTGCTCGGCCCGGATCGGCACGGAATAGTCCGGGACAAAGAAGGAAGGATCGGTCACCACGAACGCCAGGGTGGGATCGTCCACCGACTGCAGCCAGAAGAACGCGGAGTCCTCCGCGGGCTCCAGCAGGCAGTAGCGCTTGTGCTCGCTAAAGCCCAGCAGGCCCTTGGGGAACGTGATCACGCGATCATCCGCGATCTCAACAACACCGAACCGTGTGGTTCGAACGTGCATGTGGGTGCTCCCACGCTGGCCTGTCCTTCTCCGGGATTGCGCCCCGGGCACGTGCCCGGGCGACGTCCTGTCGCCACCGATCCGGGCCAGCGCCGGGTCGGGTGTTCCTGTCAATGACCCGCCTTCCGCCTTTCAGCGGAGGAAGTCCAGAAGCGTCAGGTTCTGCACCTGAGATCCCGTCTGAAGCGCCGCCTGCAACTGCGTGCGGAGCTGGTTGAACCTGATCGACGCCTCGGCGTAGTCCACGTCCTGAAGCTGCGATCGGATCTGCTCGTTCACCGTCAACTCGTCTTCCTGACGCTCCGTTGCGTCCTTGACTCGATTCGCATACACACCCACGAGGGCCTGTACCTGGGCCAGCCGATCCACCTGCTGATCCAACCCTTCCCCAGCAACCGTTATGCCAGACGATGTGTCCCTCAGAAGGGCGTCCCGCAGCCGAACAAGGGCCGTGAAGATGTTGTTCACGCTGATACCCGCTCGATCTTGCGCGGTAAAGGTTGCGCTTGTCGCGTCATACACGCCTTGCGCCAGGCCCAGATCCTCCATCGCCGCGGAGTTGTTCAGGCTCTCCACACGCAGCGGCTGAGGGGTCCCGCCCAGCGTCTGTGTCAGCGCCAGCCCGTTGCCATCGGTCCGAAGGCCCGCGGCGAACTGCCCAACGGCCAGTGGGGGGGCGGCGGAGTTGATGGGGGGTTGACCGACCGCGGCGGCAAACTCCGCGTTGATCCGGTCGATCAGCGACTGCGTGTCCACAAGGTCCTGGGGTCGAAGATCGACGTCGAACGCCTGGCCGTTGCCAAGGGTGATCCTGAAGTCCGTGTTCACGGCGCGGATCGCCGAGCCGGAGACCGGATCGATCGCGTTGTTCACGATCCGCACGCCTCGACCGTCGTTGTAGTCGCTCAGGCGGGTCTGCGGCGAGAGCGAGCGGATTCCAAGCTGCGTCGCAGAGTCCGGTCCGACGCCCGTGGGCTCGATGGACAGCGACGGCCCTGCGATCTCGTTGACGATGTCGATGCCCGTCCCAGCCGCGTTGATCCGCACACGGACGCCGGGAACCTGCGACTCGATGAGATTCCGGATGTCGTCGACCGTCTGGGCCGATGACAGGTCGATCTCGGCGGCGCTGGAGCCCTGCGCAGAGTTGAACCGGAACCGCACCGTGCCCAGCGGAACCGTCAGACCGGAGACCGCAGAGAGCGGCGTCAGCAGTGTCAGCTTGGCGTTCACGTCAACGCCGGCGGAGTTCGCCGCGGAGAACGAGGCGGCCGACAGGCCAAGGTCGGCGGCGGTGGAGCCCGAGCCGATATCCGCAAAGGTCAGCGCGGGGTTTGGGGTCCCGGCAACCACGTCGATCGTGATCGATCCGCCGGCGAGGGAGACCCCGCCCGGACCAAGAACGGTCACGCCGTTGTCGGTCTCATACTGGCGGATCGCCGAGTCGATGCGGGTGAGCACGTCGCCGACGGTGTCGGCGCCGGCAAGGTCAATGGCGGCGACCGGCCCGCCGTTGAAGGAGAACTCGATGGTGTTTCGAGCGACGCCCAGTCCGCGTGCGCCGAAGAGATCCGAGAGGCGGGTGGTCTGCGTGAGCGCGGGGTTGAGGTCGACGAGCCCGCGAAGCCGGGCGGAGGTCTCGCCGATGGCGTTGTCCCCGCCGATGGTGATGGGGACGTCGCTCGCCGAGCCGATCTCGGCGCGAAGGCCGGAACCGCGGCCGACGTATCGGAACCCGCCGCGGGCCTCGATGATGGGCGCTGTGGTGGCGGTGTCGCCGCCGAAAAGAAAGAGCCCGTTGGTCTGACGATTGGCGAGCTGGAACAGCGAGCGGAGCATGCCGTCGATGACGGTGGCCTGGTTGGTTCTGGTGGCGCGATCGCTGGTGACGCCGATCTGGCTGGAGGCGATGCTCTTGGCCTCGCGGACGAGGTCGGTGGCGTCGCCGATGGTGGTGTCGAGATAGTCGAGGTTGTTCTGGGCCCCGTTGAGGTTGCTGAGCACCTGCTTGCCGTTCTGCAGTCGCTGCAGGATGGCTCCGATGGCGGCCCCGGCGATGGCATCGTCAGAGTACCTGGTGACCCTCTGCCCCGAGGCCATCTGCTGCTGCACGGTGAGCAGGTCCACGTTGGTCCGGTTCACTCCTGAGAGCAGGAGCTGGCTGGCCAGGGCGTTGGGCACGCGTGAGAGATTGGCGGGGATCGAGGTCATTCGGTCGTCGCGAGGATTACAGGATGTTCAGCAGCGTCTGGGTGAGCTCATCGACCACGGAGATGAATCGGGCCGCGCCCTGGTATTGACGCTGATAGTTCAGGAGGTTGATGGACTCCTCGTCGATGCTCACGCCGCTGATCGCCGAGCGCTGCGCCTCGAGGTTGGATCGGACGAGCGAGGCGGCCTGGGCGCGGGAGTTGGCGGCGGCCGCCTCGGCCCCGACCTGTTGCACGTTGCTGCGCCAGGCCCCGATGAGCGACTCGCCCCCGAGCGCGGCGTTTGGGCTGGTCCGCAGGCCGGCGATCGCCATGGCCGCGGCGTTGTCGTTGCGATTGCCCGCGACCACCTGGCCGGAGCTGAGCAGCCCGGGCGTGCGCTGCAACTCGGCGCGGACGTCGATGTCGGTCGCGTCACGCCCTGTGAAGTACGTGTTCACCCCGAGCACCGCGAGTGCGCCGGAGGTGTCCTCCCCGAACCCGATCGTGAAGCCGCTGGCTGCGTTGATCCGCAGCGTGCCGTCGGGGTTGATCGACGCGCTGACGTTCGGGATGGCGTTGAGCGACGCCGTGATGGAGGCGATCGACGAATCGTCGGCGGTCCCCGGAGCGCCCGAGGAAGTGATCCCGTCAAGATCCACGTTCACGCGGACGGTCTGCGACGCGCCGGTCTGGGCGTTGGTGACGGTGACGAGGAACCCGCCGTTGCCCGGCCGGAAGGGCAGGGCGGCGAGCGTGCCGTTCTGCGGGTCGTTGAGCGCGCGGGTTGTGTCCCCCGTCGGCATGGTGAGCGTGCCCGTCACGCTCGTGAGCGCGGTCGAGCCCGAGCCCGTGGAGTGAATGCGGTTGACCTGGTAGATGAGCTGGCTGGCGAGCGTGTCGATCTGCTCGATCGTGCGATCGACCACGCCCGTGCGCTGCTGGAGCAGCCCGCCGACGGTCCCACCGGAGATGTTCAGTTGGGTCCCGTCCTGCCGGACCTGCACGGCGAGCCGGGTGGTGTTGTTGAACGGCGTGGTCTCGAGTCTGAGCCCGCGAGACTGCCCCGCCAGGACCACCGGCGTCGATCCCACCAGCACGTCGTACGCACCCGAGGGCTGCTCCACGACCGAGACATCCAGCAGCGTGGACAGCCGGCTGACGAGCTGATCGCGCTGGTCGCGCAGCGAGTTCGCCGAGGGCGTGCCCGCCTCGGAGTTCACGATGTTCACGTTGACGGCGGCGATCTGCTCGAGCAGGTTGCTGGCCTCGTCCACCGCCGCGTCGAGCTGCCCGTCGAGCTGCGAGCGCGTCTGAGTCAGGTCGTTTCGGAGCGCGCGGAGCTGACCGCCGATCGTCCGGCCTTCCTGCACGACCAGTGCCCGGACGCCCTCGGCGTTCGGACTCTGGGCGAGTTCGCTCCAGGCATCGAAGAACTTGCCGAGCTGCCGGGACAGACTGTTCGGCCCAAGATCGTTGATGATCGACTCGACGCCGCTCAGGAACTGCTGCGCGGTCCCGGTGGCGGCCTCGTCGCTGTACCCGTTCCAGAGTCGCCCCTGCAGAGCGTTGTCGATGGTCCGGCCGATCCCGCCGATCTGCACGCCCCGACCGATGAACCCGGTTCCAAAGCGCTGATCCGGAGAGGCGATGAGCGAGATGTTCTGCCGCGAGTAGCCGGGGGTGGAGACGTTGGCGAAGTTGTTGCCGGTGACCTGGATCGCCACCTGACTGGCGCTGAGGGCCGAGCGTCCGATGGCCAGTGATCCGGTGAGACTCATGCCGTGCCCTCCGCAAAGGCCGTGCCAGAGAAGCGGGAGAGTCGCAGTTCAGGACGCCCGCCCCGAAGGACACGGCCCCCGCCTCCCGACTTGCAGCCCATGGCCCCCAGCACCCCGGTCTCAGCTCCGCACATCGAGCGACGAGACGACCTGGACCGATGCATCAAAGCCCCCGCCGCGGGCATAGGTCCCAGCGTGCGAGAGCCGCCTGCAGACCTGTCGCATCAGGCCCTCCATGTGGCTGGAGAGCGTCTCGGCGGCCTGCCGAACCGCCTGGTGCTCCCGGTGCAGCGTGTTGAGCAGCTCCCGAAGGGCCGCCGCCACGCTGGTCAATCGATCCCGCAGCGGCGCTGGGGCATGGGCGGCCAGCGCGGTGACGGTCTGAGGTTGGCCCTGCTTTGGCATGGCCCCCGCCAGGCGCGAAACCAGCGCACGTCGAAGCTGCTCCAGCCCCGTGACCCGATGCAGAATCTCGGCCTGCTCGGCGAGGATCGAGCTCAAACCCGCGGCGTCGGCCTGGGCGATCGCCCGCTGATGCTCCTTGGCCAGCGCAAGCAGCCGCTCATGCTCGCCAAGCAGCGAGCGCAGCACCCCGTCGAGCTTGTCAAAGTCCGCGACCGTCGATCCGGCCGGCTGGGGCGATGCCGGACGGGCCGGAATGGATGGTTGTGCGTGTCTATTCATGTCCTGGCCTGGGTCTCGGCGTTCTTCTGGAGCAGTTGCTGCGTGATGCGGTCCACGATCGGGAAGTTGCCCTTGCGCACCAGACGCTCGGCAAGCTCAGCGTCCAAAAGCCCCTGGAACTGCCGCTCCCCCTGCGTCGGAGCGAACGGCGCGGCCGCCTTGCTCGTTTCGCGGAGTTGCTTCAGCAGGGGCTGCACGAAGGTCATCGACACCAGCGATTCCGCCGAGCGTCGGGCCGCCTGTTCCGGGGTCGCCGCATCGCTCGTGACCTGCCCGAGAACGCGGGCAAAGCTCGACCGATCGGTCTCCGGAGCACGGGCTGCGCCGAGCACTGCGCCCGATCCGGCCCTCAGCAGGTCGGGATCGGATGGCATGGTCATCGAGAATGGGCTGGCGGGTGTGATCATGGGGGGTGCCCGGCGTGTGGACGACGATCCGACGGATGCCGCAAGTGGACGTGGGGCGGCTATTCGCGCACAAACCGCGCGTATAGACGACCGGCCTGATGAATCTGCGCCAAGACCTGGATCTGCTGGCGCGCGGGGACGTTGAGCTGCTTGAACGCTTCCAGCAGGTCCTGGATGCGGGCCCGGTCGCCGGAGGTGCCCGTGGTCCCGAACTCCGCCCAGTTCTGCCGGCTCACCAGCGGATCGCCCGGGGTCGGGATCGGCGGGGGAGTCGTGGTCGTGATGACCAGCGCGTCGGAACCGACGGTCACCGAGGCGATTTCCACGTCGCCGGTCACCACGATCGAGCCCGTCCGCTCGTTCACCACCACCATCGCCGGCAGATCCACCAGCGACGGGCTGAACCGCTTGCCCATGACGCTGGCCAGGAACCCGGACATGTTCCCCCGCTCGGCCTCGGGCACGACCACCCGCACCGTGCTCTCGTCGATCGCCGTGGCAATCTGCATCGGTGCTGTCGAGTCCAGATCGATGTTGGCGACCAGATCGTTCACCTCCGCGGCGAGCGTCCGGGCCATCTGGTACGACCGGAAGTGCGGCCGAAGTATCAGGTCGAATGTCGATCCCACCCGCGGGGGCCGAATGTCACGAATGAGCGTCGCCCCGCCTCGGATCCGGGCCGTCGTGGGCACATCCGTCGCTTCCAGCACCAGCGGGCCGGCGGCCATCGCCAGCACCGGAGCCCCCGGCGTCGGACCCATGAGCGGGCTGATGATGAGCGTCCCGCCCACCAGCGATGTCGCCGAGTGCGAGACCTGCACGAACACGTCGAACTGGTCGCCCTCTCGCCCACCGCCTTCGGGGATGGTGACAGACAGGGTCACGATCGCGGCGGACTTCGACTTGCCGAGCTCCGCCAGATCGCGGATCTCATTCCCGTTGTTCTTGTACACCTCGGCGAGCGGACGCGCGAGGACAAGCTCCTTCCCGTCATCGCCGGTGCCCCGAAGACCGGTCACGATCCCGATGCCCCGAAGCGTGTTGGGCATCTGCCCCTGCAGCCGGACAAACTCCTGGATGCTCACCACCGGGTTCTCACGCCGCGGACGCATGAGCGTGCCCGCGACCGGGAGAGCACCGGCGGCTATGCCGGCCTGCGCGTCGGCCGGAGCCGGACCGCGCGAAACCTGCGCGACAACCGCGGCGGGGTGCATCAGCAGCGCAAGAAGAATGATCGATCGGAAGCAGACGCGGCGCATGCCGGGTTCGATCGCAAGACCGATGCCAGCCCCTGCCAACCCCCGTGCCGTGCAAAGCCCGTTGCACGTCTCACTCTGGCCGGTCGATCCTTGCAAGCCCATGCCGAAGCGGGTGACTCAGCAACCTGGGAGTCGCCCGCGACTCCAGGAGCCGGAGTCGTCGTGTCTCCGGGGATGATGTTCGCCGTGCCCGCCTTTGGGATTGGCGCCTGGCTCTGCTGGCGCGCCGTGAAGCGCAGGTGAGGGCGGCCGGGTGCTCTCAGAAGTTGAACACCGCTTCCAGAACCCGTGGGATCAGGCCCTTCTCCGAGCTGTCCTTCACGCTCCCGGAGTTCTCGATCTTGATCGTGAGCCCGGCAAGCTGGCTGGATTGAACGGTGTTGTTCCGGGTGATGTCCTCGCCGCGGCATGTGCCCGAGAGCACCATCGTGGAGGTTTCCTTGTTGGATTGGATGCTCTCCCGGGCCTCCAGCACGAGGTTTCCGTTGGGCTTCACGTCGATGATCGTCGCCGTGATCCGCGCCGTCACCTGGTCCTTGCGGTCGTACTTGCCCTCACCCTTGAAGTTGTTCCGGCTCGTGATCCCAAGCTGCGGGGTGGGCGAACCGATGCCCTCGCGCAGCTCGAGATCCGTGATCAGCGCGGCGAGAGAAGGAAACTTCTTCAACTCCGCCGACAGCGAGTAGTCCTTCTTCAGATCCGACTTCTGATCAAACTTCTGCACGCTGCTCTCGTTCACGATCACCTCGATGAGGTCGTGCTTCTGGAACTTCCGGGGCAGCGGAGGAGTCACCGCAAACAAGCTCAGACCGGCCAGCGGCTCCGTCGCCGGACTGGTCGCGCCAACGTCCACGGGCAGCGCGGCGGTCGGAGCCGGGTTCTCTTCGCCCGACGGCTGCGTCTGCGGCGGCAAATCCCCCGGAGCCGGGGGGGGTGGGGGCGTCTGTGCGGATTGCGGCGTCGCCGTCGTCTTCTGCCGCGTGACCGCCGGGTCGGTGTACAGGTTCTGCGCACCCGCCGATGCGCTCAATGCGCACCAGATCAACCCGAGCATCGTGGCTCCGGCGAGTCGGGTCAGCGGATGCAGGCGGTCAGGGGTGATGCGGGTGGTCATGCTGGGCCTCGATGTGGGAAGCACTGTGGGACTGATCGACAGTCTCGGCGGCAGGAGCCGGGGACGCATCGCCCGCGACGACCATCACCGCCCGTCCGCGTCCGGACATCCGCGCGGTGAACGCGTCCTTGGAGCCGTCCAGTCGGAGCTGCACAAGCTCGCCGTCGCGGGCCTGATTGAGGGCCCGGGCCTTGGCCTTGACGGTGATGCCCCCCGAGAGCACGTGCACGTACACGATGTCGCCGCGCTTGCAGGCGATCGGCGCGGCGACATCACCGGCGACGAGAACGGCCCCCGCGGTGAGCCGGGTCTGGGCGATGCCCCCGACAACCTCGTCCATGCCCAGGGGCGACTTGGCGCTCGGGCTCAGCCACTGCCTGGAGATCTGGACCATGTCCGGCGTGATCGCCTGGCTGCGGGCGATGGGCTGCCGCGCGATGACCACGTCGCGATGGGCCTGGGCTTGGATGACGATGCTCGCGCTATGGGCGACCCGGTCGCCGTCGTACACCAGCACGCCAACCGGAACACGCCCCGCCGTCGCGCCCCCGCCGGGCTGCACGTCGACCCGCCGAACCGGATTGCCCTCTGGTGTCCGCAGTGGGAGATCCAAAAGGGCGTCGTCGGCAGGGTCGAAGGCCAGGCGCAAATCCTGCGGCGCAACGTCGTACAGATCGAGCAGTCGCGTGACGACCGCGGCACGCACGGTCCCCGTGCTCAGAATCGCGTCGATCGGTTGGGGCGTCGGGATGCCCCGCGGCTCGATCGCAGACCGACCCGACCGGCTCGCGGCCTGCGCGTCGCTCGGCAGCGCACGCCGCACCACGCAGACTGACCCGGACAGCGTCACACGCCCCCAGTTCACCCTTGGCGACAGGGCGTCGAGGGCCTCGCGGACCTCCTCGAGCCGGATGGTCGACTCCGAGGCCTTCCCGTGCATGGCTGATCCGAGTTCCACGCGTCCCAGCCGCTCGGCGTCGGGTCCGGCAAGGTCGGCGATGTCGGCGAGTGTGAGCGGTTCGGACCTTCCGGATTCCGGAGACCCGATCGTGGCCATCGGCCGAAGCGTGATGGTCGTCTGGCCCGCGGCCGATCCGCACAGCAGGCCGACGAACGCCGCCACCGCCAACGCGATCCAAAGACGTGCTGCAAGCGTGTGCATCGTGGAGCGTCCCGGGTTTAGCGGCGGAGCTGAGCGACGGTCTGCAGCGCCTGGTCGGCGGCACGAATGGTGTTCGAGTTCATCTCAAAGGCCCGCTGCACGCGGATGAGATTCACCAGCTCCGTCGTCGGATCCACGTTCGAGCCCTCGTAATACCCCTGCGCCAGCGTCCCGAAGGAGTTCTCCCCAGGGTTGCCGTCGATCGGCGGGCCACTGGCCTCGCTCTCGGCAAACACGTTCTCGCCGATGGCCTTGAGCCCGGTGGGATTCACGAAGTTCGTGAGCTGAATCTGCCCGACAAGCTCGGCCTCGGTCTGGGCCGGCCGAGTCACAAAGACCTGACCGCTGGCGTCGATCGAGATGTCGATCACATCGCCGGTGATGTTGATCGGCGGATCCAGCCGCCGACCCTGATCGGTGGCGAGCACCAGATCACCGTCGGAGTTGAGCGCAAACTGCCCGGCTCGCGTGTATGCAAAGCCCCCAGGGCCGACGGAATCCTGCACCGCCACGCGGAAGAACCCGTTGCCGTTGATCATGACATCCAGGGTGTTGCCCTTGATGGGCGACCCCTGGGAAAAGTCGAACTGCGTTCCGGAGACCTTGGTCCCGAGGCCGACGAACAGCCCGGTCGGCCGCTGGTCATTGTTCGCGTTGCGGATGCCCGGCTGGGCCCGCTCGATGTACAAAAGATCCTGGAAGTTCGCCCGCGAGCCCTTGAAGCCGGCGGTGTTGACGTTGGCCAGGTTGTT
>DHLW01000144.1:19685-28959 GCA_002405485.1 Phycisphaerales bacterium UBA4658
GTGTTGACGTTGGCCAGGTTGTTGGCCGTCACGTCCATCGATGTGTTCAGCGCGGAAAGTGCGCTCGCGGCGGATTGCAGAGAGATGATCGCCATGGTGCTTCTCCGGAACGCAACGCCCGTGCCAGAAACCCGGTCACTCCGGTTATGCGCTCACCCGCCCAAGCGTCGAGATCGCCCGGTTCATCATCTCGTCGGCGATCTGCATGATCCGCACGCTCGTCCCGACCTGATTCGCCGCCGTTTGCACGCTCATCATCGCCCGGATCGGATCAACACCCGACTCTTCGATCGTGTACTGCACGATTGAGCCCGTGGGGGCGGTCTTGGACGCGATCGCCGCGGGGGGCGCGGCGAACAGGTTCTCCCCGGCCTTCCGCAGCGTCGATCGGTCGGGGACATCGATAAACCCGAGCTTCGCGACCGGCGCGTTGCCCTGCCGGATCGTCCCGTCGGCGTCGATGTCCACGCCAAGCTCACGCCGCAGCAGGATCGGACGCCCGGTGTCATCCAGGATCGGGTGCCCGGTGGCGGCGCTCACAAGTCGCCCGCGGGCGTCGAGGGTCATGCGTCCGTCACGCGTCAGCCGGATGTGATCCCCCGAGGCCGACGCCGAGACGCTGACCGTCAGGAACCCCTCCCCCTGGATCGCGATGTCGAACGGGTTCTTGGTCTGGGTCAGGTTGCCCTGACGAAAGCTCGTCCGGTTTGGGGACAGCAGCACCCCCGCCCCGAGCCGCTCCAGCAGCTCGTTCGACGGCAGCGTGTGCAACTGGTCTTCCTGTCGAGCCGCTTGGCGGGGGATCGTGAACACGTCGTCGGGTTTGAAGCCGACCGTCTGGATATTCGCGAGGTTGTTCGACGCCACGTCCTGGCGGAACATCGCGCTGATCACCCCGGCGGAACCGATCTGATACGCGTAGTTCATGGCCGCGACCCTCCGCTGCCCTGACCACGGGCCGGGTCTTGGGCCGGAATCAGGCCCGCCGCCTGCGTGCGCAGCAACTGCGCCGCATCGGCTCCACCTGCGCCCGACGATGTGCCGATCGTGCGCGGCGAGTGGGCGACCTGGGCCATGTGCACGGCGGCGGCGGCCCGCGCCAGAGCCATCAGCCGAAGCCCAAGGGCCTGATCCCTGGGCAGATCACGCGTCAGTTCATGTGCGGAAGCGGGCAGGGCAGCTTGGAGTTCGGCAAGGTGCATCGCCAGAGCCATGCACAAAGGGCGTGCCACGCTGCCAGGCCCGCGCCGATCGATCAGTCCGCCACAAAGATCTCCACGCGCCGATCGGCCGCCCGCCCGTCCACCTCGTCGTCCCGCCGACCGGGCGCGCTCAGGATCGTCCAGGACCCACCAGACGGCGAGCGGAGAAACTCAGCCAGCTTCTGGGCCCGCACCTCGCTCAGGTCCGACGTTCCCGGGCGACGCCGACTCGTATCTCTGAGCGGGAGTTTCTGGTTGAACACCTCGACCCGAAGGCCCTTGTCCCGAGGCAGACCGGACATCGCCCGAGCGAGCGACGCGGACGCCGAGGGGGTCATCACCCATGTCCCCGCTTCGAAGATGTCCGTGCCCGCAATCTCCACCCGGCGTGTCGCGATTCCCGCCGACGAGGCCGAAACTGGCTCCGGAACCAGCCCCGCCGCGACCGCGGTCGATGACAGCACGGGATTGGGTGATGCAGAAGCCGCTGCTGGAGCCGCTGTGGGGGCCGGTTGTGAAGACGATGTGACGGGTGCGGTGGGAGAGGAAGTGGGGGGGGTGATGGTGGATGGGGCAGGCGATGGTCTGGACGGCGCCGCGGCATCGGTCGCCGGGCCCTCCGAAACCGCGCCGCGCGTGTCGAGGGCCGACGCTGGCACAAGCGGGCGGATCGGCCGAAGCGTCGAGCCGAAGTCGGGTGATGTTTCGGCGAGCAGCTCGGCGGTTGTCGGAGCGCGCGACGTCGGCGCCTCGCATCCCACGAGCCCCGCCAGCATCACGCACGCACCCAGAGCCGCTTGCGGGATCGGGCCCGGGCTGGTTCTCAGTTTGCCCGTGAGCACGCCCCGGCTCCCTTGCCGCACGGGCAGCATCCGCCGGACCCCGTCAGACTCACCCCGCGACCCGACGGCTCGCCGCCTTGAGCGGCGAAGGTCGAGTGTACGCGGACAAACGTCCGGCCTTTCCCGGCGGGGTCTTCCACCGGCGCATCGGCCTGGGCCATGGGGCGAAGCAGCTCAATCCGTTCCCCATCCTGTTCGCAGACATATTCGTACAGCGGCATTTCAGATGATATGCGTCGCGTCGGACGAGCTTCGGCCTCTGGACCATCCGCCCAACGCCTTCCGGGGCGTTGTGCGCTCCGGCGATCGGAAAGTTCCGGATACGCTGTGACTTCGGGCGTCCACGGGCATCACACCCCGTTTGAGTTCGCACGCAGGAGCTGGAGCGCATCATGAGCGACATGCAGGGTCGAGTGGTCGTGGTGACGGGGGGCACGGGCGCGCTCGGGTCGGCGGTGGTCGGGCACTTGGTCGCACGCGGCGCGTCCTGCGTCGTCCCCTGCCTGAAGCTCGACGAACTGAAACGCTTCCCCTTCAAGGGCTATGAGCAGGTGCGCATCGTCTCGGGATCCGATCTTGCCGACGAGGCCAGCGTCCGAAGGGTCTATGAGGAGGCCTCCTCCATCGCGCCGTTGTTTGCGAGCGTGCACATCGCCGGCGGCTTTGCCTATGCGCCGATCGCCTCGATGACCCATGCCGACTACGCCGCCATGCTCCGAACCAATGTCGATACCTGCTTCCTGTGCTGCAGGGAAGCCGTGATCGCGATGCGGGCGAGTCCCGGTTCCGGCGGCCGCATTGTGAATGTCGCCGCTCGCGTCGCCGTCGAGCCCCGCACGGGCGCGAACATGACGGCCTATACCGCCGCCAAGTGCGCCGTCGCCGGATTGACCCAGGCCCTCGCCGAAGAGGTCGCCGCAGAGGGCATCCTCGTCAACGCCGTCCTGCCCTCCATCATGGATACGCCGGCCAACCGTGCGAGCATGCCCTCGGCGGACTTCTCCAAGTGGGCCAAGGTCGAGGACGTGGCGGGGACCATCGCGTTCCTGGCATCGCCCGGCAACACGTGCACGCGAGGCGGGCTGGTGCCGGTCTACGGTGCGGCATGAGTCGCCGCTGAGCGGTATCCTTGCTGCTCACGCTCGACCATGCCCATGCCCGAATCCACTCCGCCAGAACCGCAGCGCAAGGAAGAAGCCACCCGGCTTCTGCTGGATTCCGCCGACGCACTCTCGGCCAAGGCCCCGAGCGGCGATGCCGGTGCAAAGCCGGCCAGAACGCCGGGCGTGCGCGACAATCGTGAGGCGGCGAACAAGCTCCTGGAACTCGTCTACGACGACTGCCGACGCCTCGCCGCAAGTTATCTCAAACGCGAGAACGCCGGCCACACCCTGCAGCCCACGGCTCTCGCTCACGAGGTCTACATGCGCCTCATTGAGCAGGACCGCGTCTCCTGGAAGGGACGAACCCACTTCATGGCCATCGCCGCCCAGGCCATGCGCCGCCTGCTCATCGACCACGCTCGCGGCCGCGACCGACTCAAGCGCGGCGGCGGCTGGCAGCGGATCGCCCTCGACTCCGGTTCCGACGTTCCGGATCCAAGCTCTACCGAGAGCGGCGACGTGGACGTCGAGAAGCTCTCCGCCGCGCTCGAAGAACTCGCCGAACTCGACGATCGACAGGCCAAGGTCGTGGAGATGCGATACCTCACCGGCATGACCGTCGAGGAAGTTGCCGAGGCCCTTGGTGTCAGCAAGCGCACCGTCGAAGGCGATTGGACCATGGCCCGCGCCTGGCTCCGCAAAAAGCTCTCCGAGGATTGAACGCCTCCGCTCGCGGCACGCCGCGGGACAGAATCCGAACCTCCAGCCACGGATGGCGATACCCTTGTCCCGTCCGAGCATGTGGGGCGTCGGCGCGGGCGCCGACAAGCCGGCATGCCGCCCAGGCACCGCGTGCACGCCATGTCCCCGGATCGCTTCAAGCTCATCAAGCGGATCTTCCTCGACGCGCTCGAGCGGCCGCCCGAAGATCGCCGTCCCTTCGTCGCCGAACGCTGCGAGGGCGACGACGACCTGCAGCGCGAGGTCCTCGACCTCCTCGGACATCACGACGGGCGCGGCTCCGCCCCGCGCACCGCCCCGCCACGCTCGCCCTCGGGAGGCATCGGTCCCGCATCGCCACCGCAACCCCCGGCTCCGCGTCCGGATCAAGAGCCCACCCGCGAGCTCGCCTCGCACGCGTCACTCAGCGCGATCCGCGCTTCGGAAGTCCACGCCGCGCAGCCCATCCAGGAACGCTCCGACATTCCCTCCGCATCGCGCAGCACGCTGGCCATCGATCGCGGGCGCTTCGCCCCGGGCACCCTCGTCGCCGAACGCTACCGCATCATCGACCGCCTGGGTCGCGGCGGCATGGGCGAGGTCTACAGGGCCGACGATCTCAAGCTCGGAGAGCAGGTCGCCCTCAAGTTCCTCCCCGATGAACTCGCCGGCAATCCGACGTGGAAGGAACGCTTCCTCCAGGAAGTCCGCGCCGCCAGAAACGTCTCCCACCCCAACATCTGCCGCGTCTATGACGTCGGTGAGCACGTCTCCCCCGTCGAGCGAGGCCCCAGCCCCGGCGGCTCCCGCATCGGGATTCAGGGTGGAGCAGAGCTGTTCATCTCGATGGAATACATCGACGGCGAGACCCTCAGCTCGCTCACGAGCCGCATCGGTCGCATCCCGCCGAAGAAGGCCGAGCAGCTCGCGCAGCAGCTCTGCGCGGGCCTCTCGGCGATCCACGATCGCGGACTGCTGCACCGCGATCTCAAGCCGGCGAACCTGATGATCGACGACAAGGGGCTCCTCCGCGTCACCGACTTCGGCCTCGCCGTGCCCGGCGAGATCAAGGGGCTCCAGGCCGCCGCCGGAACCCCCGGCTACGTCGCGCCCGAAGCGCTCGAGGGTGTCGAGGCGACAGTCCGCAGCGACATCTACCAGCTCGGGCTGATCCTCCACGAGCTGTTCACCGGACACCCGGCCTACACAAGCTCGCAGGGTGATGACCTGCTCAAGCTGCAGCGCTCACGCGATCCTCTCCCCCCAAGCAAGGTCGCCGCCGACATCCGCCCGCAGGTCGAGGACGCCATCCTCAAGTGCCTCGAGCGCGATCCCGCCTCGCGCCCGGCGTCGGCCCGGGCCGTTGCCCGGCTGCTCCCAGGCGCCGATGCCCTCGCCGCAACCCTCGAAGCCGGACAGACGCCCTCGCCCACCCAGGTCGCCATGTCCGGGCGCCGCGGCCGGGTCCGCCCGGCGGTCGCCGTCGGGGTCTTTGCCCTGTTCCTGCTGCTGCTCGTCGGCGGACTGCGCATCGCCCGCACCACCAACGTGCTGCACATCGCCTCGCTCGACAAGTCTCCCATCGTGCTCGCCGACAAGGCCCGCGAGATCCTCGGCGCCATCGGCTATCCCATCGAGGGCGGCTCCGAGGCCTTCGCTCTTGACCTCTACGACGAGCTGCTCTGGGAGATCGAACGCTTCGACGAGAGCCAGACCCGTTGGCAGAAGCTCTCCCAGGAACGACCAGCGCCCATCGACTTCTGGTACCGCTGGAGCCCGACCCCCATGGGCACCCTCTCCCCGGAGGGACGTATCACCATGTACGACCCGCCCTTTGCAACCCCCGGCATGATCCAGGTTCGCCTCACGCCCAAGGGCAAGCTCCGCGAGATCGCCGTCGTCGATCCCGCAACCTATTGGCCCTTGCCCACCGAGACACGAACCGCCACCCCTCTCGAGGTCGGTCCGGTCCGACCGCCCGTGAACTTCGCCGCCCTCTTCATCGCCGCCGGGCTTGACCCTGCCAAGTTCACCGCCGTGCCGCCCACCCGGATCCCGCAGGTCTTCGCCGAGGAACGCGCCGCGTGGGACGGGGTCTATCCGGAAAACCCGGACATGGCCATCCGCGTCGAGATCGCCGCCAGCGCCGGTCGCGTCGTCGCCTTCCGCACCGTCGAGAAGCAGTATCCCTACGCCCAGCGTGCCTTCGCCATCCCCCCGCTCCAGGGCTACCAGCGCACCGCCAAGGCCGTCGGCCAGATCGTGCTCGCCCTCACCGTCGTCGGGGGCGCGGTCCTCGCCTGGCGCAACATCCTCAGCAAACGCGGGGACCTCGGCGGAGCCTGGCGCGCCGGTGCCGGCGTCGCCACGCTCACCCTCCTCGCTCTCCTGTTCACCGCCGACACCCTCCGCCAAGGGATGGACCCGCTCGGCAACGTCGCCTGGATGGTCGCCAGGGCCTTGGCCTCCGGCGGGCTCGTCCTCATCCTCTATCTCGGCGTCGAGCCCTACGTCCGACGAGTCTGGCCCGAATCCATCGTCTCCTGGACACGCCTCATCCAGGGTCGATTCACCGATCCCCTCGTCGGGCTCAGCGTCCTCGTCGGTGCCACACTCGGCGCCGCCGTCCTCTCCGTCATCCTGCTCACACGCAAGCTCCCGACCCTCTTCGGCCTCCCCCCGGCCAAGCCATATGTCGACCAGGCCGCCGGAGCCCTCACCGTGAACGGTCTGGCCAAGGTCATCGGCCACGCCGGGGACAGTCTGCTGCGAGGCCTCGAAGTCGCGCTCGTCATGCTCGTCACCTGCGTGCTCATCAAGTTCGTCGTCCGCAAGACCTGGCTCGCGCTCACCCTCTTTGCTGTTCTGCAGACCCTGCTCTGGGTCTCGTCATCCAGCGTCCTCAACACGCTCCCGCCCCTGGACGCCCGCTTCTGGACATGGCCCGCAAGCGCCTGGGGGCTCATCGCCGCCCAGTCCGCCGCCCTCGCCCTCGTCCTCGGGCTGGCCATGTTCGTGCTCGTGCGCTATGGCGTGCTGGCCCTGATGGTCGCCGGCTTCGTCTTCACCCTCATCGCCAGCACGCCCGTCACCTTCGATCTCTCACGCTGGTACGCCAGCACAGGGCTGCTCGTACTGCTCGCCGTCAGCGTGATCGCCTGCGCGGGGGCCATCACCGCGTGCCTCGGCCGAACCCGCGCCGCCGCCTGATCCTCAGCCCGTTCAGGGGCTCCAGCCCCCTCGCTGGCGGACGTCACACATACGACTGCGCTTTGGCCAGCGAGTCGGCCATCTTCTTCTCCCACTCGATGCCCTTGGCGATCGAGGTCTTGAGCTTCCCGCACAGATCCTCATACGCCTTCGCGTCCGCCGGCGCCAGCATCACCGCCTTGTTCTTCTGCAAGTCGGTGAGGGCCTTGTTCAGATCCTTGACGTTCTCCGTCACGATCTTGATACTGCCCTTCATCGAGTTGACCCCGGTACTGATCTCGGCCTTGGCCTTGGCGAACGCCGCGATGTCCGTCGTCATCTGGCTCACCATGTCCGAGTACGCCTGAGGCACGATCGCGCTCTCTTCAAGGGCCTTCTTCGCCGTCGCCAGAATGTCTTTGCTCGTGGGCATGTGCTGTGCTCCTGGTGTTCGTGTTGGAAATGTCCGATCCGGTCCGGCTCATTGCCGGGACAGCCAGTGCACATCCGAAAATTCCGGTCTCGGACCGTCATGGCCATGCACAATCTGCACTCCGACCCGACGATCTCGCCCCGGGTGGAAAACCCGCAGCGGCATGGTCGTCGAGTCGGGGCCTTCAACTCTCAGATCACGTACCCCGTCGCGGCGAGCGTCTGCTCCACCGCCTTCAGGTGCTTCTCGTACCCAGCCCTTCCCATCAGCCCGAACGTCGCCTGCTTGCCCAGCTCCACCGCCGGCTGGTCATACGCGTCGATGTTCAGCATCAGCCCCGCATACGCCGTCACCATCTCCCACAGCGTGATGAACTGCCCGACGTGCACGGCGTCCAGCTTCGGGAACGTGATCGTGAAGTTCGGTCTCTGGCTCTCCACCAGCGCGTACTCCGTCGCACGCTTCTCCGCATGCAGCAGCGCCGCCATGCTCTTGCCTTCCAGATACCTGATCGCCTCCACGTTGAGGCCCGTCGGAATCTGCACGTTCGCGTCCCCAACGCCCCCGGGCATGCTCTTCCACCCCTCCTCGGCGAGCTCCACCAGCCCGAGCACCTTGTCGTTGGGCCCCTCGCGATAGAGCTGCACCTGGCTGTGCTGATCCGTCGTCCCGAGCGCCTTGATCGGGGTGAACCCCGCGTACACCGTCTCCCCCGTCAGGTCGCTCTTCTTCCCCAGCGACTCGGCCCACAACTGGCGATACCAGTCCGCAAGCAGATACATCGCGTTGCAGTACGGCATCATCACGTGGTTGACCTTGCCCTTGCTCTGGCCAAGCTCCACCAGCAAGTACGCCAGCGTCGCCGCGGGATTCTTCGACATGTCCTCGCGCGAGCAGACTTCGTCCATCTGGCTCGCGCCGTCCAGCAGCCCCTCGATGTCGATCCCGCACATCGCCGCGCTGAACAGCCCGACCGGGCTGAGCACGCTGAACCGCCCGCCCACGCCGTCGGGCACCGGCAGCGTGAAGTACCCCTCCTGATTGCAGATCTGCCGCATCGTTCCCTTGGCCGGATCCGTGCACGCCACCACGTGATCCGAGCCCTTTCGGCCGCGGGCCTTGAGCAGCTCGCGAATGACCATGAACTGGGCGGCGGTCTCCGCCGTTTCGCCGCTCTTGCTGATCACGTTGAACAGCGTCCGCTCCAGCGTCGGATCCGCCGCCAGCACATAGTTCAGCACCCCGCCGAAATACGCCGGATCCACGTTGTCCACGACGAAGATCCGGGGAAGGGCCGATCGGGTGGCCGAACCCGTGCGCTGACCTTTCGAAGCGGCTCCCGGCTCGATCAGGTTGTAGGTCGCCGGATTGAGCGCACTTTGCAGCGCGATGTTCCCGAGGGCCGAGCCCCCGATCCCCAGCACCACCAGATTGTCGAACTTGCCCCGATGAGACTCGACGTACTGCTTGATCGGCCGAACGTGCTCTGAGCGCATCGGCTCGCGGTGCAGGTCGCGCCACCGCTCCCACCCCTTGCCCCGGGTGCTTGAGAGCTTGCGGGTCAGCGCCGCCACGCCCGCCGCCTCTTCGCCGCGAGGATCAAGATGGTCGGCGTCCAACCCGTGTTCGCCCACCCGGTCCGAGAGCATGTTCGCGTAATCAAGTTTCAGCATGGCACGAGGATACCGCAGATCCAGACTCCGCAGCCGAGATCCGACACTCGGGTGTCGGACAATCGGCGTGCGGTGAGCCGTGGGGGGGAGAGGAGTTGAAGGCAGAACACTG
>DHLW01000186.1:0-810 GCA_002405485.1 Phycisphaerales bacterium UBA4658
GCCCCTGCAGCACCGCCGCTACCAGCAGCCGCAGCCGGCCCGCCTGCCGGCCCCGGCCGTCGAGCTCGAGGACCAGGGCGGCGAGCACTTCGACGCCGAAGACGCCGAAGCGGAGGCCCGGGCATGAACGACGACACGCCCAGCGTGTGCGGCATCCGTGCGTCGGTGCGGCTCGTCCACGGGCCACACGATGGCAAGGAGTTACCGGCGGTGTTCCCACTGGAGGCGGCGCCGGTGGAGATGGATCTGCCGACCGACGCTGGCCGTGAGGTGCGCTACGTCCACCGCGAGTCGCTCAGCGACTGTGGCGGCGTGGCTCTCGTGTACCAGTTCGCTGGATACGTGTGATACCCGGAGCGTGGGGGCGGCGGCATCTCGTGGGGCGTGGGCCGCCGCCCCCCCTCTGGGCCATGGAGGGTAATCGTGACGACACCGCGTGCGAAGTTCGACATCACGGTGCGGCTTGTGGCGATCGACCGGATGCTGGCCGGCGAGCACCGCACGCTGGCCGGCATGGCCCGCGAGCTGGGCACGTCTGAGCGGACTGTGCGGCGCTACATCGGGCTCATCCAGTCGATGTTCAGCAGGCGGGTGCAGCGGCACCGAGACGGCACGATGCGATACCCGCCGCGCGTCGGGCCGGTGTTCACTCAGTCGGCGGTGGCGGGGTTGTGACAAACGTGCCCGGCGATTGCCCGGCGGCGGCAACTCGGGATATCCGCCGCCGGGCCGCCGGGGTTCGTGTGACAAGGAGGCTTGTCTGTGACCAACTGGACCCCATCACCAGACCTGCCGCTGTGGTCGGCGTCT
>DHLW01000186.1:880-3296 GCA_002405485.1 Phycisphaerales bacterium UBA4658
GCCGGGGTTCGTGTGACAAGGAGGACCGCGAAGTGAGCGAGCACCGCGAAGTCGTTGGCGGATATGCGGTCCACCCGGCGGCGTCAGTGTTTCCGCTAATGGAAGGCGAGGAGTTTGAGAACCTCGTCGAATCAATTCGCGCTCGAGGTGTTATCCATCCGATTGTCGTTCTTCGCGCGGCTGGTTCCGGTCAGGTGGACGAGCTGCTTGATGGACGCAACAGGCTGCGGGCCGCAGCAGAAGCAAGGAACCGTGGCGTGCGTGTAGACGTTCCTGTTGTTGAGTGGACCGACGACGGACGAAACATCGCCGAATGGATTTGGGATACCAACGCCACTCGGCGGCAGATGACGGACGACGGAATAGCGATGGCGTCGTCTGCCATCTGGCCGCTGATCGCGAAGGAGAACGAGGCGCGGCGGGAGGCGTCGAAGTTCACGAGCGAGAAGGCGAAGGCAGCCCGTGCGACTGTTACGACGAAATCGTCGGAACCGTCGAAGCGCGACCGCAAGGCGGAAGACGCCCGCTCCACCGTCGGCCAAGTGGCCGCGAAGGCCGGAACGTCGATGCACAAGGCGCGTCAGGCGATCGCGGTGCAGAAGGCGATCGAGGCCGGCGAGTTGCCGGCAGAGACGGCAAAGGAAGTGATGGCCGGCAAGAAGAAGCTGCGGGAAGTTGCCCCAAAGAAGAAGCCGCCAAGCGATGAACCACGGAACCGAACGATGAAGGCCATTATCGAAGACCTTCGTGACCTGATCGCGGAATGGATGGACGCGGAGCACAACGTGGAGGTGCTGCGTGACGAACTTAAGACCCACTTTGAAAGGATCGGGCAGTGACGCACGAAATCGACATCACGCCGAAGACCCACGCAATCAACTCGCTGCGAAAGCAGGAAATGCCAGCGTGGCTTGCCATTTGCGAGCTGGTCGACAACTCGCTGGATGCGTCGGCAGTCAAGTGTGACGTGGTGATCGACACGAAGGGCAAGCGAGTTACGGTGTCGGACGACGGCGTTGGTGCGCCGCACCCTGCGGCGATCGTCACCATCGGCGACCACCAGGCCGAAGATCGATCAACCAGCGGTCGGTATGGGATTGGCGCAAAGGATGCCGCGCTCGCGCTTGGCACTTCGGTCGAAGTCCATGCGTCGCGAAACGGAATCATCAAGTCTGTCTTTGCTGACTTTGAGGAGATGGTAGCCACTGGCAAGTGGATGGCGCGTCAGTCGGAACTTGCCTGCCCGGCTGCTCCGTCCGGCACGCGAGTGATCGTGAGTCGCGTCGACAAGGCGATTCAGGTTCTACCCCTTGTGGATCGAATTGGATCAACGTTTGCCCCGGCCCTGCGGATGGGGCGTCGAGTGTCGATCAACGGAGTCGACGTGAGCCCGGCAGCTGTCGTATCCGTGACAAACAGGAGAGAGGGTCGCGGCGAGTTCTGTGGAAAGAGTTACTCGTGGTGGGCCGGGGTCAAGGACGCTGCCGATCGCACCAAAGGCGGGTGGAGGTTCGAGTTCAAGTACCGCGTGTTGCCAGACAGCGGAACGACCCGCTCCTACGGCTGCGGAGCCATGGACATCACCAACTTCTATGGCGTCATCACGCTTGAGGAGCCGGACGACGCGGATCCGTGCGAGAAGTGGGAGGTGAGCAAGCACAAGACCAGTGCCGAAGAGTTGCAGCAGGTGTGCGAGCAGATCTACGAGCACATCAAGGACCTTCTTGAGCAGTGCGAGGCTGAGCATTCCCTGACGCTTGACCACGAGATCGGAGAAGAGGCCGGAGAAGAGCTGACGGAGGCGATGGCGGGGGTGGAGTCGATGCGGGAAAAGCGGTCGCACGCCGAAGACAGTCGCGCTGGCGCCGTGCTTCCTGCCAACACCGGGGTGCGGCGACGCCGTGCGGCCAACGTGCAGCATGGCGATGGAAGCATCACATCGACCAACCCGCTGACCGGAAAGCGGTTCCGTGTGACTTTCAACGACACCGACCGGTTTGTGCAGGTTCACGGCAACCGGCAGGCCAACGTTGTCGTGTTTGGGAGGGAGCACCCTTACTGGCGGATCTTCCGGTCAAACGCGGACGTTGTGAAAGCGATGGCCATGGCGTCGCTGACTGGACAGGCAGTCACAAGCACGGACCCGCGTCAGCCGATCATGTCGGCGCTCGTGAAAGACGACGCTGCCAACGAGCAGTTCTTCGGAACACTCGGCGGTATCGCAGCGCAGTTCGCATTCCGCCACCACACTGGTGCGTAAAGGCCGAGTTGGATACCTGGTTTTCTTGACTACGGCAGGCGTGACCCCATGACCAACTGGACCCCATCACCGGACCTGCCGCTGTGGTCGGCGTCTGCTCAGCGGGCGCCGGCCGTGGCCGGCTCGCCCACCTCGGCCGCGGCGGCGGACTCGCTG
>DHLW01000145.1:0-139 GCA_002405485.1 Phycisphaerales bacterium UBA4658
CCTTGCCGCGAACCTGTTCAAGGGCGTGACGAAGAAGGCCTGATGGGCGTGCGAGCACGCTGAGCCGGCGTCCACTACGCTTGAGCGATGTCCACGCTGCTCTGCGTGCCGATCATGGTTCAGGACGAGGCCGCCGCGC
>DHLW01000145.1:257-15330 GCA_002405485.1 Phycisphaerales bacterium UBA4658
CGAGGCCGCCGCGCTCGCCGCCGCTCAGGCCGCGCGCGATGCTGGGGCGGATCTGGTTGAGTTCCGGATCGACGACGTGTTCTCCGGGCTGGTGGCGTCGTCGGCGGGTGTTGCGGGCGAGCCCGAGCTCGACGAGAGCGAGGTGGCCACGATTCTCCGGCTCGTCGCGCTCTCGCCCCTGCCGTGCATTGTGACGTGCCGATCGGCGAGTGAGGGCGGGCACTACGACGGCGACGACATGGCCCGGGTGTCTCTCTATGAGCTGCTCGGGACCGTCGGCGGCGGGGCCGCGCGGGGGCCCGGAGCCTCGGGTGGCGAGGTTGGCGCGTACGAGCGCATCATCGCCGCCACCGGACTGAACCCCTCGCGCCTGCATCCGCCCCGGTATCTCGACATCGAGCACGCGACCTATGCACGATCGGCGAACCTTCGGCAGAAGGTGCACCTGGCGATCGATCATCCGCAGCAGACCCGCGATGTGCGTTCGGGGCTGATCCTCTCGATGCACGACTTTGCCGGGCGACCGTCGGACCTGCTCCGCAGGGTTGCCGATGTGCAGAGCCAGGACGCGGCCCGGCTGGTGAAGGTTGCGTACATGGCGCGGTCGATCCGGGACAATCTGGAACTGCTGGACATCGCCGGCGAGCGAGCCGGCGGTCGACCGATGATCGCGCTTGGCATGGGTCGATTCGGTCTCATGTCGCGGGTGCTTGCGCCCAAGTTCGGAGGGTTTCTCACGTTCGCGGCGCTCCGTCCGCAGAGCGCGACCGCCCCGGGCCAGCCGACGGTGCGGGAGCTCCTGGACGTGTACCGGTTCCGCGAGATCAACGCGAGCACGCGTGTGTATGGCTTGATCGGGTTCCCGATCGAGCATTCGCTCTCGCCGCTGGTGCACAACGCCGGATTCGAGGCGATCTCGGCGGACACCGGTGATGATCCCGCTGCGGCGGGCGCACATGACGGGGTGTACCTGCCCATGCCCGTGCCGGCGGAGTACGAGCACTTCAAGGCCACGCTCGCCGAGCTCATCGACCATCCGAAGCTCGACTTTCATGGATGCTCGGTCACGATCCCGCACAAGCAGCACCTGGTGCGCTTTGCGATTGAGCAGCAGGAGCTTGGCGAGATTCCCTGGGAGATCGACGACCTGTCGCGGATCTGCGGCGCGGCGAACACGCTCTTGATCCGGCGCGACCGGACGGGCGTGGCCATCGGAGCCCGCGTCAGCAACACCGATGCTCCGGCTGCGGTCGAGGTGCTGGCAGAGGCGCTGGGCGGCACGCTCGCCGGGAAGCGTGTGGCGCTGGTCGGCGCGGGCGGGGTGGCCCGGGCGATCGCCGCGGGGCTGAGGTCGGCGGGGGCGACGGTGGTGGTGTACAACCGCACCGTGTCGCACGCCGAGGAACTGGTCGGCGATCTGCATCGTGCCGACGGGCTGCGGAGCGCGCCCGGCACGCTGGTGGCGATGGAGCTGGAGGCGATCCGGAAGACCTGCTGCGACGCGATCGTGAACTGCACGCCCGTCGGGATGACCGGGGGCCCATCGCCGAAGGATTCGCCGGTGCCCATCGCCGATCTTCGACAGTGCGCGCCCGGCGCCGTGATCATGGACACCGTGTACGCGCCGCTGCGCACCCCGATGCTCGAGCAGGCGGCGCTCGCGGGTTTTCGCGCGATCGATGGGCTCTCGATGTTCGTGCGTCAGGCGGGGCTGCAGTTTCAGGCCTGGACGGGGTGTCCCGCGCCGCTCAAGCTGTTTGACCGCGTCTGCCGCGAGGCGCTGGAGCCATGATGTTCCCGGTCGATCTCGGAGCGATATCGCCCATGAAGATGGTCCTTTGTCGGAATCGGATGCGTGTGGTCGCGCTTTGCGGCGCGCTGCTGGCCGGTCATGTCCGGGCCGAGACCTATCGCGACGCCACGCATGGATGGTCCATCGATCTGCCCGCGGGATGGGTGGCAGGTTCGGCGTCTGCGGTCAAGGCTTTGGACGATCACGCCGCGAGCATGTACGCGGGCCGGAAGCCGTTCACCTATGTCGCCGGGTTCAGCAAGTCGCGCGATGCGATCCAGGTTCCGCCGTACGTCATCGTGCAGTTCACCCCCACGGATTTCACGGGCGCGACGCGAGAGGATCTGGAGCGCGCGTTTCAGGCGATCGGGCCTGATGATCTGTCCAAACGCACGAGCGATCAGGCGCCGGACTGGTTCCGCGATCAGATGGGCAAGTCCAAGCTCGGCACGGCGATCCTGGATCCGTCGAACCGGGTGCTCATGACGTTCGAGATTCCGGGCCCTCCTGCGATCCTCGGACGGCAGGTGGGCCTGGTCGCCAAGGATGGCCTCGTGCAGATGTCGTGGTATGACTTCGCCGAGAAGCCCGCGGGAACTCCGCAGGAGTTCGACGCGCTCGCGGCCTCGTTTCGTCTTGATCCCGACAGGGTGTGGACCCCCGCGGCCGGGGGTGGTGGGGGGGTGCTCTCGGGGGCGCTGCGCGGCGCGATCATCGGGGCGGGTATCGGGGTGGTGCTCACCGTCGTGCGCGTGTTTGCCAAGCGCCGGAAAGGCGCTTCGGCTTGATCCGGTGGGCAGACGGGCTCAGGACTTCTTCGTGCGCCTCTTGGCGCCGGCGCCGATCAGGCCGAGGTCGAACAGCACGGCGATGCCCACGCCGATCAGCCACATGCCGTCGACCTTGCCGCCATTCTGCATGAAGGCCAGGCAGTACACCAGCAGGGTGTAGGGCGCGAAGATGATGCCGAGCACGGGCCAGACCCACGTCCACTGGAGCGCCTCAAGGGGCTTGCTGATGAACGTGCTGAAGAGCCAGAGCAGCACGATGGCGACGCGTGGCATGAAGAACGCGAGGATGGCGATGATGCAGCCGAGCATGGTGGAATCCTACTGAGTCTGGCCCGAGCGATGCGAAACAGTGCGGGCAGAGAGCTGCCTTGATCGGTGACACGTGCACCCCGCCTGTGACACCTGATGGAAAGCTGATTGGGAGTTCCCGGCCCGCGATCTCGCCAGAGATGGTCAGGATCAGAAGGCCAGCCGCGTGACGAGCTGCACAATGACCATCGCCTGCACACCCGCGATCAGATCATCCAGCAGGATCCCCCAGCCACCTGGATAGCGCTGCAATCGCCCTGCGGGCCAGGGTTTCAGGATGTCCAGCAGCCGAAAGGTGAGAAACGCCAGCGTGAGCGTGAGCAGGGCTGGCAGCGGTCCCGCGGTGGCTGCGGCGGGCAGGGCGATCAGCGGCAGGCATTGCCCCGCGGTTTCATCGGCGCAGACCGAGCCGGGGTCTTTCTTGTTGAAATGGACTTCGGCGAAGTCCCCGAATCTCACGCACGTCCAGCAGAAGAGCACAAACACCAGGGCGAGCACGCCGTGATACCCGGCGGAGGCGATGACTCCGGCACCGTCCGGACGCCAGCCCAGGAGCAGGAGTCCGCCCGCGAGTGCGACCGGGGGCAAAGAGCCCCACGTGCCGGGTGCTGGGCGCAGGCGGCCCAGCCCGCCCGTGGTGAGCATCGATTCGCCGAAGCGTGAGAGGACGCGCACGCTCATCAGCGCGGCTCCGAAGTCTGCCGCTGCGGGCCGCCGAGCACGCGCACTGCACGGAGCACGTAGGGCACGGCGCTCCACGCCGTCACCGCGACGGTCGCCCAGACCAGCCCGAGGATCGCGTAGCTGGCGAGTTCACCAGGTCGCCGGTCGGCGTCGCCGGGGACGTTCATCAGCACCAGCACCGTCGGCACGCAGATGGACTGCAGGATCATCTTCCACTTGCCGCTCCACTCGGCGGCGAAGCTCAGGCCTCGACTCTCGACTTCAGCGCGGATCGACGTGACCAGCAGTTCGCGCCCGAGGATCACCGCGACCATCCACGCCTGCACGCCCGTGACCGATCCGGTCATGCCCTCCGGGGGCGGCGGACGATTGGGCAGATGCAGGATCGCGTCGCCCGTGTACGTGAACCCGGGACCGGCGAGAAACACGAACGCACCGATGACCAGGAACTTGTCGGCAAACGGGTCCATGATCCGCCCGAACACCGTCACGGCGTTCCAGCGGCGGGCCAGATAGCCGTCAAGAGCGTCGGTGATCGCCGCAACCGTGAAGATCCCCGCGGCCAGCAGCAGCCAGGGATCAACCCCCGTTCCCGTCGCCAGCGGGGACTTTCCATACTTCCAGGGCGAGAGCACCGCAAAGAACGCGATCGCCAGCACCACGCGGCATCCGGTGAGGATGTTCGGCGCAGCCCGCTCCCACGGCCCGGCGACGATCGCCGGCCGCGCCGGTGACGAAGGCGACGCGTGCGAACTCATGAGCGCGATCATAGGGCGAGGATCCCTCCGCGCCAGACGGGCCGCCCCGGACTGAACGCGTGGGACTGCCGATCACGGGCACCCGACAAACCAGTCGTTCAGGAAGTCGAAGATGTCCTGAGCATCCAGGAGGCCGTTGCAGTTGTGGTCGGCCGATCGCTGGCATGTGCCCGCGGTGCAGGAGTTGAACCACGCGTTCAGGAAGCCAAAGAGGTCCACCGAGTTCACGCCGTTCTGCCGGTCAAAGTCCGGAGGGCAGAGATCAACCGGGTTGCCGAAAAACCCGTTGATCCAGGCGGTTGCGGTGAGGACCACGGACGCGGGTTGCTGCTGCACAGGCTGCCAGCCCGCGGCGGTCTTCTGGACGCGGGTGAAGACGGTGGGCGTGCCGCTGACATGAGCGGTGATCGTGAGTGGCCCGAGGTTGGTCAGGGTGTATCGGAGTCGATACAGCGGAACGAATGAGCCGTTGCTGCCGAAGAACGTTGTGCCGATGATGGGATCGAGCGGCGCAATCGAGCCCTCGGGGACGATCTGGCCGGTGCCGTTGAGCGGGGAAGAATCGGGGATCCCATCGCCATCGGCATCGAGGGTGTTCACGAGGAACGTCCCGCTGGAGAGCCCGAGGATGCCAGAAAGCTCGGCGTTGCACGCGGTGTTGGTGAAACCGGTCGCGGAGGTCGGTGGATTGACCAGGCCGTTGCTCGCGGCGTCTTGAGCAACCATCGCACGGAAGGGGTACCCGACACCGGCGAAGCTGCCGCCCGTGGTGCTGGTCGTTGGGGCGCCGGTGAAGATCGAGCGGTCTGCGTTGTTGATGCGCAGGCGTGCAAAGGTGCCGCTGGATTCGCCGTTCCAGGAGAGCACATAGAGGCCAAAGGAGGCGATGCCGGTCGTCTCGGACGCCCCGACGACCCGTCCCTCGATGACAAAGTCGAGCACGGCGTCCCCGGACGAACCGATCATCGACTGGCCGGTCATCTCGCGAAGGCGAAACTCGACCGTCTGTGCGGTCGCCGTGCTTGAGATCGCGATGCCGCAGAGACCGAGCAGGGCTCGAACTCCGCTGAGGCGGAGGGGTCGGTTGGCGGGCATGGACACTCCAAAACCGGGGGCGAAAAAGACCCGAGGTGGGCGTTTATTGTACGTTTCTGTGGCAATCCGGATGCATTCGGCTGCTGAACGACGTCGGGTCTATTTGAACAGTCAGCAAGCACCCACTATCCTCAGGCCCCACCAGACCGGCGAGGTCGGCTGGAAGGGTATTGGCCGTGCACGTGCGGGTCGGAAAGACCATCACACGCGCGGTGTTCAGGACTTGGCCGGGTTTGCGCAGTGGGATGGTCTTGTGGGGACGGGTTCAGGAGTCGCGATTTGGACGCTCTCGTCAGCCCGATTCTCCTCTTCGGCGGGTGCGTGCTGGGGGCCATCGGCGTGGCCATGTCCTTGCCGCGCAAGGGTTTGAACCCTCAGGTCATCGGTGCGCTCATCGCCGCGCTCGCGGGCGGGGTGTTGCTGATTGGTCTGGGTGTCAAGGCCGGGCCGAGCAACCTGCCCAACATCAACTTCTACCTCTTCTCGCTCATCGCCCTCGGGGCCTCGCTGCGGGTCATCACGCACCCGCGGCCGGTGTACGCGGCGTTGTACTTCATCCTGACCATTCTGTCCTCTGCAGGGCTGTACGTCCTGCTTGGGGCCGAGTTCATGGCCTTTGCGCTGGTCATCGTGTACGCCGGCGCGATTTTGATCACCTATTTGTTCGTGATCATGCTGGCGACCGAGTCTCCGACGGCGGATCAGGTCGAGGCTCTCTCGCCGTTTGACCGGTACGCCCGGGAGCCGGTGCTGGCGTCATTTGTCGGCTTTCTGCTCGTGGCCGCGCTGTCGGTGATGATGGCCCGAGGGGTGAGCGTGCTGCCGGAGACCAGCAACTACGCCGCGGCCCAGAACCTCAACGACCTGCCCAAGAAGGTCGAGACCGCTCTGCGAGACGCCAAGCTCATGGACAAGGACGAGTCGATCGCCCGCGATGCCGACGGCGCGTATCAGCTCGACCTGTTTCCATACGCCGGAGGCCCGGGGACGGTCACGATCGCCTATGGCGAGGGACGCACGCGGGTGCTCAGCACCGATCATCCGGATTGGCCAAAGGACCTGCGCCTGACCAACGTCGAGGGCGTGGCGTTTGCGCTGCTGCGGGATCATCCCGGCTCGATCGAGGTCGCGGGCGTGGTGCTGCTGATGGCGATGCTGGGCGCGGTGGTGCTGGCCCGGAAGAAGGTCGAACTGGACGAGCAGGCCAAGCTGGCGGCCGAGCGGCGCTCGCTGGCGGATGAGTTCGCCCCGCAGAACAGCCCGCTCATGGGGCCGTCCGTGCCGGGCTCGCCGACGGTTCGGGAAGCGCCGACCCGATCGCTTGGAGAACCGTCGCGTCCTGCAGCCAGCGGAGGTGCGGCATGATCGACGCGGTGCTGACCATCGCCCAGTCGCAGACGCCCGGCCCCATGGCCCAGGCGACGCTGTTCCACTACCTGATCGTTTCCGCGCTCATGTTCGGGATCGGGCTCATCGGCTTTCTCACACGCCGAAACCTGATCATCATGTTCCTGTGCACGGAGCTCATGTTCCAGGCGGCGGGGATAGCCCTGATCGCCTTCAGCCGGTTCCACCTGAACCACACCGGCGAGACGTTCGTGATCTTCGTGCTCACCATTGCCGCGGCCGAGGCGGCCCTGGCTCTGGCCCTGGTGGTGCTCCTGTTCCGTCGGCGTGAAACGCTGGACGCCGGGGTGTGGTCGCAGCTCCGCGGCTGACGGTCGTCCTTGTCGTGCCCGAACCTCTGACTGGCCCCATTCCTTTCGAGAACCTCGTGACGGACCTGATCAACCAACTCCAGCTCGTGCTCGCGGTCGCTGGCGATCCGGCACACGCCTCCGGGGCTCGCCCGGGCGGCCCGACGCTCGGCGAACTGCCGAACTGGGTCCTGGCGATGCCCTTTTTGCCGCTCCTGGCCTGCGTGCTCTGCGGGTTGTGCGCGGTCTTCAAGGTTCGAACCAAGCTCCCCGCGATCATCACCGTGGTCTCGCTGGCGGGGTCGTTCGTGGTGGCGATTCTGGCGTATCAGATGACCATGTCCGGCGGGGCCGGGGGCGGCGGTCAGTACGCCGTGCTGAAGGCGTGGGACTGGATCAACTTCCAGTTCGGCGTGCGTGAGGCGCAGAGCGTCGTCGCGAACTTCTCGTTCTACATCGACGCGCTGACCTGCCTGTGGATGCTGTTTGTGTGCGGCCTGGGGGCCGTCATCGCGCTCTATGCCAGCGAGTACATGAGCCACGACGTCGGCCCGGGGTATTGCCGGTTCTTCGTCGCGTTCAACCTGTTCGTGTTCAGCATGGCCTGCCTGGTCATGGGCGACAACCTGCTGCTGCTCTTCCTCGGGTGGGAGGGCGTGGGGTTGTGCTCGTACCTGCTGATCGGGTACTTCTACACCAAGCCGGCCGCCGTGGCCGCCGGCAAGAAGGCGTTCATCGTCAACCGCATCGGCGACCTCGGGCTGTCGATGGGGATCATGGCGACGTTCGTGGTCTTCGGGACGGTGGAGTACACCAAGCTCTTTGAGCTCATCGCCGCCGGCAAGACCGGCTCCGGCGCCGACCTTGCCACGCACTGGGCGGTCTGGGTGATCCCCGCCCTGCTCACCGTGGGTGCGTTCGGCAAGTCGGCGCAGCTGTTCTTCTACGTCTGGCTTCCGGACGCGATGGAGGGCCCGACACCGGTGAGCGCCCTCATCCACGCGGCGACCATGGTCACCGCGGGCGTGTTCCTGATCGCGCGGCTCTACCCGCTCTTCACCGCCGATCCGAACCTCAGCGTGCTCACGTTCGTCGCCTGGGCCGGGGCGATCACCGCGTTCTGGGCGGCGACGATCGAGATGGCCATCTTCGACATCAAGCGGGTCATGGGCTATTCGACCATCTCGCAGCTCGGGTTCATGTTCGCCGGGCTCGGGCTGCTCACCCCCGTCGGCGCCGCGTTCCACACCTTCACGCACGCCTTCTTCAAGGCGACGCTCTTCCTGGGCGTCGGGGCCGTCATGCACGGCTTCGGGGGCCAGCTCGATCTGCGTCGGCTCTCCGGGGTCATGTGGATGAAGGGCTTCGGGCTCGTGGGCATCGCCATGCTCATCGGGTCGATCAACCTCTCCGGTGTCCCGTTCACCGCCGGGTACTTCTCCAAGGACCTGATACTCGCCGCCGGATTCGCGACCCCCGACACCATGATCGGCGGGGCCCAGTGGGTCGCCTGGCTCCTGCTCATCACAGCGGGCATGACGGCGTACTACACCTTCCGGACCTATCTCCGCGTCTATGTCGGGCCCAAGGAGTTTGTCCCCGGTGACGACCCAGACCTCGTGGACATGGGCCGCCATCCCAAGGGCACATCGCTCGACGATTGGCACGCTCAGCACGGGCACGGTCACGGGCACAGCCACGACCATGGGCACGACCATGGGCATGCCCACGGGCATGATCACGGGCACGGCGGAGTGGCGGATCGCCGACTCGCCCATCGCCAGGACTTTGATCCCACCACCGAGGAGTTTGACCCGCATCCGCCGGGCCTGGCGATGAAGGCCGCGATCATCATCGTGATGACGCTCTCGGTGCTTGCCGCGGGGCTCTACTTCTACAAGGCGATGCCCGGCGGGGATCATGGCGGATGGGTCGGGGGCGTGATCCATGCCTCGCAGGTCTCCGGATCGCAGCCGATCGTGGACAAGGCCCACGGCGGGACGTTCTTCGGCCAGGATCCGCACAAGGTCATGTACTACGTCTCGGCTCTGGTCGGGCTCATCGGCATCCTGATCGCCGCGTTCCTGCACGGGCCCAAGGGATGGCAGGGTCTGTTCATCGGCAACCGCGAGAAGTGCGACGTCGCCCCGCGGGCCGATCGACTGGCGAACGCCTTCGGCCCGCTCACCAAGCTGGCGCGGAACAAGTACTTCGTTGACGAGATCTACGACGCGCTCATCGTCAAGCCGCTCTGGGTGCTCTCGCACATCTTCCACCTGATCGACAAGCTGCTCGTCGATGGGCTCGTCAACCTCTTCGGGCTGCTGCCCCGCGGCGCGGGAAGCCTCGCCCGCAAGCAGCAGACCGGCGTGCTGCACGAGTACGCCATCCGCATGGCCGTGGGTGTCGCCCTCATGCTCGCCATCGTCATCGTCGTCAAAGGCCGGGGGGTGATCTGATATGCCCGATCTGCTGGAATACACCGGGCTGATCCTCCCGATCGGCGTTCTGCTGCCCCTGGTCTTCGCGGCGGCGATCGCACTTGTCCCGCGCGGCAAGCACGACCTCGTCCGCGCCCTGGCGCTCGTGGGCACGATGCTCCCCATCGCCTGGTTCATCCCGATCGCCAGCGCGTTCGACTGGACCAACGGCGGAGCCACGCACTTCGTCGGGGTCTACGACTGGTTCACGCCCCTTGGTCTGCGGGCCAGTTTCGGAGCCGACGTCATCAGCATGCTCCTGCTCGGGCTCACCGTCCTGCTCGGGCCGATCTGCGTGCTGGCATCCTACTCGGCCATCACCGAGCGGGTGCGCACCTATTACGCCTGGCTGCTCATCCTGCAGGCCGCGATGACCGGCGTGTTCGTCGCCCGCGACCTCATCATGTTCTACGTGTTCTTCGAGTTCACGCTCGTTCCGCTGTACATCCTGATCAACCTCTTCGGGTCCACCAACCGCAAGGCCGCCGCCACCAAGTTCTTCCTGTACACCTTCACCGGCTCGCTCATCACCCTCGCGGGCCTTGTGTACATCGCCTGGCAGCACAAGATCGGCCACGGGCAGTGGTCGTTCAACTTTGCGCACCTCCGCGACTCAGCCCGTGGACTCAGCTTCCATCAGCAGGCGTGGCTCTTCTGGGCCATGCTCGCCGGGTTTGCCATCAAGGTCCCGCTCTTTCCCGTGCACACCTGGCTGCCGCTGGCCCACACCGAGGCGCCCACGGCCGGCTCGGTCATCCTCGCGGGCGTGCTGCTCAAGCTCGGCACCTACGGGATCTACCGGTTCGTCATCGACTTCCTGCCCGCGGCAAGCACGTACTTCGCGCCCACGCTCGCGGTGCTCAGCATCATCGGCATCCTCTACGCGGGGCTCATCTGCTGGGTCCAGACCGACGTCAAGAAGCTTGTCGCCTACTCCTCCGTCAGCCACCTCGGGTACTGCGTGCTCGGGCTCTTTGCGCTCAACAGCGTCGGGCTCACCGGCAGCGTCCTGTACATGATCAACCACGGGCTCTCCACCGGGGCCCTGTTCCTGCTCATCGGGTTCATGTACGAGCGCTACCACACCCGATCGCTCAAGGAAGTCGGCGGGCTCGCCAAGGTCATGCCCATCTGGGCTTCGTTCATGGTCTTCTTCACCATGTCCAGCGTCGGCCTGCCCGGCCTCAACGGGTTCATCAGCGAGATCATGTGCCTGCTCGGCGCGTTCCAGGCCAGCGGCATCCACTGGGGCAAGGACGGCGCCCTCCTCCCCGGCGCCACCTGGGGCGAGCTCGGCCCGTGGTACGCCTTCGCCGCCGGCTTCGGAGTCATCGTCACCGCGATGTACCTGCTCATCATGCTCGGCAAGATCGTCTGGGGGCCGCTCAAGGAGCCCGCCGGTCACGGGCACGGGCACGGGCACGGGCATGGGCACGGGCATGGGCATGGGCATGATGATGGGAAGGGCGATCACGCTGGTCACGCCACGCTGAGCAAGGACCTCAACGCCCGCGAGATCGGCGTTCTGCTCCCCCTCGCCGCGCTCTGCCTGGTGCTGGGCCTGTATCCGCAGCCGGTGCTCAAGGCGCTCGAGGGCCCGACGCAGGAGCTCGCCCGCAACGTCGATCGGTACGGGCGACAGCAACTGCCGCCCAACGACCCGCGAGTTCCGCGGCCGAAGGACCAGCCCGCGGTTCCGGCCCCCGCCCAGGCCGCACTGCAGCCCGCGCCGGACGCCGTCGCGTCTGAGCTTGTTCGCACCGCGCCCGCCGCGACGGCGGGTGGGGAGGGTCGCTGATGGAATCCATGATCTCGCTGCTCTGGCCTGAGATTGCGCTGTTCATCACGACGTGCATCGTGATGGTGCTTGGTCAGTCCAAGTTCAAGGACACACGCGACCTCTGCCCCGGCGTCGCCGCGATCGGGCTCGTGGTCAGCGGCTTCCTGGCCTGGTACTTCCAGGGCGTGACCAGCGAGGCCGTGTTGCCCAACCTGCCGTTCTACGGCAAGCTCGTGATCTGCGGGGTCGGGCTCATGCTGCTGCTGCTCCTGGCCGGTTCTGCCGATCGGGAGCTGGAGGCCCAGGCGGCTCGGGGCGTTCCTTTCGAGCCCATCCGCTCCACGCGCGGGGAGTTCTACTCGTTCCTGCTGTTCTCGCTCACCGGGCTGATGCTCTGCACCTCGGCGAGCGACCTGATCTTCCTGTTCCTCGCCCTCGAGCTGACCTCGCTCCCGACCTATGTCATGGTGAGCATCGCCACGAATCGCAACCGGAGCATGGAGGCGGGCGTCAAGTACTTCTTCCTCGGGGCCCTCGGGGCCGCGATCTTCCTGTACGGCTTCGTGATGATCTACGGCGGGACGGGCACCACGCAGTTCGCCGACATCACCCGGATTGTCGCCGCCCAGGCCGAGGCCGGCGCCATCAATCCGCTGGTGATCCTGGGGGTCGTGCTCTCGCTCATCGGGCTTGGTTTCAAGATCGCGGCGGTGCCCATGCACTTCTACACCGCCGACGTGTATCAGGGCGCGTCCTCCTCCGTCGCCGGGTTCCTGGCCTTTGTGCCCAAGGCCGCCGGGTTCTTCGCGATCCTGTCGATCTGCGGACTGGTCGGGTGGACGCATGGCACGCTGGATCAGTCTCTGCCCAGCGGCCCGCGGGTGCTGCTGTGGGTGATGGCGGCGCTCACCATGACCATCGGCAACGTGCTGGCGATCATGCAGCGGTCGGTCAAGCGCATGCTCGCGTACAGCTCGATCGCCCACTCGGGGTACATGCTCGTGGGCGTCATCGCCGGCCCGGGCGGGACCGCCGCCGCGTTCGAGCGCAACGGCATCGCCGCGGTGCTCTTCTACCTTGCCAGCTACGGCATCATGACCATCGGGGCCTTCGCGGTTCTGGCCTGCCTTGAGAAGAAGCGTTCCGACGGCACGCTCGACGAGGCCGACGATATCGATGATCTCCGAGGGCTCGTCCGCACCCGCCCCGCACTCGGCTGGACGATGGTCCTCTCCAGCATGGGCCTGCTCGGGCTCCCGCCGCTGCTCGGGTTCCTCGGCAAGCTCCCGCTGTTCACCTCCGGCATCGGCGCCAGCGAGATCACCCTCGTGCTCGTGCTCGGCGTGAACAGCGCGATCGCCGCGTACTACTACCTGCGGCTCGCCTATGTCTGCTTCATCGACGCGCCGGAGACCACCCCCAACGCGCCCACCATCGTCGAAGCCCCCTTCCCCGCACGCAAGTGGGCCGGCGTCATCTCCATGGTCGGCGTCGTCGGGCTTGCGCTGTTTGGCTCGTGGCTCGGCGACCTCGCGCTTCGCGGGGGCAAGTACAGCCCGCCCAAGTACGTCCAGCCCGCCGCCCAGGACCCCTTAGCCGCACAGCCGCTCACCGCCGCCGCTCCGGACTGACTCCGCGAGCGCACGCGCTGCTTACTTGACCTTGATCGACCTGGGATCGAACGCGGGTCTGGGGTATCTGAGCCTCATGCGCTCCATCCGGTCCACGACGATCTCGGAGATCGCCAGGTTCCGGAACCACTTGCGGTCGCTGGGGATCACATACCACGGCGCGTCGGCGGACGCGCATCTGGCGATCGCGTCCTCGTACGCGGCCATGTACTTGTTCCACAGGGCTCGCTCGTCCAGATCGCGCGGGTTCATCTTCCAGTGCTTCTCGGGGTCTTCCAGGCGCTCCTGAAGTCGCTCTCGCTGCTCCTTCTTGGAGATGTGCAGGAAGAACTTGAGCACGACCGTCCCGTTCTCCGAGAGCAGCCGCTCGAAGTCGTTGATCTGTTGGTATCGCCTGGTCCACACGCTTCTTGGCACAAGCCCGTGCACGCGGACGATGCCCACGTCCTCGTAGTGGGATCTGTTGAAGACCCCGATCTCGCCGCGCCGCGGGCAGGCCATGTGCACCCGCCACAGGTAGTCGTGCGACAGCTCCAGCTCGCTGGGCTTCTTGAACCCGACGACGCGAACGCCCTGCGGATTGACGCCAGTCAGCAGGTGCCGAGTGGTTCCGTCCTTGCCCGAGGTGTCCATGCCCTGCAGGACGATGAGCACCGCGCGCGAGCCCTCCGCATAGAGGACCTTCTGCAGATCGCTCAGCCGGCGCACGTTGTGGGCTTGCCTGGCGTCCGCCGCACCCTCGTCGTGCAGCCCCAGCGTGTCCCGCGGATCGCGGTCGGCGAGCTTCGCCGCCCGTCCCGGTCGGACCTTGAACGCGTCCTCGAACTTCTCGCAGAATGTGCTGATCATGCCCGCAGCGTACCGCGGCGTGCGTCGATCCGCGCTCAGCCGCGCTTGACCGCCGCGACCACGGCGTCGAACAGCGCGTCGGGCTCGCTCATCCGCCCCGGCCCGCTGGTTCGGCACGCCTGCCACCCCTCGTCGGGCCCGATGAGCTGGAAGCCGTCCTCGAGCAGTTGCCGAACGTTCCGCTGGTTCGACGGCTGGGCCCACATCGCCGAGTTCATCGCCGGGGCCAGCAGCACACTGGTCCGCGACCGATCGATCGCGCTCAGGATGAGCGTCACCACGTCGTCGCACCGCCCGCTGGCCAGCTTCGCCATGCAGTCCATCGTGCACGGCGCCACGATCGCCACGTGGCAGTTCCGCGCCAGCGCGATGTGCTGAGGGTCGGCGGACTCGATGTGGTCCCACGGACTCGTGTACACAGGCCGCCCCGACAGGGCCTGGAACGTCAGCGGCGTCACGAACCGCGCCGAGGATTCGGTCATCGCGACCGTTACCATCGCACCCGACTGGGCCAGCCGAGAGACCAGCGCGGCGGCCTTGTACGCGGCGATACCCCCGCTCACGCCCACAAGGACGTTCACGCCGGAGAGCAACTTGGGATCAACCTGTGCCAAACCCGCCTCAGGCGCCCGTCAACTGGGCTCGCATCCGAGCCGTCTCCTGCTCGCCCAGGATCTTCGGCGCGTCGATCTCGGCGGCCGGATCAAACTCCGGCACGATCTTGCCCTGAACGATCTCCTCGATGGCCAGCTCCAGATCGCTCCGCCCGTTGCGGTCGACCAGGGGGCGAGCCCCGTCCATGAGTTGCACCAGCCGACGCTGGATCAACGCGCAGAGCTTGAACCGACCCCCGACCCGATTGACCACTTCCTCGCTCTTGAGCGCTTCGATCATGTCCGGAATACTCCCAGGGCGGCCAATCGCGGTTCGCGGGCCAGCAAGGGGGAACTATAGCCCACCCAGCTCTCCCCAGCCGCCCAAGACGTGGCCCCAAAGGAACCCTGGGTCCACTCTCTTCGGTGCCTCGACGATGAAAACTGGCAACTTGACGGCTTTTCTGTCATACTTCGGACTGATCAGATGCTTCGTTCCCTCGCGGTCGTGCTCGCTTTTCTGGTGCACCCGATGCTCATCGGGCTGACGCTCTGCTCTGGGCCAGCCGGGCTTGGTGTGGGGTCGGCGGGGGGTGTGGGGGCGGCGTGTGCGG
>DHLW01000145.1:15491-19651 GCA_002405485.1 Phycisphaerales bacterium UBA4658
CGCATGTTGCGCGAGCGTGTCGGAAGCTCAGCCGCGGTGCTGTGGGTCTGATGACGATGCCGGGCTGGAGGATTCCTGCTGTCCGATGGTCGTCGGATCGGGCCCTGTCATGGTTGCGCCGTGTCCGTGTGCGTCGGATGGCGACGTCTGGTCCTCGTGCGAGTCGGTTCTGCCGTGGTCGACGTGCCGGTGCGTTGTTCGGCCGCCGGCCTATCCCCCGGGGCTTCTGCTCTCTGGCGTGGGTGGCCTGCGGGTGCTGGACGCCCCGAATCGACTCGCGAGCGCGCTCAACACCGACCTGAACCTCATGTCGGGATGGTCGATGATCGATGGGCGTGTGCCAGAGAGCGCATCGCCCCCGGCGCGCGAGCGCAGGGCACGCATGTGCGTGTGGACCACCTAGCCCACCCTGGCCGGTCGGTTCCATCCAACGTCACAGTTCTTGACATCGAACGGGTTGGCGTCGGCTCCGTGCCCGTGCCGCGGCTCGTTCAGTCTGTTTCCATCATGACACATTCCCGGCGTGGCTCTGGCCCCGCCGAGAGGAGATCTCCATGAACAAGTTCGTTCTTTCTGTTGTCGGCCTGTGTTTCTGCGCTGGCTCGGCTCTGGCTCTGCCCACGCCGGTCCGCACCATCAGCCCGATCTGCGACTGCGATGCGGATTGCTGCTGTTGCTGCTGCTGCGAGGACTGCACCTGCTGCGCCAGCGGCGCGTGCGGGGAGGCGTGCACGTGCGAGTGCGCCTGCTGCAGCGACGGGTCCTGCTGCTGCGACGACGGCGCCTGCTGCCAGGCCGACGCCTGCTGCAGCAAGTGATCGACAAGTCCATCTGACGATGGCGTTTCGCCGCGACCCCGGACCATGATCGTCCGGGGTCGCGGTCTTTCTGCGGGCGCTCAGGCGATCCGTCCCGTCCTTACTCCTTGGCCGGCTTTGAGTCGGAAGCCGGCTCGGGGGGCGGTTCGGCGGGCCCGGGCTTCCAGGCCTTGAGCGCGGCGAGCAGCTTGGCCTCGTCCTCCCGCGACGGGCCGGCGCGCAGCTTGTCTGGATCCCCAAGCTGGGGCGCGGGCTTGCCCTCCTTTTGTGCCTCTGCGATGAGCTCCTTGGTCACCCGACGCCGACGCTCGAGTTCCTTGGGGAACCACTCCAGTGTGTCCTTGACCGTCTGGGCCGCCGAGCGATGGCGGAGCCCCGCCTTGACCGCCCGCGCAAAGCTCGTTGACCCCATGCCGACATAGTCCCCCACCGGGGGCACCCAGATCGGGAACGCCCCGCCGCGCGGGCCCTGGGTCTCCAGAAACGCCAAGCTCCCGAAGGCGAGTTTGGCGTCGCTCTTGGAGACCTTCTTGCACGTCTCGGCCAGCTCGCCGATGCTCAACTTCGGGTTCGGGCCCGAACCGTTGAAGACTCCGGCGGTGGCGTTCTCGCACAGCGTGAGATAGAACGCCGCCAGATCGCGCGAGTCGATGAACTGCACCAGGTCCGCGGGGTCGCCCGGCACGAACACCTCGCCGCCCTGGCTGATCCGCCAGGGCCAGTAGGTGAACCGATCCGTCGGATCGCCCGGGCCGGAGATATATGTCGGTCGAACGACGGCGACACGACCCGGAAGGGCTTCCTGCGCGGCCTTTTCGCAGGCCGCCTTCAACCCGCCATAGTTCTGCATCTGCGGGCCCATGTCCTCGGTGTTCGGATCGTCGAGCGTCGCCAGGGGCGCGTCTTCGTTCGAATCGGCCTTCAGCGGCAGCGCATAGGCGGAGATGCTCGACACGTACACGTACAGCGCGGTCTTGCTCACCGCTTCGCAGCTTGCCTTGACGTGCCGCGGGAACTGTCCTGAGGTGTCCACGACCGCGTCCCACGTTCGGCCATCCGAGAGGGCCTTGAGGCCCTCACCACGGTTGGGATCACGGTCGCCGATGAGCCGCTCCACGCTGTCCGGGAGCATCCCGATCCGCCGCTCGGTCCGTCCGCGATTGAAGACGGTGACGCTGTGCCCGCGCTTGAGCGCTCGGCGGACCAGGTGCGGGCCGGTGAAGCCGGTTCCGCCGAGGATCAGGATCCGAAGCTTTTTCTCCGCCGGCGGAACGTTCGCATCGTCCAGCTCGTCCGGCTCGGACTCGCCCGCACGTCCTGCCAGCGAGCCCCCGAGGGCGGCACGCGACATCATGGCGAGTGCGGCGGCCGACGCCGACGCGGCGAGGAAGTGGCGACGAGACAGCTCCATTGGGCAAACCTCCAGACACCCCGGGCCCGTCCCGCGCACGCAAACCGATGACCCACCAGTGGGATCAACGTTCTTCACCAGATGCACAGGGGGCGCCGTTCCGCCGGCTTGATCGCAGAATTCGACTGAGCTTGCGGGATCGTGCCCTCGGCAGGGGGTCCGGATGGCGAGGTGCGCGGCTCTCCGTGAAGGGCAGGGGGGTGTCGCCGAGCTGTTTGGACTACGCTCCCGGGCGGGGTGGACTGCATGGAACTTACCACGCTCCGCCACTTCAAGGCCGTTGCTCAGCACGGGCACATGACCCGGGCCGCGCGGTCTTTGGGCGTCTCCCAGCCGGCCCTGAGCGCCATGCTCAAGAAGCTCGAGGCGGAGGTTGGCGCGACGCTCATGCATCGCACGGGTCGAGGCGTTGAGCTGACCGAGGCGGGCCGGGTCTTTCTGAACCACGCCGAGGACGCCATCCGCCGGGCCGATCTGGGCGTGGAGGCGGTGCGCGAACTGGTCGGGCTGCAGCGCGGCTCCATCCGCGTGGGCGGCGGCGCGACGGCGACGACCTATCTGCTTCCGCCGGTGGTCTCGGCGGTGCGAAGTGCGCATCCGGGTCTGCGGTTTTATGTGCGCGAGTCCGGGAGCAACACGGTTGCCGCGGCTGTGCTGTCGGGGGAGCTGGATCTGGGCATCGTGACGCTTCCGATCGGGCATCCGGAGGCCGGAGAGCTGCTGCAGATTCCGCTCGTGGACGACGAACTGCGGCTCATTCTTCCTCCCGCGGCGCAGACCGGCCCGGTTCGGTCCGGGCCGCGACGGGCCATCGCACAGGCGCCCGCGGCGGAGACTCCGCCGTGGCTGCCCTTGAGCGTCCGCGCCAACGGCCCTGCGCGGGGTTTTCGCTGGAAGGAGCTGGAGGGCGTGCCGGTGGTCGCCTTCGAGGCCGGCACGGCGGTTCGCGGGCTTGTTGACGAGGCCTGCGCCAAGCGCGGCGTCGCGCTCAACGTGGTCATGGAGCTGCGATCGATCGAGTCGATCAAGCACATGGTCGCCGCCGGCATCGGCGTCGGGTTCGTCTCGCGCGTCGCGCTGGGCGAGGGCGAGGGGCTGGAGTGCTCCGACGGCGCCATCGGGCGACGGCTGGCGATCGTTCGCCGGCGCGACCGCGTGCCCAGCGCGGCGGTCGCCGCGTTTGAGCGCGAGCTTGTCCGCCGATGCTCGCGGGTCTGATCGCCCTGGCGCTTCAGTGTCCGATGCCCTCGAGCATCCGCCCCTTTTCCAGCAGGTTCCGGTGCAGCTCGAAGCACGTGGCCAGGTCGTGCCTCAGGTGTCCGGGCTTGCAGCGTTCCAGGTAGTTCAGGAGATAGGGGCGGTAGTCCGGGTGCGCGCAGGAGGTGATGATGACTTCGGCCCTGCGGCGCGGGTCCAGCCCGCGCAGATCCGCAAGCCCCTGCTCGGTCACGAGCACCTGCACCGAGTGCTCGTTGTTGTCGACGTGGCTGACCATCGGCACGACCGCCGAGATCTTCCCGCCCTTGGCCACGCTCGGGGCCATGAGGATGGACAGATAGGCGTTGCGGGTGAAGTCGCCCGACCCGCCGATGCCGTTCACCATGTGCGTCCCGCAGACGTGGGTGCTGTTGGCGTTGCCGAAGATGTCCATCTCCAGCACCGTGTTCATGGTGATCACGCCCAGTCGGCGGACGATGCCGGGGTTGTTGGAGAGCTCCTGCGGCCTGAGGATGATCCGCGGCGCGAAGAAGTCCATGTCGTCGAACACCCGTCGCAGGGCCGAGTCAGAGAGCGCCAGGGCGCACGTGCTGGCCCCGCGCAATCGGCCGGAGATGAGCATGTCGATCTGCGCGTCCTGCAGAACCTCGGTGTACATGCTGATGGTCGGGATGTCCGGGTGCGATCCCACGGCGGCCATCACCGCGTTGGAG
>DHLW01000145.1:19849-23334 GCA_002405485.1 Phycisphaerales bacterium UBA4658
ACGCTCGCGAAGCAGGAACTCGACGACATGCTGGGCGATCCGACGGCTGGCCTCATCCGGCGGGCTGAAGGCCACGCTCGCGTCGGGCTGGTGGGTCTTGACCACGCCCACGATCTTTCGAGGATCCACCGCCGCAAATGGCACCCCGATCCGGTCCATGGGATGAGCGATCGGGATGTCGCCGCGCTGCGGCGGGGGATCGATGCGGGCCACGTCGTGCATCTCCGCCAGACGCGGCGATTGAGCGGTGTTCAGCTCGATGATGATCCGCTGCGCTCGGCGCAGCAGCGTCGGGGAGATCCCGGTTCCTGTGGTCAGGTACACGCGCCCGTCGGGGGTGACCTCGGTCGCCTCGATCACGGCGACATCGATCGGCCCGATGAATCCGAACTCGATCCGCTGCGGGACGTCGGAGAGGTGCATGTCCAGGTACTCAACCGTGCCCGCGTTGATGGCGTCGCGCAGCGGTTTGCTGGACTGGAACGGGGCTCGCCACTGCACCGCGTCGGCTTCCCCGAGCGCGTCGTCGCACGACCCCGCCGACGCCCCGCTGATGACCCGAACCCGAAACGGCTTCCCTTGCGCGTGCAGACGCTTGGCACGCTGGGCAAGGGCGATCGGGACCGCCTTGGGCGCACCCGCCGCCGTGAATCCCGAGAGGCCCAGCATCGACCCGTGCGGAATGAGTTCCGCGGCTTCTTCAGGGAGGAGGACCGGAAACGTCGAGTTGCCCATGGTCAGAATCCCCGTGCACACGCCCCCTTGCCCCCTCGTTGCCCGGGCCGAGCACCCGTGCAAGGCCGTTCGACCAGAGCATATGGACCGACTTGTGGACTTCCGAGTCAACAAATGGGTTCAGGCCCGATCTTGCGGACTTCTGCGCGCAGAATGCGTGAACAGTACCGAACAGGTTGCGATCGTTCGGCGGGGATCCTGGTCGTTGGGCGGGCTACGGTTGGCGTGTGCGATCATCGGTGGCCAAGACGGTGTACGGCGTGCTCATCGGTCTGGGCAGTCTTGGGGCAATGGGCCTCAAGACCTGGTGGTTGATCAACGACACGGCGCCGGCTTTCTGGTTCTGGGTGATTCCGATCGGGCTGGTGGTCGCCGGCGGCATCATCTGGTGGCGAAGCCGCCGAGAGCGAGCGCAGATCGCCCGGAGAATTCGGAGATCCGTGCCCGATCAGGGTGAAGACGGATCGATGCAAGCGAGCGACTGATTGGTCCGCCGATATGCTCAGCGGGACGAGCGGTTTCGGGCGATTGCAAAAACTGGATCACGGGACAGAGCGGATACCCAACGTGTGCAAGGGTCTTGACCCTGGACCGAGGGAACCTGCACGTGAGCGCCCCTCGGCAGCGGGAGCGGGATACAGGCCGGCGATCGACGCGTCGGCGATCAGTAGACCACGTGCGGCGATGAACTCGGACACTCCGGCCACCGATTACCCAGCGATGACCGATGAGCGATTGCTTGCGCTCGTCGGGCAGGGCGATCGCGCGGCGTTCACCGTTCTGTACGATCGATTCGCTCCACGCATGTTCGGACTTCTTGTCAAACTCCTCCGCAGCCGAAGCGAAGCCGAAGACGCCTTGCAGGTGGTCTCATTGGACCTCTGGCGTCGCGCGGATCGCTACGACCCCGCGCTCGGGTCGGCGGCAACCTGGATTCTGATGGTCACCCGGGCCCGGGCCATCGACGCGCTGCGCGGGACGGCGCGGCGTGTGCCGGTTTGGACGGAGCAGCAGGACGCGGTTGCGGCATCGGAACCGTCCGCCAAGCGCGACCTGGAGCATGGTCCGGCACTGGCGATGGCGCTGCAAGCGCTTCCTTCGGAGCAGCGCACCGCGCTGGAACTGGCCTTCTACCGCGGTCTGACGCGCGAAGAGATCGCCGCGTCGTTGAGCATTCCTGTCGGCACCGTCAAGACCCGCATTCGCTCCGCGGTCCGCCGGCTCGGAGCGGTGCTCGGCGGCTCGGTTGAGACCGGCGCGGAAGGGAGGGACGCGTGAACCCTCCGAACCCGACCAACCCACAGCATGACCCGATCCGCATGGACGCGGCGGAACTCGCCGACCTGTATGCCGCGGGCGCGCTCACTCCGTCGGAGATGGAGCGCTTCGAGGCACGCCTGGCGCAGGGAGACGAGCAGCTCCGCCGCGAGCTTCAGCGGGTCCGTCCGGTGCTCGATGCGCTGCTGGACGTCCAGCCGATTGCTCCGGGGCGGCATTTGCGGGAGGGCATCGAGGCCCGGGTTGAGGCCGACGAGCGGCCACGTAGGGACGCGCGTCTCGACGACACCACCGCGGCAGCCGCGCACGCGACCCGGCGGCGCATCATCGGCGGCGAGGAGACCGGCGACGCCTTCACGATCGTTCGGCTGGGTGGCGGCACATGGCTCCCGACCGGTGTGCGCGGGGTGCGCTTCCGCCAGCTTTCGGCGAGTCGTCGAGCCAATCGTCGAACCATTCTCCTGCAAATGGACCCGGGGACGGAGCTTCCCGACCACGACCACGCGGGCCTGGAAGAGGTGCTGGTGGTCAGCGGCGAGCTCCGCATCGGGAGCACCGTGCTGGGTGCGGGCGACTACTTCCGGGTCGGGTCGGGAGTTCGGCACGAGACGCCGCGCTCGGACGTGGGGTGTGTCTGCCTGATTGTCTCGGGGTACCAGCCATTTCCGATTCGGAGCTGGATCTCGATGGCGTGGCAGATGGTCCGCGGGTGGTTTCGGCGGTAAGCCAGCGTCGCCGCGCCCGGGGGAGAACTGAGGACAAAAAAGAACGCGGGACCCCAGCTCTTGGCCAGGGCCCCGCCAGTGCGAGAGAGTGATTCGGTGAACCGCCGGCGCTCGCACACGCGGTGGCGGATCGAGAGCGCGGCGCGTAGCGAAACACGCCGCGCATGTCGGGTCGATCGAAAGCATCACCTGGGGTGCTCTCTCTCTCCCTCCAAGGATCAGGGCTCTCCTCAACCCGGATCCAATGGCTCCCGTCCTTGATCCAAACAAACGGGCAAAGCCGCTGTTTGGATCAGGTCTGAACTACATACCTTAACCCCGAATGTGACCCCTGACAAGGGGGGAGGCCGTGAATTGTCGCGCAACCCAATGGAGTGACTGGGGTTGCACTGAGAATCTGGGGAAACATGGGACTTTAGTCAGGAGGCGTGGATTTCCCGCCGCGGTGTGCAAACCTCTGAGAGTCTCTCGCGTACCGAATCCTGATTCGGTGGTTTCGACCATGCTGCAGTCCAGCCCATCACAAAGATCACATGGCAGTGTTGCGCTCACGTCCGGGATCCGGGTGGCGGTGCAGCCGAGGTACATTCCCGAGCAGTCCGACCCATCGGCTCGGCAGTGGCTGTTCTCGTATCGCATCCGCGTGAGCAACGAGGGCGAGCAGACGGTGCAGTTGCTGAGTCGGCACTGGGTGATCGTGGACGCCGGGGGCCAGAAGGAAGAGGTGCGCGGGCCGGGCGTGGTCGG
>DHLW01000145.1:23496-23719 GCA_002405485.1 Phycisphaerales bacterium UBA4658
CGGGCCCGGGCAGACCTTTGAGTACTCGTCGTTCGTCCCGCTTCGGACAACGTGGGGAACGATGGAGGGGTCGTACCAGTTTCGGGATGCGCAGGGGCGGTCGTTCGAGGCCCAGGTGGCGCGGTTCTACCTGGTAAGCGACGATCGATAGCGGGCGAGAGGGGTGGGGGGGAGGGGGGCTTGCGAAAATTGATGAGGTTTCGAGTTCGTGCGGTCAGCCGTC
>DHLW01000030.1:0-17016 GCA_002405485.1 Phycisphaerales bacterium UBA4658
ACGACCTGAACCTGCGTCCGGGCAAGAAGCACATCAAGTGTGCCAAGATCACGGGCGATACGTCGGGCAACTACCACCCGCACGGCGAGGCCGTCATCTATCCGACGCTCGTCGGCATGGCCCAGAAGTGGCGCATGCGTGCCACGCTGGTTGACCCGCAGGGAAACTTCGGCTCCATCGACGGCGATCCGCCCGCGGCCCAGCGATACACCGAGGCCCGGATGACCGTCGCCGCGGTGGACATGCTCGACGATCTGAAGCTCGACACCGTCGACTTTCAGCCCAACTACGACGATCGGCTCATGGAGCCGACGGTGCTCCCGGCCAAGTTCCCGAACCTGCTGGTGAACGGCTCGGTGGGTATCGCCGTCGGCATGGCGACGTCGCTGGCGCCGCACAATCCGATCGAGGTCTTCGACGCGATCGTCCGCGTGGTGGACAATCCCGAGATCGGGCTGGGCGAGCTCATGGCCGACGTGGCCGATGCCGAGGGCAGGATCGTGCGTCGCGGGATCAAGGGGCCGGACTTCCCGACCGGCGGGATCATCCTGGGTCGCGGGGGCATCGTCGATGCGTACGCCACGGGGCGCGGCAAGGTGACGGTGCGCGGCAAGGTGCACATCGAGGAAGTCTCTGGCAGCAAGGACCGCCAGCAGATCGTCATCGATGAGATCCCGTACGGGTTGAACCAGACGACGCTCATCGAGAAGATCAAGGAAGCCGTCGAGGACGGGCGGATCACTGAGGTCTCCGATGCGCGCAACGAGTCCGGTCGCGAGGCCCAGAGCCGCGTGGTCATCGAGCTCAAGCGTTCGGCGGACCCCGCGGTGGTGGAGAATCAGCTCTACCAGTTCACCCCGCTGCAGCAGAGCTACAGCATCCACAACATCGCGCTCGTGAATCGCCAGCCTCGGACGCTGAGCATCATCGAGCTCATCAAGCTCTACATCGAGCATCGGACGGTGGTCATCCGTCGGCGCACCGCCCACCTGCTGGCCGAGGCCCGCAAGCGGGCCCACGTGCTGGAGGGCATGATCTTCGCCGTCTGCGACATCGACGAGGTGATCAAGCTCATCCGCTCGAGCCAGACGCGGGCGGAGGCGATCGAGAAGCTGATGCTCAAGCGCTTCCGGATCGCCGACGATCATCCGTTTGCGTCCCAGATTCCCGGCCGCCTGATGGAGCTGGTTCGTGCGTCCCGGGGCGCAAGTGGGGGGGGAGACTGGGGCGTGATGCTCAGCCGCATTCAGGCCGAGACGATCTGCAACATGCGGCTGTCCCAGCTCGTTGGCCTCGAGATCGAGCGGCTCGTGGAGGACTACCGCCAGGTCGTGGCCCAGATCGAGGACTACGAGGACATCCTGGCCCGGCCCGAACGCGTCAAGGCCATGATCAAGTCCGACTGCGAGGAGATGCGTGCCCGCTTCGCGTCGACACGCGTCGTGGGAGATTCCAAGCGATTCATCGGCGACCGCGTGACCGAGATCCAGGACGGGGGTGACGGCTCGGCGATCGACATAGGCGCGCTCATCCAGGTCGAGGACATGGCCGTCACCATCTCGCACCAGGGATACGCCAAGCGCGTCGCGCTCAGCACCTATCGCCAGCAGAGCCGCGGCGGGAAGGGCATCATCGGCGGAGCCGCGAAGGACGAGGACTTCATCGAGCACATGTTCGTCGCCAGCACGCACGACGACCTGCTGTGCTTCACGAACACCGGGCGCGTGTTCCGGATCAAGGTCTACGAACTGCCGGAGATGCCTCGCACGAGCAAGGGCCGCCCCTTCGTGAACCTCATCGAACTCAAGGAGGGCGAGAAGGTCCGGGCCTTCCTCCCCATCACCGACTTCGAGGCCAGCAGCAAGTATCTCACCTTCCTCTCTCGCCAGGGCATCGTGAAGCGCACGCCGCTCAAGGACTACCGGAACGTCAACCGTTCGGGGCTCATCGCCGTCGGGCTCAAGGAAGGCGACTCGATCCTCGACGTGCTGGAGACGACGGGGACCGACGACCTGCTGCTGGCGACCGCCGGGGGCATGTCCATCCGCTTCAACGAGGACGAGGCCCGGGCCATGGGCCGATCCGCGGCGGGCGTCAAGGCCATTGAGCTCGACGAGGGCGACGAGGTCATCGGGGCCATCGCCGTGCACATGGCCGGCGACGCCGAAGACAAGAAGTTCCTCACCACTGTGGACCCCAAGCTCTGCCTGCTGACCATCAGCGAGAACGGCTTCGGCAAACGCACCCCGGTGGATGAGTATCGCGTGCAGCCCGAAACCGGACCGATCCGCTCGCAGAGCCGCGGCGGCAAGGGTCGCGTGAACATCGACGCATCCGATCGCAACGGCAAGTCCGTCGCGGCGCTGGGCGTGCTGGAGGGTGACGACGTGGTGGTCACGACGCGCACAGGCATGACCGTCCGCATGCCCGTCGGCGAGATTCGCGAGACCGGACGCGGAGCTCAAGGCGTCCGCATCGTCAAGCTGGACGAGGGCGATCAGGTGGTTGCCGCCGCCAGAGTCGTCGCGGGCGAGTGAACCCGGAGACGGGCCCCGGCCCCCCCCGGCGTGCACTTTCGTGCCGCCCGAGCGGACGCGTCGTGTTCCGAAGCGTCCGCTCGCGGCAGGGGCGTTATCCGCCGAAGGCCTTCTTGTAGTCCTCAAGGAACTTCTTGAGCCCGTTGTCCGTCAGCGGGTGGTTGAGCATGGTCTTGATGACGCTGAACGGCACGGTCGCCACGTCGGCCCCGGCGAGGGCGCAGTCGACCATGTGCTTGGGATGCCGCACGGAGGCGGCCAGGATCTTGGTCGTGTACCCGTAGTTGTCGTAGATCTGCCGAAGCTTGTGGATCAGGTCCATCCCGTCCTCGGCGATGTCGTCGAGCCGTCCGATGAACGGGCTGACGAGAAAAGCCCCGGCCTTGGCGACCATGAGCCCCTGCAGCGGCTGGAAGCAGAGCGTCAGGTTCGTCTTGACCCCGTTGTCGCTCAGGGCCTTGCATGCCCGGACGCCATCGACGGTGGTCGGGAGCTTGATGACGATGTTCGGCGCGATCTTGATGTGCTGCTCGGCTTCCTTCATCATGCCGTCGAAGTTCGTGGCGATGACCTCCGCCGACACCGGGCCCTTGACGACCTCGCAGATCTCCGCGAGCCGCTTGGCGTACGGAACGTTCTCCTTGGCGATGAGCGAGGGATTGGTGGTCACCCCGTCGAGCACGCCGAGCTGGGCGGCTTCCTTGATCTCCGTCAAGCTCGCGGTGTCGATGTACAGATCCATGGTGGGCTCCTTGGCGGTGTGTGGCTGGAGAACGGGTTCGAAATCGGGCCTTGGTGAGGATATCGGCGATCTCCCCGCGGTGTCGTTGGTCAATCAAGGCGCTGACGATCCAGAACGCGGGGCGACTTTGGCCGGAGGCCGGCCACACTACACTGATGCCATGACCACGTTCTCCGGTTCGTCCAAGCCCCGCTCCCGACGGTACATCGCCGAGTTCGTGCCCTATGAGCGGGTCGAGGGCGTGTTCGCCATCCACAACCCTCAACTCGGGCAGACCAAGACGGCCAAGCCGTTCCTCAAGTGCCTGATCGGGGACAAGACCGGCCAGGCCCCTGCCCGGATGTGGACGATCGAGCCGGCGATCTTCCGAGCCGTGTCGAACGTCGGGTTTGCCTACATCGAGGGCGAGACCCAGGCATATCAGGGCGAGTTGCAGGTCATCGTGCAGGTGATCGACCCGACCGAGCCGTCAGAGGAGGATCTGCGCGAGCTGATTCCTTCGTCGAAGCGCGACCCGGAGGAGATGTTCGCCGAACTCAAGTCCGTGCTCGACGCGCTCGCACATCCCGCCGCCCGCGCCCTCGCCCAGACCTATCTCGCCGACGAGCACCTCATGGCGGCCTTCAAGCGTGCGCCGGCGGCCAAGAGCATGCACCACGCGTACCTTGGCGGGCTTCTGGAGCACACGCTCTCGCTCGTGAACCTCGCGACGCGGGTCTGTCCGCTCTATCCGGGCGTGAACCAGGACGTGGTCGTGCTGGGTCTGTTCCTGCACGATCTGGGCAAGACCCGCGAGCTCGTGTACGACCGCGTCTTCGGATACTCCGATCGCGGCGAGCTCATCGGGCACATCGTCGACGGTGCAATCATGCTGCACGACAAGGCCCAGCAGGTCATGCGCGCCACCGGGCAGCGACTCCCCCAGAACCTCGTGCTCGTGCTCCAGCACATCATCCTGAGCCACCACGGCGTGCCGGAGTTCGGCGCGGCGAAGGTCCCGATGACGCCTGAGGCGCTGCTGGTCTCGATGCTGGACAACCTCGACGCCAAAATGAACATCGCCGTCTCCGCCGCACGTCCGGAGGGTGGCTTCGCCGACCCGTCCGACCAGCGCGGGGAGGGGCTCAACGGCAACTTCACCGAGAAGCAGTGGGGCCTGGACACCAAGCTCTTCCGCCCCGATCCGCTCGCCGATTGAGCCGGCCGAGGATCCAGACCCTTCGGGCGTGCCGCTCGGCCGCCGCGGCCGCCGCGTATAGTTCATTCAGGAGCGTGCACGATGTCGTCGGACACCTTCGAGGTGAACTTCGGGCAACCGTTCGGGCTGTTTCCGCTCGCCGGCGTGACCGTCATGCCGCACGGCCTGCGGTCGCTCCACATGTTCGAGCCCCGGTATCGCCAGCTCGTGACCGACGTCATGGACGGCAAGCGGCAGTTTGCCACGGCGACCTTCGAGGGCGGGCGGTGGCAGCAGGAGTACCACGGCCGGCCGCCGCTTCGACCCGCCGTGTGCATCGTGCAGATCATGCAGCACGCCGAGTTCGAGGACGGAACGCACGGCGTGATCGTGCAGGGTCTTTGCCGGGCCCGCATCGTGAACGAGTTGCCCGCCGACGGCAAGAAGCTCTACCGCCGCGCCAAGCTCGAGCCGCTGGAGATCATCGAGCCCGACGAGGAACTGCTGACCACGTTCCGCTCGCGGATTGTCGCCGCGATGGAGCACGACCGGCTCGCCGACCTTCGCGGAGCTTCCGCCATGGTCGAGCACCTGAAGAATGACGAGATTCCCACCAGCACCATCTTCGAGGTCCTCGGGTTCAACTTCCTCACCGACGAGGAGCTTCGCTACCGATTGCTCGCCAGTGATGACGCCCGGGAGCGGGCGGCGATCGTCTCCGCTGAACTGCTCCGCCTGCAGACCACCCTCCGCAAGGCCCAGCCCCAGCGGCAGACCGACGCCCCCAAGGGGTGCTGCTGGAACTGACCGGTTGATCACCCCAGGAACGGCCACGGTGGTCGAATCAACTTGGGGGCAGTCCCCAGATTGCAGGAACCAGCACGCCCGGTGTTCGTTCTATAGTTCGGAGTCCGGTGTGCCGCCCCTGCGGACACGGGTCGCGGTTGTCGCGGACTCTTCCGAGGCGTGGTCACGCCCAGGTTCGGCCAATGGCCGTATGGGTTTCTCCGAGCCCTTTCGCACTCCGGAGTGATGGAGGATCGGTTCATGAACAGTCATCGTCGCTCGCTGGCGCTCGGTGCGTTGCTCATGGTCGTCGCAGCCGGTGCGAGCGGCTGCAGCAACGCCGGCACGGGTGCACTCTCTGGCGCGGGTCTGGGCGCGGGAGCCGGGGCCATCATCGGTTCGCTCTATGGCGGCGCCGGCAAGGGCGCGATCATCGGTACCGTCGCTGGCGCACTTGGCGGCGCGATTATCGGGGATCAGAACGCCCGAAACGCCAGCGCGCCCCGTTACGGCTATTCGGGCGGGTACGGCTCGTCGTATGGCGGGGGCGGCGGGTACTACACCGAGTACCGCACCGAAACGCGGTACTACTACCCGCCTCGCAGCTACGGGCATTGTCACTGGTAAGGTAAAGCTCTTGGCACCCCTCGGGCGCGGGTCGGGCACGGCCGGATTGTGGACAGCCGCTCGCCGGCAAGCTGACACATCTGCGAACCGGCGAGCGGCCTGTGCGCATGGACTCTGCACGCCAGCGCACAGCGTGAACGCACGCTCCCGCTCGGCATGGTTCTGCTCGTCCGCTGGACGTCAGATCCGCGTCGCGGATGCCTCGCCCGACCGCCGAGCGTTTGTGACCGGCTCATTCCGGGACAACCCGAATGCGTCATGCACGACGCGGACTGCACGCACGCCGTCGGCCTCGGCGAGGAGGCACGAGATCTTGATCTCGCTGGTGGTGATGTTGTGGATGACCACCCCCGCGTCGGCGAGTGCCCGGAACATGGTGGCGGCGACCCCCGGCTGGCTCTGCATGCCGACGCCGATGGCCGAGACCTTCACCAGGCCGAGATCGACGCGTCTGCGTCCCTGGCCGAGGTCTCGGAGAACGCCGTCGATGATCGGCTCAACTTCCTGAAGATCCGTCTTCTCGAGCGTGAACACGAGGTTGCATCGGTCCCCCGGCTTGGACGCCGAGCCGGTCTCCACCTCGTGCTGGATGATGTCATCGACGCTGATGCCGGCTTCGGCGATCTTCTCGAAGATCCGGCGCTGCAGCCCGGCGACGTTGGGAAGGTCCTCGAGCGTCACGCGGCCGAGGTCGGTCTTGAGTGCCACCACCGAAATCGCCTGACGCTGCTCCATACCACCTCCGCTCGTGCGTTCACAGATCAGGGTGCCCGGCCCCACGCGCTGGCTGTGCAGCACCCGGATGGGCATGCCCGGGTTCTTCCCGAGTTCAACCGAACGCAGGTGCATGACCTTCGCGCCCTGTCCCGCCGCCTCCATCATCTCATCGTACGAGATCGTCTCCAATAGCGAGGCGCTGGCCACGATCCGCGGGTCGGTCGAGTACACGCCGTCCACGTCGGTGAAGATCTGACACTCCTCGGCGTTGAGCGCCACGGCAAGCGCCACGGCGGTCGTGTCCGAGCCGCCTCGGCCCAGCGTCGTCACGTCCCCACGCTCGTTCACGCCCTGAAACCCCGCGACCACCGGGATCCGGCCCTGGGCGATCTCCGCGAGCATGCGGGAGTTGTCCACCATGCGCACCCGGGCCCGCGAGTGCACGCTGTCGGTGTGCACGCCCGCCTGCTGACCAGTCAGCGAGACCGCCTCCTGGCCCATCTCGCGCAGGCACATGGCCACAAGCGCGATCGAGACTTGCTCACCCGTGGCCAGCAGTTGATCCAGCTCCCGCCTGCTCGGATTCGCCGAGCACCGCCCGGCGAGTTCCAGGAGGTCGTCGGTGGTATCGCCCATCGCCGACACCACCACGACCATGCGGTGCCCTCGCGAGGCCGCGTCGATCACCCGCGAGCAGCACGCACGGATGCGGTCGGGATTCGCGACCGACGAGCCCCCGAACTTCTGCACGATGATCGAGCCCGGCGAAGACCCGGTTCCGGAAACAACTCGTCCCTGTGTCTGAACGCTGACCACGTCAAGCCCTCGATGTTGGCCCGCCGGCCTCGGCTCCGACCCGGCAGGGTGCTGTCTGCTGCAAACACCAGATGACTGTCTGTATCGGCGACCGCCCCGGCACAGGCCCACTGCTCGGGCATGACCAGCCGATCGGCGTGCCACCCGCGGCCCGTGATCGGACCTGTTCAAGGGGGCCTCTGAGCGTCGGCACGCTCAGGCCGTCTGTTTCTGTTTCAGGTCGACCGGGCCGCCGGTGAGCACCGCGACATCCAGGGTTCCCGCCGGGTCGACGGTTCGAAACGCCTCTCGCCAGCGCATGCACGCCGAACAATGGCCGCAGGGGCCCGGCTGCTCGTTCAGGCACCACCACGCCGATTGGACGGGCACATCCATGTCCAGCGCAAGCTCCAGCAACTGGGAGTCGTTCAGATCCGCGTACGGCGTCTCGATCGCGATGGTCTGATCACCCAGTCGCTGCATGTCCAGGCCGATGAGCTGCCCGACCAGCAGGGCCCGATCGCAGATGTCCGCGAGATTGGCCAGGTCGACCTCGGCGGCGGCACCGGCGTGGATGGGCCAGACCACCCGATCCAGCCCCAGCGTGATCGCTTCCAGCACCGCCGACATGAGCATGCTCGATTGCCGCGCGCCTGCCACGATGTGCTCGCCCAGGCCGGCGATGCCCGCTACGGGCGAATCACACCGGATCATCTGCCGTTCGCTCACGCCCGCCAGACGGCACATCTCCACGTGCCGCGCGACGGCCTGGCGGCGCGGCACGCGCGCCGGTCGATCGTCGCCCGGGAAATAGGCCATGGGCAGTTTCCGATCCTCCGGGGCTCCCCTGGCTCGCATGACGCCCTCGGCCCAGCAGGCCACCAGGCCGGGGATCGACCCGTGGTGGATGACAAGCGAGGAGCCAAGGCGGTCCATGACCGAAGGATATCGGACCATGCTCCGGCGACGCTTCAGGATTTCATCCGGGGCGTCCGGGCTTGGGAGCGCACAGGCAACTCGCATGCGGGGTGATGTCGGCGGTCGACCAGGCTTTGGCCAGCCGGGCGCGCGTCGCCGCGCTGTCTGCGGATTTGCCCTGTGCATCCTGGGCCTTGGCCAGCCCTGTCAAGGCCCACCCGTTCTCAGGCCAGCGTTTGAGATCCTCGAGGTACACGGCCTCCGCCTCCGCCGGCCGGCCCGCATCCATGAGCACCGCACCCAGCGGATGCCGGACGGGCAGCGTCCAGTCCGGGGGCTCCATGTACATGAGCGTGTCCTCGATCGCGACCGCCCGCCGAAGTTCGGTCTCGGCGGAGGAAAAGTCACCCCGGGCGTACGCGATTTCACCCAAGAGCATGTGCCGAGCAAGGTCCAGCACCCGCCGAGCCGGGTTGATCTGTGCGATCGCGGACTCCGGCACCCTGGCATAGGCGGCTTCGAATGCGGCCGACTCTGCCTGGGCCTCGTCAACCCGGCCCAGGGCCGCAAGAGCCACGGCGCGGTTGAAGCGCCACATTGCGGTTGTGTAGGGCAGGTGTTCCGGGGGCGCGGGAAGGTCGAGGATCTCGCGCCACTTGCCGAAGCGCTTGAGCGCATCCATGTGCATGGTCATGTACCCATCGATGGCGCTCGCATTGGATCGCACCCAGTCTGGAGGAAAGGCGTTCACCGCGTCCTTGGAACTGGCCAGGGCCTCCCGCTCCCGCCCGAGCATCATGCACGCAAACGCGAGAAAGCCCTCGTTGTGCTGCATGTAGAGCCGGTAGAAGTCCTGCTTGGGCGAGAGCTGGCGATAGCGCTTGTCCGCCGCGATCGCCCGCCGATTCGTCTCCGCCGCCAGTTCGTACTTCCCAAGCCGCAGATCGATGTGCGAGGGCATGTGGACCAGGTGGCTCGACATCGGCACCAGCGAGCGGAGCGTGTCGGCCGCGGCGACGGCGCGTTCGGCTTGGGCCGAGGCCTCCACGGCGTGAATGTACAGGTGGCACGCGCCCGGATGCGTCGGGTTCAGGCGCAGCGCGTGCTCGATGACCGTGATGATCTCCGGCGTTCGCCCCTTGGCTTGTCCCTCCAGCGTCCACAGGTCCCACGGCTGCAAGTCCATGAGCGCCTCGGCGTACAGCGTGGCGACGTCGGCGTCGGCCGGGAAGGACTGGTACACGCGCTGCATCGCCGCTGCGTACGCCTCGTCCAGCGGCCGCCGATCGTCCGGCGCGGGCCAGGCGTATCGGGCCGCAAGAGCGTCGATCAGGGCGCGATGCACCGGCGATGCCCCGTCACGCAGACGCCGTGCCTGCTCAAGCGCCGCCCATGCCGCCTGCGATCGCTCCAGGGGCATCACCGGGTTGTTGATGTGCGGGCCGTGGCAGAGCGCCACACCCCACCAGGCCATCGCCAACTCCGGGTCAAGCTCACCGGCTTTGGTGAACGAGCGGATCGCCTCATCGTGATTGAACGCGTACGTCCAGGTCAGCCCCTGATCGAAGTACCGCTGCGCCAGTGTCGAGTCGGTCTCCACGGGCCGATGCAGCGGGCCCATGCCGGTAAAGAGCTGGGCCCGGCTCTCGGCAGGTCTCATCTGAGAGCTGTCCGTGCCCGACGAAGCGCACCCTGGCATCGGTCCGGCGATCAGCCCCAGGGATCCGACGACAATCAACGCGAATCCCGCAGGTCGAGCGATGCGACGTCCGTGGTTCATGGATCCTCCTTGCTCTCGGCTCTGGTCGAGGTCGTACCTGCACTCAGGACAACCCCCATCCCTCCACCTTGAGAGTCCCACGAGCGGTCGGCACGAACGCATGTCCGACACGCGCCGAGTCTTGCGGCGGAATCGGTGATTGTGAACTATTCGCGCCCGATGGGCAGCACGTCCGACGCCTCGCCCCGGGCCCAGGCCTTCAGACGGGGCCAGAACAGTTCCTTCATGAGGATCCGGAGGCATGCGGCCACGGGAATCGCCAGCAGCAGCCCGTACACGCCGGCCAGCGCGCCGCCCGCGAGTGAAGCGAAGACGATCGTCGGTATGGCCAGGTCCGTGGCCTTGCCCTGAATCGTCGGGCTGAGCACCCAATCGTCGAGAACCTGCGCGATCATGTAGATCGCGATCGGCGCTGCGAGGATGTACCACCATCCGCCGCTCGCCGCGGCGAGTTCCGGGGCGAAGATCGGTCCCTTGACGCCCTCCAGCCACATGAGCAGCATCGCGATCGGAACGCCCACCCCATGGATGTACGGGACCAGGAACAGCGTTCCGACCAGCGGCCCGAGCACCAGCGGCGCGGGCACCCCGGCGAGCCAGTACAGCAAGGTGAGCGTGACGGCGAGGATGAAGCTGATGGTCACCCGCCCGCGGACGAACCCGGCGATGGCCCGGTCCATCTGACCGAGGATGTCCTGTACCCTGGTGCGTCGAGCGTCGGGCACGAAGCGCTGCCAGGTCTCCTGCACCTGACCCCAGCCGGTGGACATGAAGTAGAAGAAGACCGCCGCGAGCCCGGCCTGAAAGACGATCAGCCCGAACGAGCCGAGTGTCGAGAGCGCGGCCCGGGCCGCGTCGGCGCCACCCGTGGCGACGGTGCGGCCGACGGTCGCCGAGATGTCTCCGATGTGCGTTCCCAGCCAGTCAACGATCGATCTGGCCAGGTCGCGCGTCGACTGCCCGTCGGTCAGTCGATCGATCATTCCGACGCCGCCCTCCGCGGCATCCTGGACGGGCTGGCCATCTGCGCCGGTGGCGGTCAACGGCGGTGTCGTGCCGGCGCCGGGCTGCGATGGCGCCGCAGCGCCAGGCGTGAGCGAGTCGCCGATGTTCGGCTTTGGCGCCGGCGGTTGATCAACCAGAAAGTCGCGAATCTCCCGCCACGCGCCGGTGGGGACCGCGTCGCGGAGCTGATCGTCCTTGGGTGACGCCACGGACTTCTGCACCCGAGACAGGTTTCCGGCCAGATCTCGCACCGCTTTGGCGCCCTGAGCCACGGCGAATCCCGCGCCAAGCGTGACCGGCAGAACAACGATCACGCCCGCGAGTGTGATGATCCCTATGGCAGCGACCCGTCGCGAGCAGACGCCGCGCGTTCGCAGCCAGCGCACCAGCGGCTCAAACAGGTACGCGAGCGCCAGCCCCAGGAGCAGCGGCACCGTCACGACCCGGATGAGGTACCCCACATAGACCACGCCGATGATCGCCGCGATCACCAGCAGATCGCGGACCCACTGGATCTGCCAGACGTGCAGGGACGCCCATCGCGGTCGATCCGCGATGCCGTGCGCGGTCGCGGACCTCGCGGGGGTCTGGGCGGAAGGATGGTCTGGAGCGTCAGCCACGTGCGGGAGACGCTACCACGGCGGGGCACGGATGTCGAGCCGCGACCTTGGGGTGCGACGACATGACTCTCGGCCTCAGGGCTTGCTGCCCGAGCCGCCTTGACCGGAGGGTTTGGGACCCGCCGGCACACTGGGTGCGCCAACGACCTGCCCGCCGACGACGGCGCCCTGCGGCACCCGCCGGATCTGGTCGATGACGCTCTGACCGGTGTCCATGTCGAGCGTGACGTACCGGCGCTTCTTTTCACCGCTCACGAGCTTGGTGGTGGTGCTCGGCCAGTAGGGGTATCCGTTGATCTGGCGGTGGATGTAGTCGGGGGCGTTGATGATGAGTACGCCGTTGAACTCGCGGACGCTCGCGGCCTCGCCGCCGTTGTCCGTCCACTGGTTGGGCTCGACGATGGAGGTGATGAGATCGATGACTCGGCGGACGCGGGCCTCGCGATCGGGGCCGGTGTTCTGATTGTTATTGGTGTCGTCGCCGGTGAAGGGGCTGCCGCCGCCGCCGCCCTGGTTGGACTGCAGGACCGTGTTCAGGTCGATCTGCGGGACATCGGCGTACCGAGGGATGACGTGAAGCAGGTCGTTGATGTCGTACATGACCACACGCCGAGACTTGTTCAGGACGTCCTTGGGCCCGATCTCGATCGTGCCGAGTGAGGACATCTGCCAGGCGTTCTCCTGGAAGTCGACCTTGGCCTTCTCCAGAACGGCCTCGAGGACGTACAACGCGGGCTGATTGTCGATGTTCAGCGTGATGAGTTTCTCTTTGTCCAGCCCGACGGTGTTGTCACCCGTCCAGATCGGTTCGATGTCGGCTTGTGTGGTCTCCTTGATGAACGTGACGACGTCCTCAAGCCGGGTCTTGTCGACCTTGAGCGAGATCCGCCGCTGCAGTTTCAGGAGCGTGGCCCGCTCTGGGCGGATGCTCTCGATCACCTGAGCTTCGCCCTGCGCCGGAGTCTGAGCGAGAGCCGCCGTGCCCGAGACACTCAGGACCAGACCTGCACAACCGATCATGATGTACGACGCACGTGCCATGTGCACTCCCTGTTGACGAGGCCAGTTGCCTGGGTCGATCCGTCGAACCCCTGTACCAACGCTCCACTGCCGACAGCCCGCGTTGCCCGCCCTCCCAAGTCACCCCAAAGTCACCCCAGGTCGCCCTCGTTCGAAACCCTCGCCGACCTGGAGTTCCGAGCAGAGCACCGATCTGGAGTGGATCGGACGGACATGTCGGATCCCGCACAGAAGTATGACGCTCGAAGGGTCGTCTGGTTCCCTGATTGACCCGGTCAATCTGTCTTGACCTTCGTTTCGGCAAACCAAGCGAAGGTCTTGCCCAGGGAGGCGGCGATGGGGGGCTGAGGGAAACAGCTCGCCACGCCCCTGGACTGTAGGACGCAACGCCAGGGTTTTTACTGATTCTTGCCGGTCGGTGGGGTCCGCGGGGGAAAGTTCTGTAACTCATTGTGGCCCATGCACTCACGGTGCGAACCGATGTGGCACATTGGTGCGTCAGATGGCTCGGCGACGATGGTCGAGGTTCCGCGAGATCGTGGGTCCGGTGGGCAACAGTGGAGATCAGCATGCGGCGTGTGTGGTGCTCCTGTGTGGTTGGTCTGCTGGCGTCTGCGTCGGCCTTGGCCCAGGGTCTGCCCGGGCCGGTCGCGCCCGAGCGTTTCGACGGACATTCGGTGGTCCGCGTTGAGCTCGAGGACCTTCGGCAGCTTCGCACGGTGCTGGCTCTGACGGACGATGTCTGGACCTGCGGGTTCGGAGGCGACAACGGGCTGGAGGACAAGCGCGGCGGGACGCTGGACGTTCGCCTGACGCCCGAGGCGCTGGAGCAGCTTCGGGCCACGACGATCCGCTGGCGGATGCTCGTTCCCGACGTGCAGAAGCTCATCGATCAGGAGCGAGGGGCCGGAGGGGTGCGCCCGCCTATGCGACCGCGCGGGCCCGGGGACGGGGGCGCGGGCATCGATCCGTTCTTCAGCGATTATCGAGATCTGTCGACGGTGAGCGGGTACGTGGACACGCTGGTCGGACTGCGCCCGGATCTGGCCTCGCGACTGACGGTCGGGCCCACGGTCGAGAATCGCGAGATCTTCGCGGTGCGAGTCGCGGGTCCGGGCGTCGTCGCGGGGAGCAAGCCGGCGGTGGTGATCGTTGCGGCCCAGCACTCGCGAGAGTGGGTCACGGTCTCGAGCGTGATGTACTTCGTGGATCGGCTGGTCAGGACATATGACACCGATCCGCAGACGCGACGGCTTCTGGACAATCTCGAGTTCTACGTCATCCCGGTGGCAAACCCCGACGGGTATGTCGTGACCCACACGTCCAACCGGCTCTGGCGCAAGAACCGGCGGCAGAACAGCGATGGGACCATCGGCGTGGACTTGAACCGCAACTGGGGCTTTCAATGGGGCGGGATCGGCGCGTCGGCGACGCCGTCGAGCGACACCTATCGCGGGACGTCGGCATTCAGCGAGATCGAGACGCAGGCGATCCGCGACTTCGTGACCGCCAGAACCAACACGGCGATGTTCTTCGACGTGCACTCCTTCAGTCAGTTGATCCTCGAGCCGTACGCCTGGGACTTTTCCCTGCCGACCGCCACGCGGAGCTACACGCAGATCTCGGCGGCAATGCAGCAGGCGATGTACGGTCCCAACCAGTACGACTTCCGGGCGGGGGAGACGTATCGCACGATCTATCCGGCGTCGGGCGGCGCACTGGACTGGGCGGAAGGGTCTCGGGGAATTCTCGGCCTGAGCTACGAGTTGCGCGACACGGGGCAGTTCGGCTTCGTGCTGCCGGCGGATCAGATCATCCCGGCCGCGCTCGAGTGCCAGGCCGGGCTGATCGCGGCGGGAGAGTGGCTGATCGACAACTCGGTGGCCGCCCACTTTGCGTCGGGGAAGCCGGAGTGGATCTCGACGTCGGTGAACACGGTGCGGGTGCAGTTCACGCGTGGTCGGGCGCGGACGCTGGACCTGGCGACGAATCCGCCGCAGGCCTTTGCGCGGGTGGGCCGGATCGGGGCGTTTGCGCCGGTGACGATGACGAGCCTGGGGACGGACGAGGGCGGCCGGGTGTTCTCGCACACGCTGCCGGTGGGCGCGTGCGGGGCGACGACGCAGTGGTACTACCTGGTGCCGACCGAGGGCGGCGGCACGACCAGGCTTCCGGCGAGCGGGCACTATGAGGCCGTGGCTCGGACCGTGACCACGACGCGGCTGGATGAGTTCGAGGCCAACAGCGGCGGGTGGACGGTCGGGGATCCGACGCCGATGAACGCGGACACCTCGACGGGAGGACTCTGGACGCGGGGAAATCCGTCGGGGACGCAGACGCAGGCGGAGAACGACGTGACGCCGCTGACGGGCGTGAACTGCTTCATCACCGGGGCCAATCCGCGGGGGAACGCGTCGAGCGGGAAGCTCATGAGCGGCAAGAGCACGCTCATGAGCCCGGTGCTCAACTCTTTCGGAGCGCAGAGGGTGGAGATGTCGCTGTGGCTGTGGCTCTACAGCTCGCGCACGCAGGCGCTGGCGATCGATGTGACGAGCAACGCGAGCGACTCGTTCCCGGTGTGGACGCGGGCGCTGACCATCACGCCCGACGCCGCGCCCGGGCAGGTGCTCGGGCGGTGGAATCGGCACACCATCACGCTGACGGATTTTGTGCCGGCCAGCGGAGCGATGCGGGTGCGGATCGTGGCGACGGCGGTCAACGATCAGGTGTTCGTCGAGGCCGGCGTTGATGACGTGCGGATCACCGGGTTTTCGTGCGCCCCATCGACCGTGGCGTGCCCGGCGGACTTCAACGGGGACGGGCTGGTCTCAACGCAGGACCTGTTCGACTATCTGAACGTCTGGTTCGCGGGGGACGCGCAGGCGGATCGGAACGGAGACGGTGTGGACGTGCAGGACGTGTTCGCGATGCTGAACGCGTGGTTCACGGGGTGCGGCTGAGGCCGGAACATCGGGCGTCACTCGTCGCCGTCGTCATCAGATCCGTCGCCGTGGCCCGGCTGGGCCTCGCCGAAGAGGGCCGAGCCGACGCGGACGAGGTTGGATCCTTCCTGGATCGCGACCTCGTAGTCGTTGCTCATGCCCATGGAGAGGATGTTGAACCGCGAGCCGGCGACGCCACTCTCGCGGATCTCGAGAAAGAGCTCGCGCAGGCGGGAGAACGCCGGGCGGGACTTCTCGGGGTTGTCGGAGTAAGCCGCCATGGTCATCAGGCCGCGGACCTGGACGTGGACCATGCTCTCGATCTGCTCGACGAGGTGGGCGGTGGCGGGGATGGCGCACCCGAACTTCTGCTCTTCGCCGGAGCAGTTCACCTGCACGAGGACCTCGATGGGTTTCTCGCGCTTCAGCCCGACGAGCTGCAGCTCCTCGACGAGGCGGAGCGAGTCCACGGAGTGGATGAGCCGGCAGACGTCCACGGCCTTGCGGGCCTTGTTGCGCTGCAGGTGCCCGATCATGTGCCAACGGACGAGCGGGGGCGTGGGCTGATTCGGCGTGCCGGGCGCGGAAGCTTCGCCCTTGTTGGTCAGGGCATCATCGAGGGGTCGGCGGTCGGCGGTGCCCGGGAGGGTGCGATGGCGGGCGAGCCATTCGTCGATGATGGCGGCCCGCTGCAGGAGCTGCTGGACGCGGTTCTCGCCGAAGTCGACCTGCCCGAGCTTGATGAGTTCGCGGATCTGATCGGGCTCGGCGGTCTTGGTGACGGCGACGAGCATGACGCTCTGGGCGGAGCGTCCCGAACGCTTGGCGGCGTCGGCGATGCGCTGGCGAACTTCGACGTACTTGTCCTTGAGGGTGTCCAGAGTCGTCATCGCGGGGCCTCCTGCCCATGCCGAGTCGGCCGCGCTGCTCCGCGCGGCCGGGTGTTCAAGCACCTCAGCGTATCGCGGATCAGGAGATGACGCTCAGGACCTGGTTCCAGTCCATGGCGTTGCCGGGCTGGCGGGCCTGGACCCACTTGGCCTTGGCCTGGCCGTCGGGGTTCTTCGGGATGACGATGGTGCCGCGCTGGGTGGTGTTCATGTCGGCCCAGAACATGCCCAGGGCCTGGGTGACCTTGCGGTGCTGATCGCTAAGAAGGGTGTGGCTGAACCCTTCCTTTTCAGCCCAGGCCTTGAGCGTGAAGGGGGAGTCGCAGGAGAGGCCGATGACCTGGGAGCCCTTCTTGGACCAGCTCGCCATCTCCTGGGTGACGCACTTCATCTCGGTGCCGCAGACACCGGTGAAGGCAAACGGGAAGAGGCACAGGACGACGTCGCCCTTCTTGACGGC
>DHLW01000030.1:17204-17439 GCA_002405485.1 Phycisphaerales bacterium UBA4658
CTGCAGGGTGAAGTCGGGAATGGCGTCGCCGGGGGCGACCATGGTGGCGCGGGGCTTGAGTTCGATGGACATGCACGAGAATAGCGGGCGAAGGGCGAGTTGGACAGGCGAGCGAGCGGCAAAATCGGCGTGGGCAAAGCTGACGCGAGGATCTGGATTCGCGCACAAAAAACCCCCGGCGGATCCGCCGAGGGTTCAGAGTGTGATCAATCCGCCTCCCGACTCCCGACTGCCG
>DHLW01000073.1:0-10446 GCA_002405485.1 Phycisphaerales bacterium UBA4658
GCACGGAGATCGACCATCTGATTCTGGTACACCCGCCCCGACCGGATCATGAGCGTCGTCGAGATGGTGTTGAGCGCGAGCTTGGTCGCCGTGCCGGCTTTGAGCCGCGTTGAGCCCGTCAGCAACTCCGGGCCCGTTGCGATGACGATGAGGTGATCTGCCCCCGCGGGCCTTGGCACCGGAGAGCACGTGAGCATTCCCGTCAGGCATCCGGGCGCGGTCTGCTTGGCGTGGGCGATCCCGCCGAGGACGTACGGCGTGGTCCCGCCGGCGGCGATGCCGAGGATCGTGTCCGTCTCCCTGATGCCCAGTGCGTCGAGTTCGGGAGCCGCGCCGCGGGGGTCGTCCTCCTTGCCCTCGCTGCTCTTTCTCAGTGCGGAATCCCCACCGGCGATGAAGCCGACGACCCGGTCGGGGGAGACCTGGAACGTTGGTGGGCACTCGCTGGCGTCCAGCACCCCGAGCCGCCCGCTGGTCCCCGCGCCGAAGTAGATCAGCCGACCGCCCGCCACGAATCTCGGCTCCGCGGCGGAGATGAACGCCGCAATCGCCGGGGCGGCCTCGTCCATGGCCCTCTGGATCTCCGCGTTGACGTCGTTGAACAGACCGACGATCTGCGCCGTGTCCATCTCGTGCAGACGCATCGTGGCCGGGTGCCGCTGCTCGGTCAGGATGTGCGATCGATCGGGTGGGTGCGGAGGGGTGGCGGCGTTCATGCCTTGGATTCTCAGCCGCGGGGCACGAAGTGGACGAGCGGCACCGTGGCCATGGTGTGCAAGCCGGGTTTGGCGGCGATGATCGCCGGGACGGCGTTGAGCGTGATCGCGCTGGTCGCCACGTCGCCGTGCACCGCGCCGGGGATGACCATCCGGATCGGGGGATCGGCGTCGAGAACGATCTCGTCGCGCGGATCGGCCTGGGCGATCGCGGCCTGAAACTCCAGTTGGATGACCGGCGCCGAGCCCGCCGGCGCGCCCTTGGCCCACCCCTTGGCGACCTGCCGAACACCCGCGGCCCGGCCTTTGGGAATCGGCCCCAGACCGCAGGTCAGGTCTCGGTCGGCCTTGACGGGCTCGATCGTCTCTTCCCATCGATCAACATGCAGGCCCAGGTACCGGGAGACAAAGTGCAGCGACTCGCCCAGCCCCACGTGCCGGAGCGTTCCTTCCTTGACCTTCGCGGCAAAGCCCGCGTCGTCGAGGCCCGCGCCGATCTTCTGCTGAAACGGAATGCGTCGGGTGGTGGCGTCCTGAATTCTGCTGATTCGCACACTCCGGACGTTTCGGCAGACTGCGGTGAGCGCCACCGGGAGCGTGTCCATCAGAAAGCCGGGGTTCACCCCCGTCCCGAGCATCCGGGATCCCGTCTTGAGGCACAGCCCATGCAGTTCGTCGGCGAGGCCGGCGTGTCGGAGCCAGGGATACAGCAGCTCCTCGCAGGTCGAGACCACCGGCATGCCCAGGTGGGCGAGTTCCCGCAAGCTGGGCATGCACCGTGCGAGGTCGCTGGAGGTGGTGAGCAGGGCCGCATCGAAGCTCCGGGCCCCGCCGCCCGCCGTGACGGCCTCGGCGATGGAAGAGCGGATGGTGCACCCGAACCCGCACCCGGGGACGATCGTTGAGAGCGGTTGACCGCTCAGGGCAGGATCGATGTCCACGGCTTGGGTGACCACGCCGATGCCGCGCTTGGCAAGGTCGGCGACAATGATCTTTCCGAGCGGCCCGAGGCCGATGTGCAGGATCTTGAGCATGGGACCGAATGATATTCGACTCACGAGCGGTGTTCGCCCCGCATAGGCCAGCGCATATCGAGCCGTTCATGGGGTCTGGCTGGCGAAGCGGGTGGCGGTTGGTCGAAAAGGTCTTTAGACTGCGGACACCCTCGCTGGAATGATCAGTGTCGGACAGGGGGGCTTGACCAAAGGGCCACATGGCGGAATCGCGACTGAATCTTGTGGTTGGTGCTCCGCCGGAGGGGTACTCCGCGGTCGCTCTGCCGCTTGGGCAAGGCGGAGCCGGGGCAGCCGGGGGGCTTCGGCTGAGCGTGCTGGTCAAGAACACGCCTGAACCGGTGGGTGGCTCGCTGGTCGTGCTCCGCGAGCTGCTGGATGCTCGGGTCCTGCTCGGCTGCCTGTGCGACGCCGCGGGACGGGTCCATCAGTGGGTGGAGATCTGGGTGCAGTCCGACCAGGGGCTGGAACAGGCCCCGGCCGGGGTGCGCGAGGTGCTCACCCCGGAAGTGCGCGGCACGCGTTGGGAGCAGATGGTCGGCGCGTACGACGCCTTCGAACGCCCGGTGCTGATCCGCACGGGCTTCGAGTCCACGCCGGCCCCGGCGATGAGCGTGGAGGTGCCCGCGGGCGGGGGCAAGGTGGAGATGACCTCCCAGCCGGCGCGGCTGATGGTCCGGAGCTTCACCCCTCACGGGCTCGAGGCGTTCGCCGGGTTGCTCTCCTCGCCGGTGCTCAGCGGGACGCGGCCCCGGGTCGGGGTGCCGCACGGGAAGCACGTGATCGACCTGGATCGGGTGTTTGGTGTGTCGGCGCTCGATGGCGGCGGTCTGTTCCTTGGCCAGCCGGGCAAGTGGGGGCGCATGATCGAGGCGCTGCACCTCAAGCTCCGCCTGCTCTTGGACTGCGTCGAGAGCGTTCGAACGCTCGCCGCTCGGACGCAGCGCCCGGTGCTGAATCTTCGACCAGAGAGCTTTCAGGTGGCCATCGGGGACGCGGCCCGGGGGCTGCCGCAATGGTGGACGGCGCGGGCCCAGGTGTGTGACCCGGGCGACGCGGTCGCCCTCCCGATGCAGACCTCAGACGCGAGCTACTTCCTCTCTGCGTCGATGTCCAGACCAAGCGTGTATCGACCCGAGTCGCTCGGGCTCTCCGGCGGCGGCGGACGCGGGCAGTTGCGGATTCGCCAGATCCTGACGCAGCGCGGGGAAGAGATCATCCTCGAAGGAACGCTGGTCACCAGCGAGCGCGTCCGCATGACCAAGCACGACCTGGTCTGGCTCCGGGCCAGCGTCGGCTCCAGAAGGGTGGACCTGTACGGTCGGCTTGATGGCGACGCCGCGCTCACGGGTGGGGAGCTTCGGCTGCGAACGCTCCCTCAGCGGCTTCCGGCCGACGTCTCGGCGTCGCTCAACGCCGCCCAGGGCGTGCCGCTCTCGGACGTGGGGTTTGAGATCGTCCCGCTGGTCTCCACGCCGTGCGATCTTTATGCGTTGGGCGTGATCGCGGTTCGGCTGCTGCTGGTCGGACGCGGGACAGCCTTGCCGGTGGCTCTGGACGAGATGCTGAGTCTGGCCCGGGCCGTGAATCAGTCGGCGGGCGGAGCCGGGCCGGTCTCGGGCGTGACGGACGTCTCGAAGCTCGTCGCTCAGGTCTTCTCCTCAGACCCGCGGTGGTTGCCGGCGCTCGGTCCGCATCGGCTCACCGAGGAAGACGTCACCCCGGAGCAATCGCTGGACTTGGTGCCTCCGGAGGTCTGGTTCGGCGTGCTGGGGACCATCGTTCAGATGTTCCCCGGGCTGGGGCCGGTCAGTCGAGCTCGGGATCTGGGCGACGTGCGGTTCGGCGGCGCCCACCTTGTGTTCGACGGAGCCGTGGAAGATCTGGACGTTCTGCTGCGGCGGACGCGCAGCTTGATCGTGATTGATTGGAACGCCAACCGCGAGGTGCACTCGGTTCTCCGGCGATTCGCGACCGGAGTCGGGACCGGCGGCTGAGCGAAGAGACACACGCAGATCGCACACTTCATTGGAGAACGCGCACATGCAGCTTCGAAACCTGGTCCTGATGCTGGTCACGCTCATGCTCCCGGCCCTGCTGGTCGGGTGCAGCTCGGGTGGACCGGGCAAGTATGACGTGAATGTCGCGCTGGATCAGAGCGTGACCGGGGGCGTGGTGGTGCCGAGCATCGCCGTGAACATCATCGCCGCCGGCGGCCCGGAGGCGCAGCGCCTGAGCGGGATGAGCATGACCAAGTACTGGCAGCCCGACAGCGCCGAGCGCCGAGAACTGGCCCCCAAGACCAAGGAGTTCACCTTCGGTCCTGGCAAGACCGGCGAGCAGCGGCTGCTCAAGAACGACCCGATCTGGGACGCATGGAAGGGTGCCGACACGCTGTTCATCTTCGCCAACCTGCCGGGCGGCCACACCGACGCGCCGGGAAACATGGACAACCGGCGGGTCGAACTTACGCTCGACAAGTCCCGCTGGGAGACTGGGCAGATCCTGCAGATCCTTGTGGCTCGGAGCAAAGTCAGTTGCCTGACGCCGATGAAGCCGGAAAAGAAGTAACCTCCCGCCAGCCCAGGGGGCCAGGGGGCGGGGGGCGAAGGTGGGTGGGGGGTGGGGCACGGCGTCTCAAGGCGATCGTTCAGGCGATCGGCGGTGCGCCAGTTGCGCTTGAGCGTCTGGCCTCCGTGCGTGCGATCAGGGTGATCGCGGCCTGGCCATCCGGAGCACGCGGCCCGGGTTCGTAGTGTTGACTCGGCTGGTTGTGAACTATGCCCACCTTCGGCGGATATGCGACGGTCTCCGAGCTCAGCCGAAGCGGGCTGGGGTGCGTCTATTCCGCCGTGGAGACCGCACGTCCGGGCGACTCGCCCGCGGGCGCGCCGAGGCACGCGATCAAGACCTGCCAGCCCGACGCGGCGATTCTCGGTGACGATGCCGCCGCTCAGTCCGTCGAGCGATTCGTTGAACATGCCCAGACGCTCCGCGACATCGCCTCCCGACCCGAGTGCCAGTCGCACTGGGCCAGGGTGCATGACATCGGACGAATGGACGGCGACGCCGGCCCCGGGGCGTACGTGGTCGTCGATCTGGGCACGCGCGGCACGATCGACAAGCTCGCCATGGGGCGGGTTCGCCTGGACGCTCCGGTCCTGAGCCGACTGATCCGCGAGATCGTGGCCGGGCTGCGCACTCTTGAAGCGGCGATGCAGCGCGGGCACGGCGCGCTCAAGCCGACGAACATCCTGCTCATCGGGGACACCGGCTCGGAGCTCACATCCGCACGCGTCGTGCTTACCGACCCGCTCCCCGCTTCGCAGGCCGACCTGAATCGCGACCGGCTCGCCGACGTGCGCTCCATCGGCGAGATCATCCACGCCCTGGTGCTGCACCAGAAGTTCAGGGGCGGGTGGCCCGTCGAAGGTTCGGCGGCGTGGACCGCGCTTGGGCCGACCGGCGGCAAGTGGCGCGAACTGGTCAACCAGCTTCTGGATCCGAACGACAAGGCCCAACGCCCGACTCTTCAGGAGCTGGACGCGCTGCTGACCACGCTGGGGATGGCCAAGCGGTCCAAGATGCCGCTGGTCGTCGGCGTCGCCGCGCTCGTGCTCGTGGCCGGGGGTGTGACTACCGCGGTGCTCGTGCGTGGTGGAGGACAGGCGGACCCTGCCAAGCCGGTGCTGACGTTCACGAGGTGGAACGAGGACACCAAGAAGCGGTGGGAGCAGCTCTGCCTGGCCTTCAGCGGGTGGTACGCGCTGTTCCAGAGCAAGCTGGACGAGCCGCCCGGGGAGGGCCTCCGCGATCGCGGGTTCAAGACGCGGCGAGAGGCCTATGCCGCGCTCGATCCGCAGCTCAAGACGCTCCTGGAACTCCCGGGCGTTGGCGCGGGATTCGATCCGTGGTCGATCGCGGGCGTGAAGCGCGACGCCAGCGCCAGACAGCTCTCGGGAATGCTCTCCGACGAGGTCCGCAGCGACTCCGCGGTCGAAAAGACCGAACGGGCTCTGGAGGCCATCGATGCTGTCCGCACCGGCCTGATCGAGGGCTGGGAAGCGCCGAAGAAGCTCCTGCAGACCGCCAAGGACTTCCGCGACCAGTTCCCGGGCGCTCCGGCCGTCGACAACGCCGCCAAGTTCGTTGACGACATCGCCGCAAGCGTGCAGTTCAACGAAGCCACCGACGTTGCGGCGGTCGTGGACAAGGTGCTCGGCGTGGTGCCGATCGTCGAGAAGATCGGTGTGTCCGTCGAGTCCGCCAAGGCCGCCGGCCAGGCCGTCAAGACCTCGGGCGATCCGTTCCTCTCGAAGTTCGGCGAGCAGGTGACGGCGATGATCGCCACCGGAGCCGGCGCCGGCTCGGGCCGCGACGCGCTGCTGGCCCTCGAGCGCTCGGCGACGCAGGTCGCCGAGGCGGGCGCCAAGCTGCGGGCCTTCGTCGATGGCCCGTGGAAGCAGATCGAAGCCGAGGACTTCTTCGCGTCCGCCTCGTACGCCGAGCTGAAGAACCGCCCGGTGACTCCGGAGCTGTTCACCGAGTGGGCGGTCGCAGCGTCTCGCCACCCGAGTCTGAACCCAGACGACGACCCGCGCCGCGGCGTGGACTTTGCGGCGGCCCTCGCCGCGCTGGACCAGCAGCGCACGCGGTTTGTATCCGCGCCACTCTCCGGGGAGATCGAGCCCGCGCTCGACACTCGGCTTCGGCAGGTGCAGGCCGATGTGTCGGCCATCGCGCCGGATCGGCTCATCTGGCGGCGGGCCAACGAGCAGGACGTCCGCACTCGTACGGCGGCGGTGAGAAAAGAGCTCGACGAGCTGCGCGTCGCCCTGGCCACACGGATCGATGCCCGGGCCGCGGAGTTGTCGGCGACCGCCTCGGAGTTCCGCACGACGCTCCGCGCCCGCAACGAGATCGTCGCGGGATCGGATGCGGTGAACTCGGCGTGGAGGAGCATTCGCGACGACCTGTCGGGGTTCCCCGACGAGCAGTACGCCCAGACACGCGCCCGCGCCAAACTGATCGAGGATCGTCTCGTCAAGATCGACAAGTCCGACTTTGAGCCCGCGCTGGGGGGAGCGGATCAGGATGCGGTTCAGACGGAATGGGCCCAGCAGCTCGCCGTGGCCGCCTCCAGCGAGCGCGATCGACGCATCGCCGGCGTGCTCACGCTTCAGGGCCGCGCCGCCGACGTCCTCGGGCCGGAGTTTGACGCCCGAATCGTGGCCGAGGCGGAGGCGTTCCAGCGCTGGCAGGCGAGCGTCCGCGCCATGCGGAGTGAGCTGGCCGCGGCGGAGAACGCGCTGAATGCCGGCACGGATCCCGAGGGCACGCAGCTCGACGCCGCGGTCAGCAAGTGGACCAATGACGAGGTGGGCAGGCAGCCGGCAGTGGCCTCGGCGATCGGCGGGCTGAAAGCCCGTGTCCTGGCCAGCAAGGCGCTTGCGACGGAGAACAACGTCGACACGCTGCTGGACAAGGTGCGACGTCCCGATCCCCGACAGCCCGAGCTCGCGCGGGCCGCATGGAAGCGGCTTGGCGATGCAGACGTCGGCTGGCCCCGCACGCTGGCCCAGGCGCAGGAGGCCAAGGACGTCATCGCATCGATCCGCGCGGTGATCGGTGGCCTTCCCGACGCGCAGCGGGCCGCGGCGCAGGCCCAGGTGCAGACCGATCTGGCCTCTCGGTGGCAGCGCCTGGCCCTGGCCGCCGCATCGCCCAGGGACGTTGAGTCGGCCCTGGCCCTCATGGGCGACTTTCAGGTGGATCCGGCGAAGATCGACGACCGGCTGAAGCACAATCTCGTGATCATCGAGATGAAACGCGACGTGGCGGCCCAGGGCGTCACCGACGCGCGGGCAAGCCAGATGGCCGCGGCGTTCGCGCAGCGGATCCGGGGGCTCGGGGTGAACACGCCCGCTGTGCAGGCGATGCTGCGCGGTGTGGACGAGATCGCCCAGAACAAGGAGCCCGAGAAGCCCGCGATCGACCCTCGCACGCTGGGCCCCGGATCGATGGGCGGGCGGTTCTCGGCGACGTTCGATGCGGCAACCAGCGACCTGCGATTCAGTTCCGGCGGCGTTTCGCTCGACTTCGTGCGCGTCGATCTCGGGCCGGACAACGCGGTCTACATCGCCGCCAGAGAGCTCTCGATCGGCGAGATGCTGGCCATCGTCGCCGGCGGGTCTGGGGCGATCCAGCAGATCGCCGAGGACTCGCCTCGCGGTGCGGATTTCCGCGGCCCACGCGGCTGGGCGTGGGCAAGCGAAGCCGCGCTCGGGCGCGCGCCGCTGTGGATTCCCAGGCACCCGCTCATGACCACCGCCACGCCCGCGTACGCGCCGGGGATCATCGCTCCCGGCACCGAGGCCAGCGTGGGCGATCAGGCCGGCGGCGACCCGTCGCCCGAGCACCCCGTGCAGTCGATGTCGCCGGTGTCACTTGGCGTGATCGCCCGTCTGGCAGGGTGCCGATTCCCGACCGCCGCCGAGTGGCGAGCCGCAAGCCAGCAGTTCAACGGCGGCGGGGGCGCGGGCGCGAATCTGCGTGATCAGGCCTTCGAGCGGCAGCGGGCGCACGTCTCGGCCATGCGAGCCCAGGCCGGCCCGGCCGAGGACGCCTTCCAATGGCCCGACAACGGCGCGTTCCTCCCCAACAACCCGCCCGTGGAGGGCGAGGCCCGCTCCCGCGCCGACAACGACGGCGTGCTCTGGTTCACGCGCACCAGCGTCGGGCCAGGCGGCCGAGTGAAGAATCTCGTCGGCAATGTCGCCGAGTTCGTGCTGACCGACGGGGCGGCGATGGAGCGGGCCGGCGCCACGTCGGCGTCGCTCTCGGGCATGCTCGAGCGGGCCGGGCTCGCGGTCATCGGGGGTTCGGCGCTCAGCGACCCGCAGCTTCCCCTCGACCAGCCGCAGACCGTTTCGCTCTTTGACTCCGCCGAGGGGTTGAGCGACGTGGGTGTTCGGCTGGCCTTCAACGCCGCGGGGACCGCGCCGCCCAAGGAGCCGTTGATCGAGCGGCTGCGGAAGCTCGTGACGGACGACGCCCTGGCGCTCGGACGCTGAGCACGACCAGCGACACGCGGCTCGCGCCTGCCGCCAGGGCGCGGAAAAACACCCGAGCGGTGTTGTGCTCGGGTGCTGAGAGAGGGTTTGGTTCCAGGCCCCACGCGGAAAGTGAGGCGGTGTTCAGGGCGTCGCCTGAACACGCGTTGCGGCTTACTTCTTCTCGTCCTTCACCTCGGTGAAGTCCGCGTCGATCACGTCGTCCTTGCCGTTGCCGCCGGCGGCGGCGCCCGGCGCTCCGGACTCGGCTCCGGGCTGAGCGCCCTGCTTGGCGGTGGCCTCGTAGACGGCCTTGCCGAGCTCCATCGAGGCCTTCTCGAGCTCCTTCATGGCCCGCTCGATCGCGTCCTTGTCATCGCCCTTGAGGGTCGACTCGAGCTGGCTCACGGCGGACTCGATCCGGCCTCGGACCTCCGGCGAGACCTTGCCCCCGTGCTCCTCAAGCGACTTGCGCGTCTGAATCACGAACGCGTCGGCGCGGTTCTTCAGGTCGACGGTCTCGCGGCGCTTCTTGTCCTCGGCGGCGTGCATCTCGGCATCGCGCTTCATGCGCTCGATCTCGTCCTTGTTCAGGCCGCCGGAGTTGGTGATCTTGATGTCGGCCTTCTTGCCAGTGCCCTTGTCGGTCGCGGTCACAGTGAGGATGCCGTTGGCGTCCAGCGCGAACTCGACCTCGATCTGCGGCACGCCGCGCGGCGCGGGAGCGATGCCCGCGAGCTCGAACTGGCCGAGCGTGCGGTTGTCCTTGGCGAACTCGCGCTCGCCCTGCAGAACGTGGATCTGCACGCTGTTCTGGTTGTCGGCGGCGGTGGAGAAGACTTCCTTCTTGCTCGTCGGGATGGTGGTGTTGCGATCGATGAGCTTGGTCATCACCCCGCCGAGGGTCTCGACGCCCAGCGACAGCGGAGTGACGTCCAGCAGGAGGATGTTCTTGACGTCGCCCTGCAGCACGCCGCCCTGGATGGCCGCGCCGATCGCGACGACCTCGTCGGGGTTGACGCTGCGGTTGGGCTCCTTGCCGAAGATCTCCTTGGCGATCTGCTGGGCCTTGGGCATGCGGGTGGAGCCGCCGACGAGCACGACCTCGTCGATCTTGGTGGCGTCCAGCTTGGCGTCACGCAGCGCCTGCAGGCAGGGGGCCTTGAGCCGCTCGAACAGGTCGTTGGTGAGCGCTTCGAACTTGGAGCGGGTGAGCGAGACCTGCAGGTGCTTGGGCCCGGTGGCGTCGGCGGTGATGAAGGGCAGGTTGACGGTCGTCTCCTGCATCGTCGAGAGTTCGATCTTGGACTTCTCCGCGGCCTCCTTGAGCCGCTGCAGCGCCATCGGGTCCTTGCGGATGTCGATGCCTTCCTTCTTGCGGAACTCCTCGGCGATGTGGTCGATCAGCCGCTGGTCCCAGTCGTCGCCGCCCAGGTGCGTGTCGCCGTTGGTCGCGAGGACTTCGAAGACCCCGTCGCCGATGTCGAGGATGGACACGTCGAACGTGCCGCCGCCCAGGTCGAAGACGGCGATCTTCTCGTTCTTCTTCTTGTCCATCCCGTACGCAAGGGCAGCCGCCGTCGGCTCGTTGATGATCCGCTCGACCTTCAGCCCCGCGACCTCGCCGGCGTCCTTGGTCGCCTGCCGCTGTGCGTCGTTGAAGTA
>DHLW01000073.1:10621-32958 GCA_002405485.1 Phycisphaerales bacterium UBA4658
GGCGGTCTTCTTCAGGTCCTGCAGGATGAACGCGGAGATCTGCTGAGGCGTGAACTCGCCCTGGTTGACCTTGACCTTCACGAACTCGTCGGACGTGCCGGTGATCGAGTAGGGAACCTTGGACTCTTCGTTGCCGGCCTTGCCATAGCCCGCGTCGCCGGCGGAAGAGACTTCGGACCGGCGGCGTCCCATGAACCGCTTGACGCTGAAGACCGTGTTCTTCGGGTTGGTCACCTGCTGGTGCTTCGCCGGTTGCCCGACCAGCCGCTCGCCCTTGTCGGTAAACCCGACCACCGAAGGGGTGGTTCGGCTGCCGGACGAGTTGATCAGGACCTTGGGCTGCCCGCCTTCCATGACCGCGACGCAGGAGTTGGTGGTGCCGAGATCGATACCGATGATTTTGGACATGGTGAGCTCCTGATCCGCCGACTGCCGGCGTGCGTCGAACAATGCAACCCTCGGCCGACACTCCGAGCGACCATGGCTGATCGCATCGGCACAGCCGACCCTCGTGTAAAGCCAAGCAAGCCGGATGCCACACGCCCGAACTCAGCAGATCGGAGACCGCACCGGGCCCATCACGCACGGAATGCGATGGCCGCCCGTCTCGGCTGACGCCGACTCGAAATGATCCAGAGCGGACTGCCGAACTGGCAGAATGGGCCTCCTGGCTCAGTGCCAGGGCCGAGATCCGGTTGTATACCTTGAACGTCTTGGTATAGGAACTACCCTATACCTTGACGAACGAGGTGTACATGGCCAGAGTCTCCAGAAACCGGCCCGATCTCCTTCAGGGGCCGCTCGAAGCAATGATCTTCCGCACGCTCGAGCTCGGACCGAGGCACGGCTACGCGATCGCGCGGGCCATCGAGGTGTCGTCGGGAGGCGAGCTTGTGATCCAGGAGGGGTCGCTCTACCCGGCTCTACACCGATTGGAGCGACGCGGCGACATCATCGGGGAGTGGAGCACCACCGGGCGCGGCCGTCGTGCCAAGGTGTATCGATTGACTCCCAGCGGGCGGACGCAGCTCATCGAGCAGGTCCGTGCGTGGCAGCGGCTCGCCTCGGCGGTGGCCAACGTCCTTTGTCTTGCCGAGGGGCATCTTCCCGACTCGAACGCGTGATCGAAAAGCCCCTGGGCTCGCGCGTCCGCCGACGGACGATGGCGACTGCCGCGGGTGACTCGCGAGCGTCCTGAGCGATGTCGAAGCTGAACCGTCGCATCCCTGGTGTACCGGTTGACGCGCGAACGTGCGTGCGGTGGTGGGGGGTGGGGAGGAGTGCGGCGTAGACTGGTGGCTGGACTCTGTCTGCCGCCGGCGCGCCCCGACCGTGATCGACCCACCTTCCGATTCCACGTCCGCACTTGCTCCGCCGGAGGGGTTTGCTGCATCCAGCGCGGAGCTGGGCGTGGAGCTCGAGCCGGGCGACATTGAGCGATTGGGCAGGTTTCTGGGGCTGCTGCTTGAAGCGAACAAGGGCGTGAATCTCACGGCCATCACGGATCCGGCCGAGGCCTGGCGGAAGCACGTGCTGGACGCGCTCGCGATCGTCGGGGTGATCGCCTCGGTTCCCCCACGGGAATCTGGTGTGCAGGGCGGTGGAGCGCAGGTGTCGGTGGTGGATGTGGGGTCTGGGGGCGGGCTGCCGGCGGTGCCGCTGGCGATCGTGCTGCCGGACGTCCGCTTCACGCTTGTGGAGGCCACGGGCAAGAAGGCGGAGTTCCTTCGGCGAGCGGCGGGCTCGCTCGGGCTGGCGAACGTCCGCGTGCTGCCGACACGAGCCGAGACGATCGGCCAGGATCATCGGGTCCATCGTGAGGCGTACGACGTGGCCATGGCCCGGGCGCTTGGGCATCTGGCGGTGGTCATCGAGCTGTGTGGGCCGCTGGTCCGACCCGGGGGCATCGTGGTGGCGGTCAAGGGCGGCAAGGCCCAGCAGGAGCTCGACGAGGCAGCCGAGGCGATGGGCAAGGTCGGCCTGCGGCATGTGCAGACGCTGGAAACGCCCACCGGAAAGCTCGTGATTCTGGAGAAAACCACGCGAACCCCGAGGCTGTATCCGCGACGAGACGGAGAGCCGGCGCGTGTGCCGCTCGGTCTCAAGCGTGAGGACGCCCGCCGGAGCGCCCGCGACAAGCCCGGGTTCCATCCGCGGGCTCGACGCTCCGGTGACAACCCCGCCTGACCGTGGTATACACCCCGGCATGGGCGTGATCCTCCTCTACAGCATGCTTGCGGTTTGCGGCGTGCTCTGCGTGGCGCTGATCCGCCGATACGACCTGCACGACCGCGAGCCTTGGTGGGCGGTGCTTCTGGCCGTCGCCCTCGGCGCGGTGGCCATGTTCATCGCCGGTCGGACGCAGGTCTGGATCCTCTCCGCCGGCGGTTCATGGGCGGCCCGGAACTTCAACCTTCTCATGGCGATCTGCGCCGGGGTGACCGAGGAGGCTGCGAAGGCGCTCGTGGTGGTCATGCTCGCGGTCGTGTGCCGTTCGATCTTCAACGATCCGCTGGACGGGCTGATCTTCGGAGCGCTCGCCGGGCTTGGCGCGGCACTTGAGGAGTCGGTGGTCTTTCTCCTGCACGAGCAGCGGGCCGGCGTGCTTCCAGGGACCGAACCGGTGCGGCTCATGGGTCACCTGGTCATGGGCGGAATCTCGGGGTTCGGGTTCGGCTCGCTCGCGCGCGTGGGACGTTCGTCGCCGGCGACGCTGGCCCGCTGGTGGATTCCGGTCGGGCTTGGCCTGGGGATCGGGCTGCACGTCCTGTGGGACATCGTCGCCTTTGACGCCGGTGACCTTGGGCGCATGCTCGCCTGGCACACGGCCAGCGGGATGGGCCTGATGGCGGCGGGATTCGTCACGTTCGGACTGTTCGTACGCATCGCCCACAGCCGATCTCCGGGGGCGGCGCAAGACCAAGGGTCGCCGGCCTCGATCGCGTAACATCTCCTCTGCGTGTCTGGCGAGAACCAAGTTCGAGAGGTGTTGTCCGATGCCGGGGCCATCGCCCGCGCCTTGGGCTCCGCCTATGAATCGCGCCCGGAGCAGGCCCGCATGGGCGAGGCCGTGGCCCGGTGCCTGGAGACGCGCGGGCGACTCGTGGTCGAGGCGGGGACGGGTGTCGGCAAGAGCTTTGCGTACCTTGTGCCGGCGATGCTCCGGGTGATGCATCGGGGCGAGCGCGTCGTCATCGCCACCGCGACGATCGCGCTGCAGGAACAGCTCATGAGCAAGGACATTCCCCTGCTCATGCGCGTGCTTGGCGCGTCTCGTCAGGGCCCTGTGGAGCGCGGAGACGAGGAGCCGCACAACGCGGGCGGGTTCGACCTCATTCCCGTCCTGGCCAAGGGACGCGGGAACTATGTCTCGCTCCGGCGGCTGGAGCGTGCGGTCTTGCGGCAGGACGGGCTGGCGCCCGATGCGGAGTCCAGGCGTTCGCTCCAGGTCATCCAGAACTGGGCCAGATCCACGCAGGACGGGTCCTTGAGCACCCTCCCGCCCATGGATCGACCGGAGGTCTGGGATCTGGCCAGGTCCGATGCCGACAACTGTCTTGGCCGCAAGTGCCCGACGTACAAGGAGTGCTTCTACCAGTCTGCGCGGCGCGAGCTGGAGCAAGCCAATCTCATCATCTGCAACCACGCGCTGTTCTTCTCGGATCTGGCCCTCCGCGTGCGTGGGGCGGCCGGGGGCCAGATGTCGTCGGCGGCGAGCGCGGGCGTCAAGGCCATCCTCCCGAACTACGACCATGTCATCTTCGACGAGGCCCACACCATCGAGGATGCCGCGTGCGATCACTTCGGTCTGAGCTTGAGCATGCCCCGGGTGCTCCGCCTGCTCCGCACGCTGCACAGCCCGAGGCGCGGCAAGGGCTACCTGAACGAGCAGGCCCTGCTGCTCGGGGACACGGGCGTGGTCGATCGAGCCGTGATTCTCGTCGGACGGTGCGAGGAGGCATGCCGGGCGTTCTTTGAGGACCTGCTGCAGCACTGGCGCACGCTCGGGCCGGGCGGGGGCGGGGGGGGCGGGAGGGTTCGGCGGCCGGACGTCATCGACAACCCGCTCACGCCGCAGTTGCGGGAGCTCGCGGTCTGTCTTCGTCGAATCAGGGAGGGGCTCGAGTCCGAGAGCGAGCGGATGGAGCTGCACAGCTTCGCCCGGCGGGCCTCGGACATCGCCGACTCCGCCGAGGCGCTCGTCGGACAGACGCTCGGGGACGAGTATGTGTACTGGATCGACGTTGTCGGGGATCGGCCGGGCCCCGCGTCCAGGTCGTCAGTCGGAGGCGAGGATCCGGTCTCGGCGGGCGACGACGAGCACGACGATCTGCACACCCGTCCCGGGGCGTTGCGTCGAGGGCCGCGCGTCACGATCTCGTGTGCGCCGGTGGAGGTCTCGGCGATCCTGAGGCGATACCTGTTCGATCCTGGCGCTGAGGTCGCGCAGGGCGCGATCGACGTCGGCACTCCAGACGACGCTCAGGACGACGCCCCCTGGGGCCACGCGCTGCACGACCCAGAGGACGCCCACGGAGCGCCCGCCGGCACGACCGACGCGCCGGAGGCCAAACGCGTCGGCATCGTGCTCACAAGCGCGACGCTCTCCACCAGGGTCATCGGCCCGGATGAGCATCCGGAGCGTGCCGAGACGGCGTTCGCACACGTGCTCGGCAACCTCGGCGTGGCCCGGGCTCAGACCATGCAGCTCGGGTCGCCGTTCAACTATCCCAAGCAGGCGAAGGTCATCGTTGATTTGGGCGTGCCCGAGCCGCGACGCGGCGGCGCGGGAGCGGGGCAGCAGGGCGACGACTTTGTCACCCTGCTGGCGCGGCGCATCGAGCACCACGTCCGGGCCACCGATGGCGGGGCGTTCGTGCTGTTCACCTCCAACGCGGTGATGAACGCCTGCGCACACCGATTGCGGGACGCGCTGCGGCGTCGAGGGCATGGGCTGTTCGTGCAGGGGCTCGATGGCTCACGCCAGGCCGTGCTCGAACGGTTCGTGCAGGCCGAGGACGCCGTGCTCTTCGGAGCGGCCAGTTTCTGGCAGGGCGTCGACGTGCGTGGCGAGCGGCTGCGCAACGTGGTCATCACGCGTCTGCCCTTCGAGCCGCCCGATCGGCCGCTGGTCCAGGCCCGGGGCGAGCGCATCGAACTTGGTGGCGGCAACCCGTTCATGCAGGATGCCCTGCCAAGGGCCATCATCCGATTCAAGCAGGGTTTCGGGAGACTCATCCGCAGCAAGACGGATTCGGGTCAGGTCGTCGTGCTGGACCCCCGGGTCGTCACGGCCCGCTACGGACGGATGTTCCTTGAGGCCCTGCCCAAAGGCATTCCCCTTCGGGTCATCGATCCCCAAGGCGAGGACATCGAGCATGGGTCTGCTGACGCATATTCGTAAGGGCTTGTTCTGCAAGCACTTGTGAACAAGTGTCCGAATCGAGGGGGGTTTTTCTCACCCCAGGTCTTGTGTTTCGGGAGGCGGTCGCGGATGATGGTGCCCCTTCACACGCGGGCGGGGAAGCTTCGGAGATCCTGAAATGTGTTGGATTCGCGCTCTGGCCGCGCTGGTGAGTGTTCTCGCGGCGGCTGTCGCTTCTCCGCGCGCCGGGGCGGTTGTGAACGGGGTGGAAGTCCCCTGCTGGGATCGTCGGCTCGACGGCGTGGGTCTGCTCATCAGTGTGAGCCCTGGGCAGACCTGTCCGGGTGCGGTCTCGGGATCGTGCGTGCTCATTGCTCCGAATGTGGTCCTTGCGGCGAGGCATCAGCTCGGCGTTTCGACGACCAGCCCGCTGCCCTCGTTGCAGCAGCGCCCGCTGCGTGTGAGGTTTCGGCGATCCGCCGATGGACTCGCGGTGAACCCTGTGGTGTTCAATGGAGAGCCCTGCCACGGCGTGTATCAGGAGTTCAGCGTCGTGAGCGCCACGGATGCGGCGATGCCTGGCAGCGATCTGGTCATGCTCACGCTGTCTGGAACGCCTCATGGCATCTCGCCGATCGGCGTGGAGATCAACCAGCCGCCGACAAGCGCGATGCCCATCATGATCGTCGGATGGGGGTACGCCGGCCCGTGCTTCGGAACCGGACCATCGTGGGCGTTGCGGTTGTCGCGCGGGATGATGCAGGCCCATGCCCAAGTGTCGGACGTGCTGGTGTTCTCGCCCTGCTCGCTGTGGACGACCGAGCCCTGTCAGTACTGCCCGCCGGGCGGGCCTTGGGTGCTTGCCAACCTGCACGATTCCGGCGGGGCCGTGCTCATCGAGGTGCCGTCGGATCAATCCGGGGCCCCGCCGCAGGTTCGGCTGGTTGGGACGATCGTGACCACCTGGGCCGCCCGCAGGCCGAGTTCCTGGAACGCCTTCGGCGGCTTGCCCCGCATCGAGCAGGCCGGCCCGGTGCTGCTGGCGGACTTCAATGCTGACCAGTCGACGGACGCTCGGGATGTGCTGGACTTTTTGAATGCGTACTGGGTCGGGGACTGCCGGTGCAACCTCACCGGTGATGACCTGGATGTGGCGGACATTTTCGCGTTTCTGAACATGTTCTTTGGCCAGGACGGCTGACACGGTGCACGTCCAAACCGCCGAACTTGACCGAAATGGGATGGATCGGTACGCTTCGTGCGTTCGGTCTTTGATTGGACCTCTGAGGACGACTCGAGTCGAGGTCGCGTTGACCCATGTGGGCGCAGCGGCTGGCGCGTGCCGTTCTCTCCGCTTTTGAAAGGAGTCTGCATGAAACGCTCGATGTCGCTGGGCATGAAGATCGGTGTGGTGGGGTGTTGCCTGGCGAGCCTGTGCGCGGCGCCGGTGATGGGTCAGTCCAAGGATCCGCTGAAGGACGCGGCGGACAAGGCCAAGAAGGCGGTCGATCAGGCGGCCAAGGACGTGAAGGACGCCGTCCAGCCCCCGGCGATGGACGAGAAGGCGATGCAGGAGGCCCAGGAGGCCTGGATGAAGGCGGCCACGCCCGGCCCCGAGCACGCCGAGTTCTCCAAGATGGACGGCAAGTGGACGTGCAAGATCAAGAACATGTACCCCGGCATGCCCAGCGAGGAGACCGACGGGAGCATGGTGATGACGACGATCTTCGAGGGCCGGTACCAGGTCGGCGAGTTCAAGGGCTCGATGATGGGCATGCCGTTTGAGGGCAAGCTCATGAGCGGTTTCAACAACGCCACGGGCCAGTACGAGAACGTCTGGATCGACTCCATGTCGACCATGATGATGGTCACCAAGGGCAAGAAGGAGAACGGGAACGTCGTCATGCGTGGCGAGTTCATGGACCCGTCCACCAAGAAGATGACCAAGACCAAGGACGTGACGCGCTGGATCAACCAGAACTCCTTCGCGATGGACTTCTTCCACGAGGTCGATGGCAAGGAGATGCAGGTGATGACGATCACGTACACGCGTGAAGCGGGCGCCGCCGCCAAGTCGGCCGAGAAGTCCGCCGCCGAGAAGGCCAAGGAAGACGCGATGAAGAAGGCGGAGGAAGAGGCCAAGAAGCTGAAGGACAAGATGCCTGGCCGGTGATCGGCGGGCATGGGTGTTCAGACGGAATCAGAGCGGGCCGCGAGGAGTTCCTCGCGGCCCGCGTGCTGTTTTGAGATGTCGGTGCGCGGCGAATCAGAACACGGGCGGCACACCCACGCCACCAGGTCAGGGTCGGCGCGGGCGCGTCACAGGCGCGTCATCTCCGGCAACTTGCCGAGCAGCGGGGTGATGTACTCGATGAACTTCTTGCTGACGTTGTTGGTGCCGTCGATGAACTCCGGGGGCATGTGGCGGGTCTTGGCGGCAACGTCGGTGAGCTGGATCTGCTTGAAGTCGCTCTTGTAGGGCTTGTTCTTGAGGCGGATGATGGCGACGGAGCCGGAGCGTTCGCCCTTCATGGCGAGCTTGACGGCGAACTTCGCGACGCCGCGGGCTTCCTTCTGGTCGATGGGTGAGGCGTCGGGCCAGCAGCGCTGGAGATAGCCGAAGGTGTCGGCGCGGACACGTGGGGCCTTGCCGGAGCTGGTTTTGACGTGCTTTTTGACGAGGTCGCTCAGGCCGTCGCCGAGGCCGCCGACGCCCGAGAGCTGGACGTTGCCGTGGGCGTCTTTTTCGAGGCCCTCGACGAGGAGGGTGGTGATGGGCTTGCCGTCCTTGTCCTGAATGCCCTCGCTGACGGCGATCTGGCAGCGGCCGAGTTTGTCGTAGACCTTCTGCACGTCGCTGACGAAGCGCTGCGTGTCGAAGGGGACTTCGGGGAGGTAGATGAGGTGGGGGCCGTTGTTCTCGCTGCCCTTGCCGAGGCCTCGGGCGGCCGCGCTGGCGGCGGTGAGGAAGCCGGCGTGGCGACCCATGACGACGTTGATCTTGACGCCGGGAAGAGAGGCGTTGTCGAGGGCGTCGGCGGCGAAGGCCATGGCCACGAAGCGTGCGGCGGAGGCGAAGCCGGGGGTGTGGTCGGACATCATCAGGTCGTTGTCGACGGTCTTGGGGATGTGGAAGCAGCGGAGCTCGTAGCCGCCGGCATTGGCGAGTTCGTTCACGATGCGGCAGGTGTCGGAGGAGTCGTTGCCACCGATGTAGAAGTAGTAGCGGATGTCGTGCTTCTTGCAGGCCTCGACGATCCTGGCGCAGTACTCGGCGTCGGGCTTGTCGCGGCTGGAGCCGAGGGCGGCGGAGGGTGTCCTGGCGATCTTCTCGAGCGTGGCCGCGGAGAGTTTGCCGAGGTCGACGACCTGGTCCTTGGTCAGGCCGCTGACGCCGTGGCGCATGCCGAGGATCTTCTTGACGCTCTTGAAGGTCTTGAGCTGCTGGATGGCGCCGACGAGGGACTGGTTGATGACGGCGGTGGGGCCGCCGGACTGGCCGATGACGGCGTTGCCTTTGGGGAGTGCGGCTTTGCTGGGGGTGGGCATGGGGGTCTCCTGTGCAAGGAGAATACAGGGGTGGGGAGTGGATGTGGAGCGGCCCTGGGCCGCAGGCGTGCGGGGTCGGCGGGGTTTCGCCTTCCTATCCTTGGGTGATGACTACCGCACATGCGCTGCTGAAGACCCTTGGCCTGACGGAAGACCCGCGATTCATCGCCCAGCCGAGCGGGCCGGGGATTGGGCAGACGTTCGTGGTGACAGAGAACCCTGCGACTGGGCAGCCGATCGCTGGGGTGAAGCTGGACACGCGTGCGGATCTGGAGCGGGTGGTCGGCGAGAGCGTGGAGAGCTTCAAGAAGTGGCGAGAGGTGCCCGCGCCTGCCCGGGGACAGGTGGTGCGGGCGATCGGGGAGGAGTTCCGGAAGTTCAAGGAGCCCCTGGGCGAGCTGGTGGCGCTTGAGATGGGCAAGATCCGTGCCGAGGGGCTTGGCGAGGTGCAGGAGACGATCGACATCGCGGACTTTGCGGTGGGCTTGTCTCGGCAGATTCCCGGGCAGGTGTTTCCGAGCGAGCGGCCGGGGCACCGGATGTTCGAGCAGTGGCTGCCGCTGGGCCCGGTGGGGGTGATCAGCGCGTTCAACTTTCCCAATGCGGTGTGGGCGTGGAACGCGATGCTGGCGGCGGTGTGCGGGAACGTGACGATCTGGAAGCCGTCGCTCTTGACGCCGCTGGTGGCGATGGCGAGCAACGCGATCGCGGACCGAGTGGCGACGAAGATGGGGCATCCGGGCGTGTTTCGGCTGGTGATCGGGGCGGATGATCAGGTGGGCGAACCGCTGGTGGCGGACAAGCGCGTGCCGTTGATCAGCGCGACAGGATCTTGCCGCATGGGCAAGCGGGTGGGCGAGGTGGTGGCGCGGCGTGTGGGCCGGGTGCTGCTGGAACTGGGCGGGAACAACGCGATCATCGTGCATGAGGACGCGGATCTGGAGCTTGCGGCGCGGTCCATCGTCTTTGGTGCGGTGGGCACCGCGGGGCAGCGGTGCACGACGACGCGGCGGCTGATCATGCACAGGAGCATCGCCGAGAAACTGACGGCGAAGCTGGTGAGTGCGTATCAGCAGGTGCTCTCGCGGATCGGTGATCCGCTGAAGGAGGGGACGCTGGTTGGGCCGCTGATCAACGCTCGGGCGGTGGAGGGGTATCTGCACGCGGTGGAGGCGGCGAAGCAGCAGGGGGGCACGGTGCTGGTGGGCGGGAAGAAGGCGACCGTCGCCGGGCTGGGCGGGCACTTTGTGGAGCCGACGATCGTGAAAGCGCCGGCGAGCAACACGCTTGCGATCGCGATGGAAGAGACCTTCGCGCCGATCCTGTATCTGTTCACGTACGACAAACTGGATGATGCGATCGCGATGAACAACATGGTCGATCAGGGCTTGAGCTCGGCGATCTTCACCGAGGGGTTGCGCGCCAGCGAGCGGTTCCTGAGCGTCACGGGCTCCGGGAGCGATTGCGGCATCGCGAATGTGAACATCGGAACCAGCGGGGCGGAGATCGGCGGAGCGTTCGGCGGGGAGAAGGAGACCGGGGGCGGTCGCGAGTCGGGATCGGATTCCTGGAAGGCGTACATGCGCCGCCAGACGTGTACGATCAACTACGGGGGCGGCTTCGCCCTCGCCCAGGGGATTCGCTTTGAGTAGCACCAGTCCACACGCCGGCCAGCCGACCTCACCCGACGCCCCCGATGCGCTCGCCGAGGCCGTGGTCGCCGAGATCCAGTCGGGGATGATCGTCGGTCTTGGCACGGGACGGACGGCCAGCCGCGGCGTGCTCGCGCTGGCACGTCGCGTGAAGGACGAGAATCTGAAGATCCGCTGCGTGCCCACGAGTCACGCGACCGAGACGCTGGCGCGGGCGTACCAGCTTCCGCTGTTGGACTTCGCGATGGAAGAGGAGGTTGATTTCCTCTTCGACGGTGCTGACGAGGTGGATCCGAGCTTGCGGATGATCAAGGGCGCCGGGGGCGCGATGATCCGCGAGCGCATCGTCGCCTATGCCGCGAAGAAGCGGGTGTACATGGTGCAGGAGGCCAAGATGGTGCACCGGCTTGGGCAGCGGGCGACGCTCCCGGTCGGGGTGCTCGCGTTCGGGTTGGCCTCGACTCGGGCGTCGCTGCGTCGGCTTGGGCTCAACGGGGTGGTCCGTCGGACGCTGGACGGGCACCTGTTCCTCACCGACAACGGGTGCCTGATTGTGGACGTCTCGCTCGACGACCCGGCGATCAACCTGGACGAACTCGCCGCTCAGATCGATCGGATTCCCGGAGTGGTCGACCACGGGCTGTTCCTGACCGAGGCCGACGAGGTGGTCGTGCAGACCAACGACGGTCGGATTGAGCGTTTGATGCGGCCGGCGCACGAAGCCGAGGCGCAGTCCCTGTCCAGGGGGTAGTTTCAACCGTGTGAAAAGCTTGGAGCCCCTTTCGGAATCACCGGCCATGCTCCATTCAATCAATCGTCTGCGGAGCGTCGTGCCGGTCGTTCTGTGTGCAGCGGTGATGGCGGGTGCCGCGGGATGCGAGCGACGAACCGCTCCGGCCCCGAGCAACGCACCAATCGCGGCGGGGGTCCCGGTCGCGCCGCCGATCGACTGGGAGAAGACCAAGCCCGCCGACGCAACGGCTTCGATGGAGGGCTTGTCGGCGGTCTGCCGGATGCTGGATGTTCGGAATCGCGGCGCGCAGATAGGGACCTCGTTCACCATCGGATACACAGGTCATGGCGCCGACGACGGGGCGGGCGGCAAGGTTGCTCTGAGCCCGGAACAGTGGAAGGGCATGCTCGAGCTCATCTCGAAGTCGCCGTCGGGTATCGGCGCGGCCCGCGCGCTTCCAGCTTCCGCGAAGAACTACAACGATGGGCACGGCGCGGTGCGGCGCAATGCCTATGAGATTCGTCGATCGGGCGCAGCTCAGTTCGTGTTCACGATCGTCAGACGGTTGGATGATGATTCCACCGGCTGATGCAGACCTTCAACTCGGAGGTTCCCATGCTCGCCAGAGACCTGATGACGCCAACGCCCATCTCCGTCGGGCTGGACACCCCGATCACCGACGTTGCCAGGCTCATGGCCGAGCGCGACATCGGCGCGGTGATCGTGGTTGACGGCACCGGCGAACTGCGGGGGATCATCACCGAGAGCGACTTTACCGGCATGGCGCGGTGCGTGCCGTTCACGCTCGACCTGGCGCCGGTCATCTTCGGTGCGCGGGCGGCGACGCTCAAGGAACTCGAGCACATCTTTGAGCAGGCCAGGAAGCTCGCCGCCCGGGACGTGATGTCGGAGAAGGTCGTCACGGTGCGTCCGGACGAGGAGGTCGGGCACGTGGTGCGGCTGATGCTGACGAGGAAGCTCAAGCACGTGCCGGTTGTCGACGGCAAGCGGCCGGTGGGCATGATCGCCCGGCACGACGTGCTGAAGCTCATGGCCACGTGAGCGGGCAAGCAGGGGGCCGATGGGCCCGATCCGGCGGCGGCGGACGGGGATGCACGCGGCCGAGAAATCGGGTACAACCTCCGGAATGACCGCGTTCGCGACGGCCAGTGGTCTTGTGCCCCAGCTCACGCTCGGCGAGGGTGGTTCAGCGCTCGCCGCGCTTGCGAGCCCGCCGGTGCTGTTCTTCTTCTTGGGGATGCTGGCGGCGGCGGTGCGGAGCAATTTGCACATCCCCAAGGCCGTGACCAAGCTGTTGTCGCTGTATCTGCTCTGGGCGATCGGCTTCAAGGGCGGGGTGCTGATGACGCAGGGGGAGGTGGGCGAGGAGATGGTGCTCTCGCTCGCCGCGGGCATGCTGATGGCGGTGGTGGTGCCGGTGTGGACGTTCTTTCTGCTGCGCCGGTTCGTCGACGTGTACAACGCCGCCGCACTCGCCGCGACCTATGGATCGATCTCGGCCGTGACGTTCATGGCTGCGTGCGACGTGCTCACGGCCCGCGGGATCGAGTATGGCGGCCACATGGTGGCGGCGATGGCGCTCATGGAGTCGCCGGCCATCGTGGCGGCGGTCATCCTGATGCGTGTCTCAGAGACGCGGTCGCGCGCCGGGGCGTCCACGTCGCACGAGCAAGCGGCGCCGGGCGTGAATGACGGGGCGCATGGGGCCATAAAGTCCAGACCGGGCTGGGGAACGCTCATGCACGAGGCGTTTCTCAACGGGCCGGTGTTTCTGCTGCTGGGCTCGCTGCTGATCGGCATGCTGGTCGGCAGCAAGGGCTATGAGGCGGTTCGGCCTCTGGTGGTGGACGCGTTCAGCGGCGTGCTGGTGTTCTTTCTGCTGGATCTGGGGATCCTCGCGGCGCGCAAGCTCAAGACCCTCGCCGACGCCGGCGCCAAGAAGATGGTGCTGTTTGCGCTCTTTGTGCCGCTGGTCAACGCGGCGTGCGCGATCGGGCTCGCAAAGCTGCTGGATCTGGAACAGGGCAATGCGGTGCTGCTGACGGTGCTGTGCGCGTCGGCGAGCTACATCGCCGTGCCCGCGGCGGCGCGGATCGCGATCCCCAAGGCCCAGCCAAGCGTCTATCTCACGATGGCGCTGGGCATTACGTTTCCGTTCAACCTGGGTGTAGGGATACCACTGTACATGTGGGTCATCGGCAGCGTGTGGTCGTGAATCGACTCCGGTGAGCGATTTGCCCGAGGTCGCACGCGCGGTGCTCAGGTCCGGCGTGCGCGAGTGCATCGAGCGGAACTGGGGTTTTGTCGAGGGTCGTCGGCGCGGTGACTCGGAAGCAGCGTGCGATGCGGCGCTAGCATTCGACATGTCGTCTGGAGGGTGCGCCCGCTGGTACGCCGCGACCCCGACGACTCATCCCGAAGGACGCTCCCATGCACGCCAACGGTCATCACCAGACATCGAACGAGTCCAAGTGCCCGGTCTTGACGACGGCCAACGGTGCGCCGATCGGCGTGCAGCAGGCGCTGACGGCGGGGCCGCGCGGCCCAGTGCTGCTGCAGGATGCGGCGCTTCTGGAGCAGATGCAGCACTTCAACCGCGAGCGGATTCCGGAGCGCGTGGTGCACGCGAAGGGCTCGGGGGCGTATGGCACGTTCACGGTGACGGGCGACGTCACCAAGTACACGCGCGCCAGCGTGTTCTCGAAGATCGGCAAGAAAACCGAGTGCTTCCTGCGGTTTTCGACGGTGGCGGGCGAGCGCGGGGCGGCCGACGCCGAGCGCGATGTGCGCGGGTTCGCGCTCAAGTTCTACACCGACGAGGGCAACTGGGACCTGGTCGGCAACAACACGCCGGTGTTCTTCGTGCGTGATCCGTACAAGTTCCAGAACTTCATCCACACGCAGAAGCGGCACCCGCAGACCAATCTGCGCGACATGGACATGCAGTGGGACTTCTGGTCGCTCTGCCCGGAATCGCTGCACCAGGTGACGATCCTGTTCAGCGATCGCGGGATTCCTTCGAGCTATCGCCACATCAACGGCTACGGCAGCCACACGTTCTCGCTCATCAACGCGGCGGGCGAGCGGGTGTGGTGCAAGTTCCACTTCAAGACCCGCCAGGGCATCAAGAACATGACCGACGAGGAGTCGGCGCAGCTCATCGGGTCTGACCGTGAGAGCCACCAGCGCGACCTGTTCAACGCGATCGCGCGGGGTGAGTTTCCGAAGTGGCGGGTGTGCATCCAGGTGATGACGCAGAAGCAGGCCGACACGTTCCGGTGGAATCCGTTTGATCTGACCAAGGTCTGGCCGCACAAGGAGTTTCCGCTGATCGAGGTGGGCGAGCTGGAGCTGAACCGGAATCCGGAGAACTATCACGCGGAGGTTGAGCAGGCGGCGTTCAAGCCCAGTGCGCTGGTGCCGGGGATCGGTCCGAGCCCGGACAAGATGCTGCAGGCGCGGCTCATGAGCTACGCCGACACGCATCTGTATCGGTTGGGTGTGAACCACCACCAGATTCCGGTGAACAAGCCGCGGTGCCCGGTGATGAACTACATCCGCGACGGGCAGTCGGCCCATGGGTCATATGGCTCGGCGCCGAACTACTGGCCGAACTCGATCCCGACCGCGCCGAAGCCCGATCCGGCGTTCGCCGACCCGGCGTGGACGCTCGGGCAGACGATCGTGGATCGCTTTGACTCCACGGTCGATCACGATGACTACACCCAGGCGGGCAACCTGTATCGCATGTTCGACGACGCCCACCGCGAGCGGCTGGCCAAGCGCATCGGCGGGGTCCTGAAGCAGGCCCGGCAGGAAGTCCAGATGCGTCAGCTCTGCCACTTCTTCCGCGCTGATGAGGACTATGGCAAGCGTGTTGCCAAGCACCTGGGGATCGATGTTTCGGCGATGATGGCGCAGATGAGTGCCCCCGCCGGCGCTCGCTGAGCGCCGATCTGACGCGCACGCACGTCAACCACGAGCGTCGGAGAACGGGTTCTTCGACGCTCGTGCCACTTTTGTGCACGTCACGTGGCGTCTGATTTCCGCGGGTCTGCGGGCGGCTCGGCGGGGCCGCCCGCGGAACTGGCCGGCCTGCCGAATCTCCGTTTCCACCATTTGCGGAGATAGTTGCCGCCCCATGCCAGCACGGGCATGAAGGGGCTGCCGACGATGACGGCGATGGTGTACCACTTGAGGTTCACCGGCTCGGGGGCCTCGCGCATCCACCGGATGATGATCTCGATGATCTCGATTATGCCAAGCCCGACCGCCCAGAAAGCGACGAACACCGCCGGGACAACCCAGACGCCCCAGCGATCGGCGACGGTGTCCATCCTGTCGGCGAGGTTGAACGCGCCCGACTTGAGCTTCTCGAGCATCCACCGTGCCCAGACGAACTCCGTCGCCAGCAGCGCCAGCCCGATCGGGATGAGCACCGTCGGGCCGGGGCCGGGCAGCGGGGCGATGGCCACGCCGAAGAGCACGATGACGGTCCCTGCGATGAGGATGCCGACCTTGCGTGCGTTGCGCCGGCCGACTTCGACGGCTTCGGTCAGGTCTTCCAGCGGCGTCGGGCGCACGGCGATTTCCGGGTGCGCCTTCACGCGGGAGCGCCACCAGAGCACCGAGGCGAGGATGCCCAGACCCATCGTCCCGGAGACCGCCGCCAGGGTCGTCTGCGTCGAGAGCACCGGGAAGTGCTCGGGGAGGAACATCTTGGCGGCGATGAACAGCAGGATGAACACCACGCTCATCCTGAGGAAGCGGAACCTCGGGAGCAGGTCGGCGATGGTGAAGTACAGCGATCGCAGCCCGAGCCCGGCGAGCAGACTCGCGCTGAAGGCCAGAAACGGATCCTTGGTCACGCTGAAGAGCGCAGGAACGCTGTCGAGCGCGAAGGTCGCGTCCAGCATCGCGGCGACCAGCACGGCTCCGAGCATCGGCGTGCCGGCCAGCCGTGCGGTGTGGCTGGTTCCATCGGACGCAGGTTCGGAGCGCACGAAGAGCTTCTGTCGCTCCTGGGTTTCCTGGATGCGAAAGACCCGCCGAACGATCCGGGAGTACCACTTTCTGGAGAGGTCGGTCTGCGCGTCCGGGAGGATGAGCGTGCGGATCATCGCCAGCACGAGGAGCACGCCGAAGAACCACTTGACCAGGGGCCAGTGGACCATCAGCCATGCCCCGCCGGAGATCATCCCCAGGCGGATCACCATGGCGATGAGGATGCTCCAGAACAGAGCCCGCCCGAGCAGTGGCCGGGGAATGCCGAAGGCCGCGTAGGCCAGGGCGATCACGGCGAGATTGTCAAGACTGAGGGCGATCTCGATGACGTAGCTGGTGAAGAACTGCCAGAGCGCCTGGGTGCCGTTGAGCGGGCCTCCCTCGAGGGGGAAGCTGACAGTTTCCTCGATGCGGAGCCAGTTGACCTCGTAGACGTATGCGATCACGAAGCTGAAGACGACCGCCGCGAGGAGCCAGAGCAGCGTGCTGGCGAGCGCCTCGGTCTGCGAGACCACGCGCGGGCGGCGCGTGAGGACTCCCAGGTCGAGAACGACCAGGAAGGCCACAAGCATGAGGAGCACCGGCCAAAGCCAGACGGTCATGGGTCTTTCCGCACCGCGTGCAGACCAGTTTCATCGTCCGGTCCGCCGGACGACCCAACGGTAGGGGCCGGAGCGGGCGATGGGGCAACGCTCATGCGCCCTGGGCCTCTTTGTGCCGCTTGGCCCATACCAGCGACGCGACGACGCCCGCGCTCAGCGAGAGCACGATGAACCCCAGCGAGACGGCGATCGGCACGTGGATCTGGTTCTCCGGCAGCCAACTGGCCCATGCCGGGAGCGGGTCGGCCGCCATCTTGGCGACTGCGCGGAGCTGGTGGACGCCCTCCAGCAGCATCTTGATGCCGACGAACACGAGCACCACGGCGAGGGCGTATTTCAGGAAGTGGAACTTGTCCATGAGCGCGGCGAGGGCGAAGAAGAGCGAACGCAGCCCAAGGATGGCGAACACGTTGGAGGTGAAGACGATGAACGGGTCTTTGGTGATCCCGATGATCGCCGGGATGGAGTCCACGGCGAAGATGACATCGGTGGTCTCGATGATCAGGAGGACGAGAAACAGCGGCGTGGCGACGAGCACGCCGCGAGCCGCGCCGCCAGCTGGGGCCAGGCGTGTAAAGAACCGCTCGCCGTCAAACTCTTTGGAGATCGGGAAGAGCTTGCGAGCGATGCGGACGACGAGCATCTTGTCGAAGTCGCGATCTTCATCTTCCTTGGCCAGAGCCATGTTGACGCCGGTGTAGACGAGGAATGCGCCGAGGATGTAGAGGAGCCATTCGAATCGTGTGACCAGCGCGGTGCCGGCGAAGATCATTGCGAAACGCGCGACGAGGGCGCCCAGGATGCCCCAGAACAGCACCCGATGCTGGAACCTGGCGGGCACCTTGAAGAACGCGAAGATGAGGGCGATCACGAAGAGGTTGTCAACGCTCAGGGAGTACTCCGTGAGCCACCCGGCGAGGAACTGCATCGCGGCGGTCTTCCCGATTGCTTCACCACTCGGCATCGGCGAACCGTCGCTGGCGCCCATCATGACGCCCGCGAACTTCGTGCCGATGCCCAGCCAGTCGTGCTTGTAGATGAAGTACACCGCGACGTTGAAGGCCAGGCCCATGGCCACGAACACGGCAACGTGCTTCATGGCCCGCGAGGGCGAGAGCTCCTTGGCGCGCCGGGAGAGCACGCCAAGGTCAAGCGCGAGGACCACGAGCACGAAGACGACGAAACCGATCCAGAGCCAGACCATCGGGCGATCGCCTCCTGTGCCGCCGACTGCCAGGAAGCAAATCGGACAGATGAGGAGACAATAGGGTCGATCGCCGTTCCGGGTGACGGGTCCGTCAGTGGCCCGAGCTCTTCTTCGGGACCAGGATCGAGGCCACCGTGGCAATCGCCAGCACGGTCACCACGATCACCAGCGACACCATCGGGTCGATCTTGATGGCCTTCTGCGGCTCCAGCCCGATCACGCCCAGGTACGGCGGGACGCTCAGCAGCAGCAGCTTCACCCCGACGAATGCCAGGATGAGGATCAACGCCGGCTTGAGGTACCGGAACTTGGCGATGAGCGCGGCCAGGCAGAAGTACAGAGCGCGGAGCCCAAGGATCGCGAAGATGTTGCTGGTGAACACGATGAACGGATCCGGCGTGATGGCGAAGATCGCCGGGATCGAGTCCACCGCGAACACCAGGTCGGTGATCTCCACAAGGATCAGCGCGAGGAAGAGGGGGGTCATCGCCCACTTCAGCGCCAGCGACCCGGGTGGAGCCGGATCCTGCACCTGCTTGCCGGTCTTGGGGTCGGTCGAATAGGTCGGCTTCAGCGTCCGCTTGGTGAAGAACTTCTGTCCGTCGAAGAAGTCGACGGTCCGGAACATCCTCTTGGCCAGCTTGACCATGATGTTCTGGCTCGGGTCGTCGTTGCCCTTGATGAGAGCCATCTTCAGGGCCGTGAGCACGAGGAACGCGCCGAAGATGATCAGGATCCACTGATACCGCATGATCAGTTCGGCCCCGAGGAAGATCATCGCGCCACGCATGATCAGTGCGCCGATGATGCCCCAGAACAGCACGCGGTGCTGGTACTTGCCGGGGATGGCGAAGAACTGGAAGATGAGGGCGATGACGAAGATGTTGTCCATCGCCAGCGACTTCTCGACGACGTATCCGGTGAGGTACTGCACCGTCGCCGTCTTGCCGTCAACAACGCCGTTGACGATGAGCGGCGCCGTCGGATCGGTCTTTGTCGCCGGGTTGTAGATCGGTGTGTCCAGCCCGAGTCCCAGCCAGTGATTCTGGTACGCAAAGAACACGAACACGCTGAAGGCCACCCCGCACGTCAGCCAGACGATCGACCAGGAGATCGCCTCCTTCATCGAAACCTCATGGGCTTCGCGGTGGAAGACGCCCAGGTCCAGGGCCAGAAACAGGATGACCAGCGCGATGAACCCGACATACGCCCACATCTTGAGATTGGCGCCCGTCGCGGCGGGTGTCTCGACGGCGGTCTGGGCAAGAGTCAGAAGTTCCAGCACGTTCGTCCTCTGGCCAGCTTCTGGCCTGTAGGTGGTCGATGACCCAGCGGGCGGACACCCGGAGAGCCATTGGGATTGCACGAACGTTGGTCTTGCTCTCAACGCCCGAGGGCGTCTGTCCGGACCGGAGACCGTTCGCCCGCTTTCGGGCCGACGTGTCCCGTATTGTCGATCCCGACCGCCGCGCGATGCGGCGAGCTACTCCCCAACTCGGAGTCCGATCATTTGGGCATGCGAACATACGCCGCCCGTGTGAAACGTCAAGTTTCGTCGGTCCCGAGGGGGTAGATTCGCCCGCGAGGTCGACCGGCTTCGACGATCTGCGCGGGTCTCTTCGCTCAAGGAACGGACAACGCCATCGCCAATGGCGATCGCGACGAACGTTGCCGGGTTCAGGAGCATCAGTCCTCGGCTTTCTCGCCCTCGGGCGCCATCTTGACCAGGCGGGGGTCGAAGCGGGCGATCGGCTCCACGAGGTCGGCCTGCTGGGCCATGACCTGATGGATGTCCTTGTACGCCCCCGGGCACTCGTCGATGCCGGCGCTGATGACCGCAACGTTTCGCGCCGAGAGGTCGCGTTTGACATTGCCCCAGGCGAACGACTCGCGGGCCTTGGTCCTGGACATGGCTCGTCCCGCGCCGTGGCTCGCCGAGCGGAGCGACGCCGCGGATCCGAGGCCGCGGACGACGAATCCCGGCGCGGCCATGGAGCCGGGGATGACCCCCAGGACGTTCTGTCCCGCGGGGGTTGCGCCCTTGCGATGGACGATGAGCTCGCGCTCGCCCGAGCCGTCGCCGGGATCATGCCGCTCCTTCCACGCGAAGTTGTGGTGGTTCTCGACGTGTGCGATGACCTCTGCTCCGAGGGTTCGGACCACGTGCCGGTGGATGCACTCATGGTTGGCGGCGGCGTACGCACCCATGAGATTCATGGCCGCGAAGTACTCCTGACCTTCGTGCGAGTCCATGTCCAGCCAGGCGAGGTGCTTCAGATCCGCCGGGAGGTGCTTGCATCGCTGCATGGCGATCTTGGAGTAGTGATCGCAGATCGCCGCGCCGGTTCCTCGCGATCCCGAGTGGCTGAGCAGCGCGAGGTAGGTTCCCGGCGGAGCGTTCCACGACCATCCCGAGCCATGCTGGGCTTGGGATTCGCGCGGGACGTCCGGGGTCGTGCCATCGATCGTGAGCACGCCGAACTCGACGAAGTGGTTGCCCGAACCTGAAGTGCCGAGCTGCGACCAGGCCCGAGACTTGTTGGCCGACGCGATCGGCGAGACCGACCAGTCCGCGTCGAGAACGTCGTGCGTCCGCGGGGTCGAGAAGGTCGCACCGACGCCGAAGCGTGTCTCGCGCTCCAGCGCGTCGCGGAGCTTCGCCGCGCCGGCGGGCTCGTCGAGCATGGACGCGGGGAGATCGAGCACGCTCAGCCGCATTCGGCACGCGATGTCCACGCCCACGGCGTATGGGATCACCGCGCCCTCGGTCGCCAGCACCCCGCCGATGGGCAGCCCATAGCCCACGTGCGCGTCGGGCATGAGCGCGCCGGCGGCGGTGATCGGCAGGCGACATGCGCGGGACATCTGCGCGATCGACTCGGGTTCGAGCCCGATTCCCCAGTTCTTCCACGGAGCGGGTTGTGCGCGCTCGACGAAGGACACCGGCGGGTCATCGATCAGCGCGTGCGCGAGCCGATCAAACAGCGGATCGGTCACATACCCGGAAGGGTTGGCGATGACGCCGGTGATCGCCGAACGTAGCGCCTCACGTCCGAGACCCGCCGCCGCAGCCCGGGCGCAGGATCGCACGGCGAGCTTGAGCGGCTCGCCGTCGGGAATGCCGAGGTTTCGAAGCTCACGGGCCTTCATGGGAGATTCTCCTCTGGTGCAGGTGCGGGTACGGGGAGTGCTGATGCTCTGGAGGGGTGGTGCGGGAACAGGGACACGCGATCGGGTCGTGCGGCCCGCAGGTCGACAACCGGCCGGCGGCACGCTGGATCTGGATGACGATTGAAGAGCGACGAACTCGTGTGCGCCGAGCGGGCCAAGACCCGGGCGAAGACGGTTCAGCCGATGGCATCGGAGGCGGGTTGCGCCCCGGGGTGTCGGCGTCCGCTCGACCTGCCTGCGGTGGCAGGTCGCGATGCGGGGCGAGGTCTGGCGCCGCAGAGCCATGGCGACATCGCCGCGGCAAGGGCCGTGGCGAACCGCGATGAGCATGTGCCCGCGTCAGAGAGCATGAGAGCCATGCTATGCCGGAAGCGGGGAGTCGGGATGGCCGCGGGGACGAGAGCTATTCACCGATGCCCGGAATGGACTCGTCGGTCGCGTTGCTGGAGCGTTCGCCGAGCCGATCGGCCATGCGCGGCGTCTCGGCGAACTGGTCGATGAAGCCCTCGAGCTTTTTGGCGCGGACGGGATGCTGAAGTTTCTTGATCGCCTTGGCCTCGACCTGACGGACGCGCTCGCGTGTGACCTTGAAGATGCGGCCGACCTCTTCCAGCGTGTAGGTGTACCCGTCGCCGATGCCATAGCGGAGCTTGATGATCTCGCGCTCGCGATAGGTGAGCGACTTGAGCACGAGCTCGATGCGGGCCTTGAGCATGTCCTGGCTGGCGGTGCTCGACGGGGCCTCCTGGCGGGTGTCCTCGACGAACTCGCCCATGCTGCTGTCCATGTCGTCCCCGACCGGTTTATCCAGCGAGACGGGGTGTCGGCTGATGCGCATGACCTTGCGGGTGTCGTTCACGCTCATCCCGGCCCGCTCGGCGAGCTCCTCGATGGTCGGCTCGCGGCCGAGCTCCTGCAGCATGAACTTCTGAATGTTCCGCAGCTTGGTCATCGTCTCGATCATGTGCACCGGGATGCGAATCGTCCGGGCGTGATCGGCGATCGACCGCGTGATGGCCTGGCGGATCCACCA
>DHLW01000073.1:33220-44041 GCA_002405485.1 Phycisphaerales bacterium UBA4658
GGTACTTCTTGGCGATCGAGACCACCAGCCGAAGGTTGCCCCCCGAGAGGTCCCGCTTGGCCTGCTCATACTCCCAGAAGACCGTCGCCAGATCGCGCACGCGCCGGGCCAGCTCGTCGGGCTCTTCCAGGACCAGCGCCCGGAGCCCGCTCAACTCCTCGCGCATGACCGCAACGTCGTCGGGGTCGTACTTCTTGGGCATCCGCTCGGCGCGGCGAAGCTCGGTCGCAAGCTCGTGCATCTTCTTGGCGATCGAGCGCAGCTTCTTGAACAGCGGAATGAGCTTGCCCGTTCGAAGGGAGAGCTCCTCGGTGAGCGCGGCCATCTTGCGCCGGCGGGTCGCGATCCGGTCGACGATCTCGGCGATCAGCTCCGCCGTGCCCGCCTTGTCCGCACCAGTCGCCGCGCGTGCCGCCGCCAGAGAGTCCCAGTCGGCGCGGTTGAGCGTCAGCAGCTTCTCCAGGGTCGCGAGGTTGTAGGGGATGCGCTTGGTGATCTTCTCCTTGGCGTTTTCCTCCGCCGTGGAGACGCGCATCGTCCGATCAAACGGGAGCTTGCCCTCGTGCACCTGGCGCAGAAGTTGCACCGCCTGGCTGACGACGTAGTCGCTCTCCAGGCAGCGCCTACGGAAGATCATGCGGGTCGTCTCGATCTTCTTGGCCAGCCGGATCTCCTCCTCGCGGGTCAGCAGCGGGATCGAGCCCATCTGCGAGAGATACATCCGCACCGGATCGTCCATGCGCCGGCTGCTGGTCTCGGCGAGGGCCTCCGTGAGCTCCTTCTGCAGAGCCGCGTCCTCTTCGTCCAGCGCGCCGGGCTGGTCGTCGCTCTCGCCCGAGGCCTGAGGTGCGGGGATGTCGGTGGCGCGATTGCCGCCGGCCACGCTCATCGCCCGGACCGGTCGCGCAAGGCCCTCCAGCGACGGAGCGCTCGACTCGCCGGAGCCGGTTCCGCTCCCGCCGCTCTTCTTCGATGCCCGATAGCACCGCGTCTTGAACTCAACCTCGTCGATGAGTTCGACACCGAGGTGGTCGATGTACACGAGCAGCTCGTGGAGACGGTCGGGATCGACCCACTCATCGGGCAGCACGTTGTTCAGCTCCTCATAGCTCAGCCACCCTCGCCGGGTGCTGACCGTGATGAGCTCTGAGAGCGCCGGGTGCAGATCAAGAATCACGCCATGCCTCCTGCAAACTCGGGCGGCACGGACGCCGCTCGACTGACCCACGATCGTTCGCGCGTGCGCCATCGCACGCCACTGCCGCCCACTCCACCTTCACGCGGCCAACATCCTCATCCCTTCATCACGCTGTCGTCTCCATGACGTCAACCTGCCTGTCATCCTCCCTGTCGTCATGTTCCCGCGATCGAGCCCTGGAACACGGTTTCCGCCTTCGCCGACACGGTTGCCACACGTTCACCTACGACCCCGGCCTGGGAACGGCCCGGGGATCGTTCGGCCTGGACAGCCGTGCCTCGCGCAGGGCACGCAGTCGATCGACGGGCGAGGCCGCCGTGACTGCCTGTACGACCTCCGGGGCATGATCCTGCTCGCCGAGCGGGGTTCGACCGGTGGCGCGCGACCGTTCCGCGGCGTCCAGCCGTTCCTGCCACAACCGCCGCCGACGATCCGAATCACCCTCGGTGAGGGTCTCGACGGCCTCGGAGAGCGCGATGGCGGCCTGCTGCACGCGGGGATCGTCGCTCGCCGAGAGCACCGACCTGAGTTCCGGCCGCTGTCCCTCGATGAGCAGCTCGGCGATCACCTGGGCGACCCTGCGGATCGCGGGATCGCTGAACGTGTCCGGATCAATCAGCGTCCAGTGTTCTTCTCCCAGCCGGTCGGCGAGCTCGGGTTCCACGAGCATGCACCCAAGCAGCAGGGCGCCCGCGGGCTGCTCCCCCGGCCTGCCCATGGGCGGCTTGATCTCTGCCGGTGGTCCGGCCTCTCGCGGGCGCAGGCGGGCGCGGCGATCGCTCACCGCCGCGGCGATGGTCTGATAGTCGACGTCGGCGATCTGCGCAAGCCGCTTGATCACGAGCTGGTATCGCAGCTTGTCCACCCGTCCGAGCCCGAGTTCGACGAGTCGGCTGATGTAGTCCTCGATCGCCCTCGTTCGTGCCGAGAGCCCGCTCCCGCTGGTCTGCGCCCGCATGCGGACAAAGAGCAGTTCCAGCGGGTCGATCGCTCCCCGGATCGCCTGCTGCAGCACCTCGCGACCCCCTTCGCGCTTCAGCAGTTCGTCGGGATCCTTGGCGTCGGTGTGGCTGGCGAGCATCGCGATGCGGACGTCGATCGGCTCGGCGAAGAACACCTCGACGGCGCGCTCCGCGGCCTTCTGGCCCGCCTCATCGCCGTCAAACAGCAGCACGACCTCGTTGCACAAGCGGCGCAGGATCCTCGCGTTGCCGGGCGTGAGCGCGGTGCCGAGGGTCGCCACCGCGTTGCGGACCCCCGCCTGGTGGCACGCGATCGTGTCCATATACCCCTCGGTGACCAGCGCCACGCCCGATTGCCGGATGGCCTGCGCGGCCTGGTGCAGGCCGTAGAGCGTCGTCGACTTGTCGAACAGCGGCGACTCGGGCGAGTTGATGTACTTGGGCTCGTCCTCGTCGTTGATGCGCCGCCCGCCGAAGCCGATGACGCGCCCGATCTGATCGTGGATCGGGAACATCAGCCGGTTGCGGAAGGCGTCGTAGAAGCCGCCGCTGTCTCGGGCCTTGAGCAGGCCGACCGCCGCGAACGCGTCGAGCGCGAGCTTCTTGCTCCCGATGGTCATGACCAGCCCGTCCCACTTGTCCGGGGCCGCACCGATCTGGAACGTCTCGACCATGTCCGCGGAGATCGCGCGCCGCTGGATCACGTCCCGCGCTTTGCGTCCGTGCTCTTGGTGTTCCAGGATCGCGCGGAAGAAGGTGCACGCCGTCGCGCTGGCCTTGAGCAGCGCGGCTCGATCCAGCTCGCGCTCCGCATCCGCGCTGGCATAGCCCGAATCGGCCCCCCCGGCGCCCGTGCCCCCGCGACGCTGCGCCGGCTTCGGCGGTGGTGAGAGCGTGAGCCCGGCCCGCTCCGCCAGATGCTCGAGCGCCTCGCGGAAGCTCATGCGGTGGTAGTTCATCACGAACCCCAGCGCGTTGCCGCCGGCTCCGCAACTGAAGCAGTGATAGATCTGCTTGCCCGGCACCACGTACATCGACGGCGAGTGGTCGTCGTGAAACGGGCACAGCCCCACGTACTCGCGACCCTTGCTCTTGAGCGCCACGTGCTCTCGGATGAGCTGCACGATGTCCGTCGCGTCCAGCACGCGCTGGCGATCATCGCCCGCGGCGGCGGACGTCGATGCTGAAGATCTGCCGCTGGGCATCATCGACGCGACCGTTGCTCCGCACCACGCTTCAGCCAGACCCGCTCCCGCACGCCCACGATCGTGCGATCAGGCAAGTCGGCCAAGGTGCCAATGCTCGTCCGGACGTTGAGCCCGAGCGAACCGTCTCGGCATGCCGTCCATCGCCGCGTCATCACACGACGAACCGACCGCACACCCTTTTCCAGGTGAACATCCTGCGAACACATCAACCCGGCGACTCGTCCGATCGACGCACGCCGCTCTCCTGCGAGCACTCCACGACGCTTCCGGGCGTCATGTTCGACCGAGCCGGGCATGGAGCGGATGTCCGCTAGAGAATCGTGTCCGCATCGAGATGAGCCCAGAGGGCCCGGATGCCAAGGACCGAAAAGGAGGCCGCTCACGTCCGCAAAGCAACCCTAGCACACAACCCACGACCGTCAAACCACTTCCCGTTTTCGCGGCGGAATTGTCCATCACCCCGCACGCCCCACGCCTCGCGGTCCTCGGCCAGTGGTCCGTATCCTTCAGGCCATGCGGCAGCGCATCTGCTTTACGGGTCGCGTTCAGGGTGTCGGCTTCCGGGCCACGGCACGCGGCATCTGCCGCCGATACCCCGTCACCGGATTCGTGCTCAATCAGCCCGACGCCTCGGTGCTGCTGGAGATTCAGGGCGATCCCGGCGACATCGACGCCGCGCTCGCCGAGCTTCGGCTGTCCATGAAGCGAAACATCGTGTCGGAGACGATCACACCCCTTGCCGATCTGCCCGGCGAGATCGATTTCAGTATTCGCGCGTGATCCATCGTTCGAACAGCCACCGCACTCGGCAATCTCCCCTTCCCGCGTACGTCCGCAGGCACACGCCCCTTCTCCTTCGTCCTGAAAGCCGGAGTCAACGTTGACCGACCTCGTGCTCTTCGACATCGACGGCACACTCCTGAAGTCCGGCGGGCTAGGGCTTGTCGCCATGGAACGGGCGGCACGCGAGTTGCTCCATCCCGACTTTCACATGCACGGGATCGAGGTTGCCGGTCGTCTGGACGCGCTCATCGTGCGCGACATGTTCGTTCGCGCGGGTGTCGTCCAGACGTCCGAAGCCACCTTGGCCTTCCGTCGACGATTCGCCTCGATCTTCAGGCAGCTCGTCACCGATTCCTCCGCGTGCCGCGCGCTCCCCGGTGGGCCGGAACTGGTCGCCGCCGTGCGACGGACCGACGGTTTCGTCGCCGGGCTTCTGACGGGCAACTACCAGGAGACCGGAACGTTGAAGCTCGAACTCGCCGGCTACGAGCCCCCGCCCGCGGGCTTTGCCATCTGTGCCTGGGGCGACGACTCCCCCCACGATCCGCCTGATCGAGCCCACCTCACCGCCGTCGCGATGGAGCGATTCCGGATGCGCTTCGCTGCCCGGCCTGACCCGCGGCGGGTGACGATCATCGGCGACACGCCGCACGACGTCCGCTGCGCTCATGCTCACGGGTGCCGCTGCATCGCCGTCGCCACCGGGCAGTATTCCCGCAAGGATCTTCACGCTGCGGGCGCCGACCTGGTCGTCGACGATCTCAACCGGACCGACGAACTCATGTCCTGGATGACCGACCATCGTCGGGCATCCCTCCGCGATCCCGCACTCGGCGCCTGAGCATGAACAACCGCACTTCGCAACCGACTCCCGACCACGCTGCGCCGCTGGCGCCTCGAAGCCGCATCGCCGCGCTGGACGTCCTTCGCGGCGTGGCGATGCTCGGCATCCTGCCGGTGAACATCATGACGAGCTTCGGCGTGCACAGCATGACCATGCACAACCCGGCCCTCGCCGGTCCGCTGGTGGGCTGGGAGAGAGCATGGTTCCTGCTCTCGCACATGGGCTTCGAGCTCAAGATGATGACGTTGTTCTCGGTCCTCTTTGGCGCGGGTGTCGTCATCTTCACAAAGGCCGACGCCGACCACGCGCCCGTCGGCGGACGGACGCCGTCGGCCTCCCCATGGCTCTTCTACCGGCGGCTCCTCTGGCTCGGGGCCATCGGGTTCTTGCACGCCTATGTCCTGTGGTACGGCGACATCCTCTTCACCTACGCCCTCTGCGCGCTGCTGCTGTATCCGATGCGCAACCTCCGCCCCGGTGTGCTGCTGGCCATCGCCATCCCGCTCATCATGGTGGCGGTCGTCATCTTCGCCGGCATCGGGGGGCTCATGCTCCTGTTCCGCGAAGATCCCGCCTCCGCGACCGCCGCGAGCTCCACGCTTCAGCCCGGCCCCGAGAGCGTCGCGCTCGAGTTCGCCGCCCGCACCGGCGGCGAGTGGAAGTTCGGTCTCAGCGGGCTGCTTGCGTACTGGGCGTGGAACGGCATGTACACGCTGCAGATGCAGTTCATGGTCTTCCCGCTCTTTGCCATCTGGCGCGTCTTCGGGCTCATGCTTGTCGGCATGGCTCTGCTCAAGCTCAACGTGCTCAACGCCGGCCGATCAAACCGGTTCTACGCCCTGTGCATCCTCGTCGGCTATGGCCTGGGCGTGCCCATGCAGTACCTCGGGTTCCGATTCGCCGAGCAGTCGTCATTCGAGCCCTTCTCGGTCTACGCCATCTGGGTCAACGCGACCTATGTCGCCAGTCTGCTCATCGCCGCAGGGCACCTCGGCGTGGTCATGCTCGCGATTCGCTCGCGATTCGCCGCGCGTCTCGCCGAAGCCCTCGCCGCCGTCGGACGCATGGCCCTCAGCAACTACCTCGCCCAGACCCTCATCTGCATCTCCGTCTTCAACATCGTCGGCCTCCTCGGCGAGCTCCCGCGATCGCACCTCTGGGCACTCACGGCGATGATCTGGACCTTGCAGGTATTCTGGAGCATGGCCTGGCTCAACAGCTTCCGCTTCGGTCCCGCCGAATGGGCCTGGCGATCACTCACCTACTGGCAAGTGCAGCCCATGCGCCGCGATGAACAGCTCGCCTGATCCGGCCGTGGCCAAGCCCTCGTACGCCGCGGCTTGCACCACTCGAGCCCACCCGGTTCGACCCACTCGTGACGGCACTCATGGACACGCCTGTCCCACCGAGTCGGTCCGGCCATCGCGGGCGACAACCCCCTGCCGCGCACGCATGTGTCCGGCTCGGATCAACCGCCCGATGAGGCCTCAAGCTTGATCGCGTCATCGAGATACCTCTGTCGCTGCTCGTTGGTCATGTCGTCCCAGGCCTTCACGCACTCGGGATCGCAGAATCCCACCGACTTGCCCTCGAACGTCCGAACCAGACGCCGATCGCAGGCCCTCGGCTTGTCCGTGGACCCGACCAACTGGCCCACGAGCACGGGGCAATAGATGTTCACCACCTCGACCGACTCGCCCAACAGCCCGGCCGATCCGACGGCGGGCCCGCCGAGCGCGCCCTCGCCCCCTGCGCTGGAAGCGTGATGGGTGTGATCGCTCTTCTCCGCCCGTGGGCCGGGGGTTGGCTCGCCCGTTCGAGAGTCGCACCCACAGAGAGCGCACGCCCACACCACCCACACCGACACGATCACGCGGGACGGGCCAAGGTGCGATGTCATCGACATGCCGATGGTTCCTGGTGCGCCAGGGCCTCGAGCCGGTTCAGCCCGAGACCTTCTTGTCCATCGCCGCGTCCAGGGCCGCCTGCTTCCGCTCGTCGGACAACTTGTCCCACACCGGCAGGCAGTTCTCGCAGCAGAAGCCGACCTTCTTGCCGCGGAAATCCCGGACGAGCGCGACGTCCTGGACCCGGTCCTTGCCCACGCTGTGGGAACCGGCAATCGGGCATCGATCGTTCACGACCTGGACCGTTGTCCCCGTCATGGCCAGCGTGTGCTTGGCGCCGGGCTCGCACGGGCACCCGGGCGTGGCCGACATCTGATTCTGGCAACCCGCCATCATGCCAAGGCCAAGAGCCAGAGCACACACCATCGCACCACGCTTGCTTGCACCGTTCATCGCTTGGCTCCGTTTGAAGTTCGCCCTGCGCCCGGGACTTTCGGATGATATGGCCGGCAATCACCGGCCGAGCACGCCGCGTGTCGGGGTTCATGTGAGCAACCTGACGTTTCCCGCAGCCGGCCGAGTGGCGGTTGTAGCATGGGCCGGCTGGACATTGTGGGCCTCTGACGTGCAAGGACGACCCGGGATGCTCACCGACTATTCGCCGTTCGCCGCCGACTACTACATCAATCAGCGGATCAACCTGAAGATGGACATCCCGATGCGTCGGGACACGGTCCTGTCGCTGTTCGATCGCATCCGCCGCGATCAGCCGTCCATGGATCGCTTCCGTCGGTACAGCGACGAGTTGGCGCTGGAGTCCCGACCGTCAACCTCGGCACTCAGTGGGCCGCAGGCCCAGCAATGGGTCGCCGTCCGCCGCACAAGCGTCCGTTCCGGCAGCGTCAACCCTCAGACCACCGAGGTGGGGTACAAGCTCCATCGGCTGGTGCTGGAGTCGGCGCCGTTCTTCCTGGATATCAGCCCGTTGGATGTGGACCACCTCGAAGCGCTGTACGGCTTCGATCTTCTGGCATCCGGCAACCACGACGCCATCATCTTCAACGCCCTGTTTGCCGGTTCCCCCATGGCCGAGGTCGCCGCCCAGATCGCCCCGGCCTCCCGACATCCGATCGTGCTCGAGTGTCAGCCGCTGCTTGGCATGGCCCTCACCGATGAGTGCGACGTACAGGCCCACTTTGAGGTCAAGACCCGCTCCGGGCTCCGCGGCGCACGCGCCGGCGGCGGGTACGGTTCCGGCTCCGGCAGCGCGGGTGGCTCTGCGTCCGCGGGCGGCGCGGACTTCGGCGAGCAGCCCATCAGCGTCTATCTCGTCGTCCGACGCTACGGGTCGTTCAACGACATGCATGCCCTCTCTGGCGTCTTCGACCAGCTCACCCAGCACGCCGAGCGTCTCGTCGAGTCCGTGGTCATCCCCAAGCTCCTGGCTCCGATCCGAGAAGCCATCGCCTCCGGCGGCTGGGGACGCTGACCCCCTTCAGACCCGGCTCCGCCCCCTCCCGTCACACTCTACCCTCACCCGTGCTCGATCCTCTCGTCCTCGCGCAGCAGGCCAGGCCGCTCTCGATCGGCCCGTACCTCTTTGCCGTCATGGCGGCCATCGGCGTGCTCGTGCTCGGCGGGCTGGTCGTTCTCTATCTCCGACGCCGTGTCCTGGAACAGCAACGCGCCATGGACTCCGCCGGCTCATTCATGGAGCAACTGCGGGCCATGAAGCGCAGCGGTCAGATCACCGAGGCCGAGTACGAACGCACCCGCAAGGCCATGGCCGCGAAAGTCTCGGCCAAGATGGACACCGCACGATCCAACGGGCTCTTCGAACTCCCAGAGACCCGCCCCAGACCACTCCACCCGACCCGCCAAGCACCGCCCATGTCCGCCTCTGCAGACCCGCAGACGCAATCATCCGGACGAGTGCCCAAAACAGGGGATGTCGTTGCCCCACCTGGGTATGACCTGACCGGCGAGCGCCTTCCCGGACCTTCTCCCGCACGGTCTCAGAATCCGCCTGGAACGGGGGGGACAACCGGACAGGGACCGTCCCCGGACGTTCAGGGCCGATGAGTCGTGGAAAGGGTGGGGCGCGGGTGTGGATCGAGCACGCTTTTGGGGGTGGCTGAACGGGGTTCTGGGTACAATGAGCGGTCCGAGCGCGGAGTGCTCGCGTACTGCATCAGCAACGTCATGGGAGGGTGTGCCCGGGTCGCACGAAGTTCCCGGTCACTCCCCCTGGATTGGGCATATCTGCCCTTTCAGGCGTTGGAGATCGCGTGGTATTCCGCCGATACACACCCACTTTGTCCAACCTTTTGTACACAGCGCCGGACCGTCGGCGCGTCGAGGCGTGCATGGCCAAGAACTCAAAGGACGGGGATATGCCCACCGGTACCCAGCGCGGCGACTCACACTCAGGCGGTTCCGGGCATGGAGGCCATGGCGGTTCGGGTGGCATTGGCGGGAGCGGAGCCGGGAGCGGGAGCGGCGGCGGGGGCGGCGGTTTTCGCGGACGGAAGGTGACCACCTGTTCGTTCTGCGGCAAGACCAGCCGAGACGTCGGCCCGATGGTCGAAGGCCCGGGCGACGTGTACATCTGCTCCAACTGCACGGACCTGTGCCAGAACATCTTCAAGCAGGAGAAGCGGAAGGTTTCTTCGGCCAGTTCCCTGTTCACCGAGGTGCCGGCTCCACGAACCATCAAGGAGTTCCTTGATCAGTACGTGATCGGTCAGGACCAGGCCAAGAAGGCCCTCTCGGTCGCGGTGAACAGCCACTACAAGCGCCTCCTCCACGCCGAGAAGGACGAGACGAGCGTCGAGCTGGACAAGAGCAACATCCTGCTCATCGGCCCGACGGGTTCTGGCAAGACGCTGCTGGCGCGGACGCTGGCCCGCATCCTGAACGTGCCGTTCGCCATCGGCGACGCGACCACGCTCACCGAGGCCGGGTACGTCGGCGAGGACGTTGAGAACCTCCTGCTCAAGCTGCTGCAGAACGCCGACTACGACGTCGAGGCCTGCCAGCGNNCCAGTACGTGATCGGGCAGGACGTGGCCAAGCGCACCCTGTCGGTGGCGGTCTACAACCACTACAAGCGGCTGCAGACCCGCGCCCAGACGGGTGCGCCGCGTGCCAAGGACGAGGTCGAACTCGCCAAGAGCAACATCCTGCTTATCGGGCCCACCGGTTCCGGAAAGACCCTGCTGGCCGAGACGCTGGCCCGTCTCCTCAACGTCCCGTTTACCATCGCCGATGCCACCACCCTGACCGAGGCGGGCTACGTCGGCGAAGACGTCGAGAACATCATCCAAAAGCTGTTGCAGAAATGCGACTACGACGTCGAGAAAGCCCAAACGGGCATCGTCTACATCGACGAAATCGACAAGATCTCCCGCAAGTCCGACAACCCATCCATCACGCGTGACGTCTCGGGCGAGGGCGTGCAGCAGTCGCTGCTCAAGATGCTCGAGGGCACGGTCGCCAACGTGCCCCCGCAGGGCGGACGCAAGCACCCCGAGCAGCAGTACATCCAGATCGACACGACGCACATCCTCTTCATCTGCGGCGGCACGTTCGTGGGCGTGGAGGACATCATCCGGCGTCGTCTTGGCCGGAAGCGAATCGGCTTCTCCACCGACGCGCTCAGTGCTCCGGCGATGGAGCACGACCGTCAGCAGGTGCTCAGCCAGGTGACCGCCGACGACCTCATCGAGTACGGGATGATCCCGGAGTTCGTCGGGCGTCTGCCGGTGCTGGCGCCGCTCATGCCGCTGACGCGCGAGGCGATGGTGAACATCCTGACCGAGCCCAAGAACGCGCTGGTGCGTCAGTACCAGCACATGTTCTCGCTGGAGGGCGCGAAGCTGACCTTCACCGAAGAGGCCCTGAACGCGATCGCCGAGAAGGCCCTGAAGCGCGAGACGGGCGCCCGAGCGCTGCGGGCCGTGCTCGAAGAGATCATGATC
>DHLW01000172.1:0-466 GCA_002405485.1 Phycisphaerales bacterium UBA4658
CGCGGTCGGCCTCGGCCTCGAAGTTCAGGATCACGCGATGCCGCAGGGCCAGGAGCGCGGTGTCGGCAATGTCCTTGTTGCTCACGTGGTACCGCCCGTCGGTCAGCGCCCGCACCTTGCCGCCAAGCAGCAGCGCCTGCGCCCCGCGCGGCGAGGCCCCGCAGCGGATGTACTGGTTCGTGATGTTCGGGGCGTGCTCGCCCTGCGGATGCGTCGCCAGAATCAGCCGAGCGGCATACTCCTTCACGTGCGGCGCGACGATGCAGTCGCGGATGAGCGCCTGCGCTTCCAGAATCTGCGGCCCGTTCAGAATCTTGTTCGCCGTCGGCGTCGCCGTGCCCGTCGTCCGATCCAGGATCGTCATGAGTTCGTCCAGTTTCGAGTACCCGACCGTGATCTTGAAGATGAACCGGTCCATCTGCGCTTCGGGCAGCGGATACGTGCCCTCCTGCTCGATCGGGTTCTG
>DHLW01000172.1:611-8158 GCA_002405485.1 Phycisphaerales bacterium UBA4658
TGCGTCGCCAGCACGAAGAACGGCTTGTCCAGCTTGTAGGTCTGCCCCGCCACCGTCACGCTGCGCTCCTGCATCGCTTCAAGCAATGCCGACTGCGTTTTGGGCGTCGCACGGTTGATCTCGTCGGCCAGCACGATCTGCGCGAAGATCGGACCGCGTTGAAACTCGAACTTCCGCCGCCCCGTCTCCGGATCCTCCATCACGATGTTCGTCCCGATCACGTCCGCGGGCATCAGGTCCGGCGTGAACTGGATGCGGCTGAACGGCAAGCTCAGCGTGTCGGCCAGCGTCCGCACCAGCATCGTCTTGCCCAGCCCCGGCACGCCCTCAAGCAGCACGTTGCCGCCCGCGAACAATCCGATGAGCGTGGCGTCGATCACGTCGGTATGCCCGACCATGACCTTCCCGATCTCGTCGCGCAGCGCCTTGTACGTCGCGCGGAACTTCTCGCACGCCGCCTTCACGTTCTCTGGTGTCTGCATCTCGGCTGAGGCCATGGTTCAATCCTCTGATCGGGAATCGGGAATCGGGAACTCGGGTCTCGGGTCTCGCTCGGCATGCCTTTGCATGCCTTGCATGCCTCTGGTGGCACAGGCGTTCCGCCTGTGTGCTCTTTCGCTCTTGCCAGATTCATGCCATCATCGCTGGTCATCCTCTTCAAACTTCTCTTGTGCCCGCTCTCTCGCTTTCTTCAATCGCGACAGGCCCCCCTCGGCCTGGTCCGCGGCGTCCTGCGCCTGCGACTGCGCCGGCTTGGCCTTCTGCACTTCCGGCTCGAACGTCGGCATCGCCTGATTCGTCTTGGCGCCCTTGAGTTCGTCCTCGGTCGCCTCGAACTTGGTCTTTGCCGTCGCGGCGTCAGCCCCGCCCGCTTTCCGCCGGCCCGTCGCGCCATCGCCCCTAGGCCCCATCGCCTGCTGCGCACGCTCGCGTGCTTCCTTCAATGACCCAAGCTGTTGCCCGGCCTGCTGCACCTGCTGTCCGAGCCCGCGACGAATCGCCGCGGCGATCATCGCCGGGTCGATCCGCACTCGTCGCACCGCCACGTCCATCAGGAATGTCCCCAGCCCGACGCACGCCACGATGACCCAGATCGGCCGAGCATCCACCGGCATGTTCAGCCCCGCACGCTCCCACAGATTCGCCGTCCGCGGATCGTCGCTCACCACGCGCCCGCCCGTCATCTCCGCGATCCGTCGGCCAAGCTGCGCGTTGTCCTGCAGCGAGCGGAACTCGTCCGCGTACGGCCGCGTCACCGCCGCCTGCACCGTCCCGCGCTGCTCGCCGCTGCCGCTCTCGGCACTCCCGCCCGGCGCGGTGTACTGCACCGTCATCAAATACGCCCCGCTCCTTGCCGAGTCGAACACCCCTTCATATCGCCCCGGGCCGACCTGTCGCAGCTCCACCGGCTGGCTCACGCCTCCCGGCCCGCTCACACGTCCCGCAAACCGCACGAAGTTCAACCGGTCGCCCTCGGCGTCCAGCGCTTCCACCACCACCTTCGTCCGGTCTCCAAGATCCTCGGTCGTCACGCGCATGTCCGCGTTGCCCGTCGGCCGCATCGCCCAGCGCACGTGCTGCTCCCAGAACGCGCGGTACTTCCCCCAGCTCGGCCACTGCACGCTCCAGCGCACGCTCGCGTCGCTCGTGAACGCCACGCTCTTGCCAAGACCATACTGCCAGTGCGCCAGCAGCGGGTCGCTCTCTTTGCCGCGCAGCGAGACCACGCTCAGCCCCTCCCGCTCCGCCGTCACCACATACCCCGTGAGCTTGGGAAACCCGCCGGTCGCCAAGCCGCGCATCGGCTCGCTCACCGCGCTCACCAGCGTCGGTGTGAACGCGTCGCCCTCCCAGATGAGCGAGCGCTTCACCACCTGCGCCTCTTTGATGAAGATCGACGGCAGCGTCGCGAACTCCCCCTCGTCCACGATCCCGTAGAAGTTCCCGCGGGTCTCCCGCGCGATCCGCCGCATCGTGTCCCAGTCCGGACCGCTCCGCGCCCGGTTGTGCGGATACACCAGCACCGTCGAGATCGAGATCCGCGCCGCCCGGCACTTGGGCAGGATCGTCTGATCCATGAGCTGCGGATCACCGTCCGAGATGATGATGATGTGCCGCGCCCCCGCATCGGCCTTCGACAAGCCCTGATACGCCATGTTCAGCAGGTTGTCGAAGCTCGGCATGTCCCCGAACGTCAGGGAGTTGATCGCCCGCGTCACCGCCGACTTGTTCCCCACCTCGTTGATCGGGTGCACCCACCAGTCGCCCTTGGCAAACGAATACTCCAGCATCCCCACAAGGTCCAGCCGAGACAGGTTGTTCACCGCCGCCAGCGCCACCTGCTGGCCCCAGTAGTTGCCCCTCGGCACCTCGCACGAGTGCATCAGCAGCACCAGCGCGCCCCGCGGCATCTTCCTCTGCTGCGGCGGATCCAGCTTCACCGGCAACGCATCCGCCACCGGCGAACCGATCCAGCCGCCCGCGCCAAACGAGTTCGGCCCGCCCACCATCAACAGCCCGCCGCCCAGATCGTGCACGTAGTTCCGGAGATCCTCCTGCTGCTGCTGCGTGAGCTTGTCCGATGGCACGTTCGCCAGCACCACCGAGTCGAACGTCGTCCAGTCCACCAGCGACGTCGGCGCTTCCTCAGGAGATCGCACCACCGCGTCGATCTTCGAGTCCGTCAGAGCCCGCCGCATCGGCGCCACTTCCTCCGTCGACGACGCCACGATCAGCACACGCCCCTGGCTCTGCACAAACGTCACCGCGAGCGACTGGTTGTTCTGCGGGATCGAGTCGTCCGCCGCCGTCTCCGGCGTGAACACCGCCTTGAACTGCGTCGCCCCCGGCGTCGGCAGCAGCACCGGGATCGACACCACGTTGTCCCCGGCGTCCAGTTGCACCGCCAGATCCATCTCGCCAGGACCATCGCCAAGCCGAACCTGATCCCCGTTGATGAGCAGCGACAGCTTTCCGCGTGCCGGCTTCACCGCGTGCAGCAGCACCCGGGCCACCACGTTCTGCCCCATCCGCGCCTGGCTCGGGACCACGATCCGATCGACCTTCACCTCCTGGTCGAACTTGTAGCGGATCGGCAGCACGTCGATCGGCACCTTCGCCGCACGCGCCTGCGCCGCCGCAGCCTCCACGCTTCCTGTCGTCTCGTTCCAGTCCGAGATCATCAGGATCCGCTTTGCCGCCGCACCCTGCTCGGAGTCCTTCGCCGGGATCGAGAGCGCAAGGGCCACCGCTTCCTGCAGGTTCGTCCCGTCCGTCGCACCGATGAACAGCGTGTCGGGCTTCTCCCGCGGCGTCACCGGCAGAGATTGCACATACGCCTTCGCCGCCGCCGTGAGTCGCGAGATCGTGTCCCCGGGCTTTGCGTCCCCCGCCGCGTCCTCCAGGTACTGATCCACCCGCTTGAGCAGCTCCACCGGCTTGCCGTCCGGCCCCGGCACCGGTCGGGCCACCGAGTCGCTCGCGTCCACCACCACCGTCACGTTGACGCTCTTGGCCTCTCGCCTCCACTGCGGCTTGGCGATCGCTCCAGCCAAGAGCAGGATCACCATCAGCCGAACCACCAGCGCCACCCGCCGCGAAGTCGTCCCAAGCCCGCTCAGCGTCTGCCGACCGATCCACACCGCCAGCGCCCAGCAGATGGGTGCCACCGCCAGCCAGATCGGCTGGTCAAACTGGATCGGTCCGATGTGCAACGCCAAGGTCATCTCGCGATTGTTCCGTTCTGTTCGTCCGCGCTTCCAGAGTATCGAATCCGCACACTTCAGTCCGCTGACTTCCCGCCATCTGCACGCCGATGCCGAACTTCGCGTGACTTTCCACGCTCACGGGTCAAAAACCACCAGCCGGTTGTTCGCTGAATCCAGCAGATACGCCACATCGTTCAAGACGGTCACCGCCCAGGGTGCGGCGAGCTGTCCCGGCTCACGCCCCGGCTCGCCATACACCCCGAGCGATCGCCGCGCTTCCAGATCCACCCGCTGCACGCGATTGCCCCCGAACTCGCTCACCAGCGCGGTCCCATCTTCCAGAAACGCGATCCCATACGGAAAGTAGAACTGCCCGGCTCCGCGCCCCTGGGTCGCGAACGAACCCATCCATCCGATCAACTCCCCCTCCAGCGTGAACCGCCCGATCCGGTGATTGCACGAGTCCACCACCACCAGCTCACGCCTCCCGTCCCGGGTGCGCCGAATCGCCATCGACTGCGGCCGATTGAACTCGATCGACGACGGGTCCTCCCCCAGCCCCGGCTTCCCAAAGCTGAACAGGAACTCCCGCTCGCCGCTGAACACGCTCACGCGGTCGTTGCCCCCATACTCAGATACATACACCCGCCGAACGCTCTTCCCATCCTCACCCACATCCACGGCCACGTCGGTCACGTAGTAAAACTCCCCCGGCCCATCCCCGTGTGAGCCCCATTGCGCGACCAGCGTCGGCTCCTTGCGCTCCCCCGGCACGTGCTCGCCCGGCGGGCGATACACCATCACCCGGTGATAGTGCGTGTCCGCGATGTACAGCAAGCTCTCCTGCCACACACCCCGCTCATCCAACCCCGGCGCGACGCAGAAGCCCGTCGGCTTGCCCATCTCAAACTCGGGCATCCGGAACGTCGCTCGGCATGCCCCGCTTCTCGGGTCGATCCGCTGCACCCGCGCCGCTTTGTCGATGATCCACAGGGCTTCGCCATCATGCTCGATGGCGCGGGGATAGGCATATCGCCCCGGCGTGTCGCCCAGCCCGCCGAAGATCGCCGTGTACCGAATCCGTCCCGTCCCCGGTCGCTCGCCCCGCATCGCCCCGTCGATCGACGAGTCGTCGCCGCAGCCGCCCATCCCCACGGACACGCTCGCCACCGCCCCCATGACAAGAACACTTGCCCGATTCCGCATGCCCCAACCTTCAAGACCCATCCCCGCCAGTGCTCAGCTTGTCATCGATCCCAGGCCCCAACGGTGCAAACTCCACATGACCAACCCCCGCGCGCCCAGAATCCTCCTGTGTCCTTGCTCGAACGTCCTGCCGACGCGACGTTTCCCCCTGTCTGCATCGACCAGCGTACCGCGTCTTGCTGTTCACGCTGCACGCCCGGCGCCACTTTGCAGAACTTCGCGACAAGACCCGATGAGCGCCGAGGCCACCCCCGCAAGCACGAGCCCCATCGACAGAAGGTTCAAGCACGCGGCGCAGAGCTGCTCATCGCGGGCATAGTGCAGCTTGTCCAGCACGTACTGCGCGACACTCGTCGGGCCGGGGGCCTGCAGAGTGACCGCCGCCTCGATCTCGTGCATCGACAGCGCCGCCGCCGCGCATCCGACCCCCACGCACACGCCCGCCGCCCGTCGCCCACGGAGCATCCACCAACCCCACAGATCATCGCCGGCCATCAGCAGTCGTGCAGATCGTTCATCTTCCGACTCGCGCCTGACCAGCCAAAGGCCCACCAGGACGCCCAGCGCGCCGAATCTCGCCACGTGCGCGTGCACCATCGGCCACATGCTCGAGTACGCCTCGTCGGGCAGCCAGCCCGAGTTCCAGAACCCTTGGCCCGCCACGCCCACGAGGATCCCGGGCACGAGCGCGGCAGACACCATCGCCACCGACGCCCCCCACACCACCCATCGCCCGCTCCCCCGACGCACCCCGGACCCCGCGGCCATGGTCAGCATCGCAAGCGCCCCGACGATCACCCCCACCAGACTCGCGATCCCAAGACTCCGCAGCACCGCCCCGCCCGCAAACTTCCAGAACTCGCCAATCGACGCAAAGTGCCGGAGGTGTCCGGCAAACAGCCCCATCGGCACAAGCACGCTCACCACCCACACGCCCGCGCTGATGACCCACACGAGCTTGGGCACGTCCCCACCCCAGCTCCCGCCCCCAACCCCGCCTGCGGCCCGACCATCCGGGGCCGCGTCTGAAAGCCCGCGCCGATCCCGGCCCATGACCACACGGCAGATGGTCCCCGCGGCGAGCACCGCAACCACCATCAGCGGCGTCGCCCGAAGCCACACACCCCGAATGTCCGGCGACACGCTCACCATGGTCCACAGGTCGATCGCATACGTCCGCACCTGGGCCAGATGCAGCGGGATCGCCGAACCGATCATCACCACCCCGACGACCCCGAACGCTCCGATCACGCCCGGTCGAACAAGCCCGACCGCCAGACGCACGCGGCGCCACGCCGACGCCGGCTCAAGGGAGAGCGCGTCCAGCAGCACCCCCGGCACTCGCCGCGCCGACATTCCGATGATCACCGCGGCCATCGGCCACGCCCAGAGCGAAAGACCAACCACCGCAAGCGCCCGATTGGCCCCCATGCTGACCCGAGGCGGAGCCCGACCAAGCAGGTCCCCGAGCACCGTCCCCGGTCCGCGGAGCAGCCCCCATCCTGAATACACAAGGTACATCGGCATCAGCAGCGGCACGAGCACCAAGGCCACCACCACCGCCGAACCCGACCGCATCGCCCAGCCCACGGGCAATCCGAGCGCCGTCGCCAGCAGGGCGATCAACCCCGCGTATACGAGCGTCCGCACCACACTCATCAACTCGACCGCGCTCGCTCCCCCCGTCCCTCCTCCGGCCCCGGCAAAGGTCCATCGCCACTCGGAATCAGACACTGCTTGATGAGAAGCACCCACAATGAGGGGGGTGATCGTGAGCGCGACCAGCCCAACAAGCCCCCAGACGGCAACCCGCAAACTCCAACCTTTCGGGGATGTGGGTGTGCTCATCGAGGCGGTCTCGCGGCCAGAGTCTACCGGCACGCTTCGGGTGTGATTCGGCCGGGGGCCTGGTTTTGGCGGGCCCGTCGCGATTGCGCGCGATCCTGCTGGGAAGTCGGTATCATCCTCACCCATGGCCAGCCCCGCTGCTGCTCAGATCAAGCCCGGTTCGACCGCCGCACGCTCGGCCCGCGGCCCGGCGAACACCGCTTCCAAGTCCGATGACGCTGGCCCGCACGCACATCGGCTGCAGCGGCTGGCGAGAATTGTCGCGGACATGGAACTCGCCGCGTTCCTGGTCACCAATCCCAAAGACGTCGGATATCTGACCGGGTTTCTGGGCGGGGACAGCTACCTCGTGGTTCAGGCCGCCAGCCACAAGGCCGCCAAGCCCCTCATCATCAGCGACTTCAGATACAAAGAGGAACTCGAAGAGGTCCACGCGCTCGTCGACGTGCACATCCGCACCGGCCCGATGGTCGAGGCCCTCGCGCAGGTCCTTGGTGCCGAGGGCGGAAACGCAGGGAAGATCGGCATCCAAGCCGAGCACATGACCATTGGCGAGCGGGCCAGCATCGCCCGGAAGCTCGGTGGTGGCGGTGGTGGCGGGGGTGGCGGGGGGGGCGGGGGGAAGCGACTGACGGACACGATGAACGTGGTCCCCCGGCTTCGGGTGATCAAGGACGATCTGGAGATCTCCCTGATCAAGCGGGCCGCGAAGATTCAGCAGGACGCGTTGCTTGCGGTGCTCCCGACCATCAAGCCGGGACAGACCGAGGCCGAGGTCGCCGCCGC
>DHLW01000172.1:8255-8515 GCA_002405485.1 Phycisphaerales bacterium UBA4658
GACCGAGGCCGAGGTCGCCGCCGCGATCGAGTCGGAGATGAAGCGGCGCGGTTCGAGCGAGCCGGGGTTTCAGACCATCGTGGCCGCGGGCGCCAACGGCAGTCTCCCGCACTATCGCCCGCAGCAGAAGAAACTTGCCGCGGGCAAGCCCCTCCTCATCGACTGGGGCGCGGTGTACAAGGGCTACCACTCCGACATAACCCGCACATTTGCCCTGGGCAAGTGGCCAGCGAAGGTCGCCGAGATCTTCCAGATCGTGC
>DHLW01000032.1:0-151 GCA_002405485.1 Phycisphaerales bacterium UBA4658
GCCGAGCCGTACCTCCGCGAGGCCGTCGAAAAGAGCTCGCGCGTGCAAGGAGCACAAAGGCCCGCGACGCTGGTCTTCACAGGCAACCTCGGCCGGGTCCTGCAACAGCAGGGCAAGCACCAGGAGGCCATCGATCTGCTCGCGCCCATCG
>DHLW01000032.1:480-4027 GCA_002405485.1 Phycisphaerales bacterium UBA4658
CCCGGCAAGGGCTACGACGCCAAGGCCGCGGAATGGAAGGCAAAGCTGCCAGCGCCGGAACCCGCCGTGGAGCCGGCGGACAAGAGGTGACTTCGGTGCCGTCGAATTGGATCGAAACTGCGTTCGCATCCGGCCCCAGCTCGGAACGCCCCTGTTAACCAGCGGCCAGCCGAGGACTCTAGAGCGCGAGAGTTTGGGGATCCGGGGCGTTAAATCCGGGGCGTTCCTATCCGGACCCCGCTCTCTGGATCGAAGCCGAGAGCGCCGAACCCCCGCCACGGCGCGCCAGCAGGGGCGGCTTGGCCGCCCCTTCTGTAAACGACAAGGCCCCCGTCACCTTTGACGAGGGCCTTGAACTCCCTATCCACAACCGTTTCGAACCGATTCTCTCTGATGAAGGCCACCCTGGAAAGGGGATGCCTGCCGGTTAACTGGCTGCCGGACCGCCGGCGTTTGAGTAGGTAACGACCGGGAAACGCATCGTCTCTGGCATGAGGACTTCCACGGAGCGCAGCGGGCCCGACCTTGCGGTTCGGACCCGAGCGCCACGGATGAGTGTTCGGCCGCCTTGTGGCGGCACCGGGCCGGCGGCAGGACTCGTTCGCTGTGCTGCGCCGCCGAGAACCTTGGGTCTCGGAGTTCGGAGCTGGGGCGACCATTCGGGTCATCCCATGTGGACGAGTGCAGGCAGAGACGAAAGCCGTTGTTGTTGTTGCGGTTGGTCGGAGTGTTCCTGTTGCGGTTGGCCGAGCGGAGGTTCCTCGGGTTGTTGTTCCAGGAGCCGCCGCGCAGCANNAAACGGGCCGCCTGTAAACCAAACGACCCCGCCGTGAGGCGGGGTCGGAAGGAAGCTCCCCGACTAGGACTCGAACCTAGAACCTACCGGTTAACAGCCGGTCGCTCTACCATTGAGCTATCGGGGATCGGATTGTCCTCCAAGGGCTTGGCCGCCGGGTGGCGGTCTGGCTCTTGGGAGGGGGTAGAGTTTAGCTGGCGGGTGGTATCGGTCAACTTGGCTTGGGAATCCAGCCGGCGGTTGGGTTGCGACGTCAGGTCTGGCGTCGGCTGGTCCCTGGACTGCGACCGTGACGGGCATCCTCAACCCGCCATGATGGGTGGTCCACACGCATGCCGAACGACTCGGGCGCCTCGGGTCGGGTCAGCTCCCGCCGTCCATCCGTCCGCTTGTCCGTTCGTCAATCCGTCCGGCCGCGCCGGTCGACTGACGCACCTTCCACGCCAGCCGAAGCGTGCCGCTGACCATCCGCTTCCGGGGCTCCGTCTTGTGCACGCGCAGTCGGCCACAGGTCACCGCCGGCGCGTGCTCGCCGATGCGGCCTCTTGTGCTGTCTCGCCGAAGAGACCGAGCTGCCCTCTGCTCTGGCGTTCGGCCGTTCGGCGGAGGAACTCACGCGGATCCTTGATGTCCGGCCGACGGTCCAATCCGAGCTGACGCTGCACGAGCGCGAACAGATCGGCGATCTGTCGGGCTCGAACACCCGTCCCACGCTGACGGACGCCCCAGTCCGAGTTGTACAGCTCCCCGTCGCGCGTCTCCCGAATCGCCGACTCCACCCGGGCCGCACGGTCCGGCCACTCGCGCTTCAGCCAATCCAGAAACAGCTCCTTGATCTGATGCGGCAGACGAAGCAGCACATATCCCGCACTGCATGCTCCGGCATCGCGAGCCGCCTTGAGAATCGCCGGAATCTCCTGGTCGTTCAGGCCCGGAATCACCGGGGCGACCATGACCGTCACAGGCACCCCGGCGCTGGCAAGGGTCTCGATCGCGTTCAGCCGAGCGCTCGGAGCACTCGCACGCGGCTCCATCACCCGAGCAAGCCGATGATCGAGTGTCGTGACACTGACTGCCGCGTGCACGGCCCGGTGTGTCGCCAGCTCGCGCACAAGGTCAACATCTCGTGTCACCAGCGCGTTCTTGGTCACCAGCGACACCGGCTGGGCAAACTCGACGCACACCTGCAGCACCCTTCGCGTGATGCCCAGAGACCGCTCCACCGGCTGATATGGGTCTGTGACTCCGGAAAGAACGATCCCCTCGCCCGTCCATGAGTCTCGGCTGATCTCCGCACGCAGCAGGTCCGCCGCATCGGGCTTGGCGAGAATCTTGGTCTCAAAGTCGAGTCCGGATGACAACCCCAAATACTCATGCCCCGGACGCGCGTAGCAGTAGATGCACCCGTGCTCGCACCCCCGATACGGATTGACCGTCCAGCGAAACGGCAAGTCGGGGCTCTCAACCTCGTTCAGGATCGTGCGTGATCGATCGCGATACACCCGGGTTGCGACGCGCACGCCGTCTGGGTGCTCGATCGCGATCTCCTCCAGATGCTCCCCGAGGACGTGCAGTCGAACATCCTCGAATCGACTCCCCGGATTCAGGCCCGCGCCCCGGCCACGCACCAATGGCCCGCTCGAAATGGCGTCCTTGAACTGACGGTCGGAGCTCATCATCCAAACATACACCGACCACCTATCTGATGCCATGTTTGCATCCTGTTTGGAACAAAATCTTGAAACTTCCTGTCAATGAACGGCATCTCAGTCACGCGATAGAGTTCAACAGGATGTTGGAGCAAACGTCCATATGTGCCGATTTCTTGGGTGATGAAGCGGCTCTTGTTGCCCGGCTTCAAGCGGGTGATGACGCGGCTTTCGAGGAGTTGGTCAAGGGATCAAGCGGGCGGATGCTCGCCGTCGCCCGCCGGCTGCTACCCCGGGAGGCCGACGCACACGACGCGGTTGAGGACGCTTTTCTTTCGGCATTCCGGGCGCTCGTACGTTTCGATGGGCGATCGCGTCTCACAACATGGCTGCACCGAATCACCGTGAACGCCTGCCTGATGAAGCTCCGCTCGCAGCGGCGCAGGCCGGAACGCCAGATCGAGGATTTCCTTCCAACGTTCCTTCCCGACGGACATCAGACTCGCCCGAGCCGGGCGTGGACACAGAGCACGCTTGACGCCCTGGCCGATCGTGAAAAGAGACTCCTGATTCGAGAGCACATCGCGCGGCTGCCGGAGCACTACCGACTTGTGCTCGTCCTCCGCGATATCGAAGAGCTGAGCACCGAAGAAACCGCCTCGGCGCTCGGACTGACGACCAACGCGGTCAAGACGCGGCTGCACCGGGCGCGACAAGCGCTCAAGGAGCTGCTGGATCCGGTCTTTGCCAATCAGGAACGCACGCCATGAGCACGCCGCTGTCAACCGCAACGCCGCCATCCAAGCCGTATCTCACCTGCCGGGAGATGCTCGATTTCGTCATGGCGTACCTGGATGATGAGCTGCCCGGCGACATCCGTTCCGAGTTCGAGCGACACCTGAAGGTGTGCCCGTCCTGCGTGAACTATCTCGAGTCCTATCAACGGACGATCCGGCTGAGCAAGTCGGTCTGGCGAGACCTTGACGAGCCCGCCGAAACGGAGGCTCCAAAGGCACTGATCAACGCCATTCTCGCGTCCCGCACCTCGCCACCGAAAGAGTGATCGTCCTCGACGCCCTCGCTCGCGGCTTCGGTCACCCTC
>DHLW01000089.1:0-3236 GCA_002405485.1 Phycisphaerales bacterium UBA4658
GCGGTGACAGCGTCGGCAAGCAGTCGGGCGTGCTCGACGCCCGTGCTCGCCTCGGCTTGGTCGCTGAATACGTTGCCAAGATTGTTCTGGGTCATCGCCCAGTCCAGTGGGAGCGTTTCTCGGGTCCGAACGTAGAGGGCATTGCGATAGGCGGCGACGGCGTCGGCAAGCAGTCGGGCGCGGTCCGCGCCTGCGCATGCGTCGGCTTGCCTTTGCAAGGCGTGGCCGAGGTTGTTCTGCGTCAACGCCCAGTCTCGTGGGATCGTATCTCGGGTTTGCACCTGCAGGGCCGCGCGATAGGCGGCGACCGCTTCGGTGAGCAGACGGGCCCGCTCCACGCCCGCTTCGGCATCGGCTTGGTCGCTGAGGACGGTGCCGAGGTTGTTCTGGATCATCGCCCAGTCCAGTGGGGACGTCTCGCGGGTGTGCACCTGTAAGGCCCACCGATAGGCGTCAGCGGCTTTAGAAAGGAGGCGGGCCCGCTCCTCGCCCGCACTCGCCTCGGCTTGGTCGCGCAGAGCGTTGCCCAGATTGTTCTGGGTTATCGCCCATTCTTCTGGGAGGGACTCTCGAGTCCGAACGTGCAAAGCCGAGCGATAGGCGTCAACGGCTTCAGCGAGCAGCCGGGCCCGCTCCTCAGCCGCGTTCGTCTCGGCTTGGTCGCTGAGGGCCGTGCCAAGGTTGTTCCGGATCAGCGCCTGGCGATCCGGGCTCAGCGAAGTCCTCTGAAGAGTCTCGCGATAGATCTCGGCGGCGCGTCGCCGTTGGGCTGCCAAGTCTCCGCGTTGCGCTTGTTGAAGTGCTCTCGCCAGTCTGATCCGATGACCGAAGCTCGTCGGATCGAGCTGGAACGCGGCCTCATACGGTCCGATGGCCTCGTCGAACTTCTGCTGCGCAAAGAGCCCGTCGCCTTCGAGCGTCTTGACCTCCATCGCGCTCTCGATAATGCTGGTTGATTTGAGTGCATCGATCTCGCGGCGCCACACATCCCATTCCTTGTTGACAATCGCTGCAGCAGCGCGGTCGCGTGCGTCGGTGGAGTTCATGAGCTCTCTGGCCGCCGCAAGGACCTCGGGTGGGATCACTTCCGAATCGGACGAACTGGAAGCGGGCTTCGGGCGACTGAAGTAGTCTTCGAGCAACTTCCGCTGTGCGGCGAGTTCGTCCTTGATCTCCTCCTGGCCTTCAGCCAACTTCTCCTGACCTTGAAGCAGCTTGTTGACATGGACGGCGATCTCTCGGACGTTTCCCGACAGCGAGGCGATCGATTTGTCGAGTGAGGTGTCGCCCGCGAGAGCGCCCGCGATGAAGTTGGCGGAGAGCGACATCAGGAAGGCCCCGACGACGACGCACGCCCCACCTCGCTTCGTACGTTCGATCGGACAGGCCTTTTTGCCGTAGTAGACCAACGTGCCGCCGAGCGCGAGCGTGAACGTTGCCCAGGCCCATTGGCCGCCACCGAGTGAGAGCCAGAAGACCGAAAGCCCGACACAGACGAGAAGGGCGGACGCACACACACGCCTGGTCGGCGTGTCGTGGACCTCGCCGATGAACTTTTCGAGCTTTGGACCGGTGAGCGGGCTGAGGGCACGCGAGAGTGCAGGGAGGTTGAAAGCGAGTGCGACGATCGCAAAGGCCAGCACGCCGACGCCGATCCGAAGCCAAATCGACCATCCGAGGGCGCTTGCTGTAACTGCGCTAACAGCACTGCTCGTCACTGCGAGCAGAATCGGAGCACTTGTGAAGCTACTTCCTGAGTTTCGCACCTTCCCTCCCACGAGATGTGGAGAACCCACTGGTTCAACGATACGCAGCTCTGCCGCGCGGGGTTTCGGCGTGCTCGGATCACTTTGGAACAGCCCCATACCCGCGACCCGTCACATGCCCTGCCCTGAACCTAATGCCGGAAGTGCCGCACGCCGGTGACCATGCACGTCACGCCGCGGTCGGCGCAGAGGGCGAAGGTTTCTTCGTCGCGCTTGGAGCCGCCGGGGTGGACGAGCATCTTGACGCCGGCGTCGATGAGCACCTTCGGTCCGTCGGGGAAGGGGAAGAAGGCGTCGCCGACGGCGATGGCGTTGTCGGCGTGGGTACCGGCTTTCTCGATGGCGAGGCGGCAGGCCGAGACACGGTCTACCTGGCCGGAGCCGACGCCGAAGAGGCGCACGGAGGCCCCATCGTGACCACCGACGACGATGGCGTTGGAGGTGACGGACTTGCAGAGGGTCTCGAGGATCAGTGCGGCCTCGATCTGTGCGGGCGTGGGCTTGGGGCCGGCGGCGTGCGTCCAGAGCGCGGGGTCGGTGGAACGGATGTCGCGATCCTGCACCAGCATCCCGCCGGGGACCGATCGATAGTCGAGCTTGCGGGCGGTCGAGGGGCTGCGATCGCCGACGGCGAGCAGACGGATGCTGCTCCAGCGCGATCGGAGCGTGTCGAGCGCATCGGGGGTGAAGGAAGGCGCAACGACGACTTCGAGGAAGTTGCGTTCGTCGGAGATGACGTCGGCGGCCTGACCGTCGATGGGCTTGCTGCACGCGAGGATCCCGCCGTACGCGGCTCGTGGATCGCCGGCGATGGCCTGGGCGATTGCGTGCGCGACGGAGTCGGCGACCGCGCCCCCACAGGGGTTGGTGTGCTTGACGACGACCGCGCTGGCTCTTCCGTTGACGGTGGCGAGTCGGGCCAGGGCCTTGACGGACTCGAGCGCACTGGCCGCGTCGTTGATGTTGTTGAACGAGAGCTGCTTGCCGTGGAGCTGGGTCGCGTTCACGACCGACTGCCCGGTGGAGGCGGGATCGCGATAGAGCGCGGCCTCCTGGTGTGGGTTCTCGCCGTAGCGGAGCTGATCGACCTTTGTGTACCGCAGGTCGAGGATCTGTGGGAAGACGGTGGGGGATCGCCGGGAGAGGAAGCTCGCGATGGCCGCGTCGTACTCCGCGGTGCGGGCGAAGGCGGCGGCGGCGAGTTCGGCGCGGGTCTCGGGCGTGGTGCACCCGTTGTGCGAGTCCATCTCCTGGATGACCCGGTCATACTGCCTGGGCGAGGTGACGACGGTCACGAACTGGTGGTTCTTGGCCGAGGCGCGGAGCATGGCGGGCCCGCCAACGTCGATGTTCTCGATCGCCGCCGAGTAGCTGACGTTGGGATCGGCGACGGTCTGCTGGAAGGGGTAGAGGTTGATGCAGACCAGATCGATGGGCTCGATCTTGTGCTTGGCGAGGAAGGCCATGTGC
>DHLW01000089.1:3457-21568 GCA_002405485.1 Phycisphaerales bacterium UBA4658
CCCGGCCGTCGAGTCCCTCGGGAAAGCCGGTGATGGTGTCGACGGGCACAACGGGAAGCCCCGCGGCCTGGAGGGCCTTGGCGGTGCCGCCTGTGGAAACGAGGGTGACTCCGCGGGCCTTGAGCGCCTCTGCGAAGGGCAGCAGATCGGCCTTGTCGCTCACCGAAAGGAGGGCACGGCGGATGGGAGAGGCGGTCGTCGGCATGGCGGATTCGCGTGGACGCCGGGCGTCGGATCACCGCGGCGAGAACTTGGTGATGATGCCCGACGGGCTGACCGCGTACAGGTTGCCGTCGATGAAGGCATCGGGCTTGAGCATCGACGTGTTCTTGAGGTCCACCTGGTCGATGATCACACCCTTGGCCGGATCGAGCGTCCACGCGGTGAACCCGTTGAAGACGAGCAGACGCGAGTTGCGGAGGGCCACGACGGTGCCAGAGACCTTGGGATTGTTCCAGATTGGCTTGCCGCTGGCGGCGTCAAGGCATGAGAGTCCGTCGGCGCCGAGGTCGCAGTACACCCGCCCATCGTGAATGGTGGGGGTGAACTTGAGCGGAGCATCGGTCCGCTTCCGCCAGATGGGCGTCGCCGCATCGCCACCGAACGCGTACAACGACTGATCCTCGCTGGCCACGACGGTCACGGCCCCGTTGGAGGCGATCTCGACCCCTTCAGCGGGACCGGCGAACATCCGACCCCGGCCCTGGCTCAGTCCGGTGGTGCCATCGATGATTGCAAAGTCGCCGGTGGAACTGACAACGGCGACGCGACCGGTGGAGAGTTCCAGCGGCGAAGCGGTGATGGTGCCGGTGAGACCCGCGCCCCATTGCCGGAATCCGTTGAGCATCAGGTGGCCGAGCACCTGACCGTTCAGACAGCCGTAGACAAGAATGTCCCCGACCTGAACGGGCGCACTGGAGACGATCTGGGCGAACTTCTGGCGGGCCCGAAGGGTCCCGGTGGCGATGTCATAGAAATAGGCCTCGGTCTCGCTGGAGACGATCAGGCGATCGGGGGTCTTTTCATCCCGAAGAATGCCCACGAACTTGGTAAGTCGGCCGGCGACCTGCTCGGACCACCGAACCTGACCGGATCGCGTCTCGATGACACTGACGACGCCGGCGGATTCCTGTGCGGCAAGAACGTCGCCGAACAGATCCACGCGTTCGATCGTCTCGCCCGGCAGCATGGTGGGGAAGGCCCGCCATTCCAAGCGATAGCCGAGCTTTGAGAACTCATCGGTCTGGGCCGGAGCGGCCTCGGCCCGCTGGGCCGGGCTGAGGGCGGGATTCCTGCCCGAGGCGGGTGTGGTCTCGCACCCGGTGATGAGCCCGCTGGCGATGGCCAGTGCGGCTGATCCGCTCAAGAACATGGTCCGGGGAAGGGTGAGTCGGACGTGCGATGGCTTCAAGGTCATCATCTCCAAACACGGTCGGTCGGCAATCCCGAGTCGGCCACGCGCGGGCCGGAGGTCCGGGGGGCAGGCATCGGGAGGGGGGTAGGGTACCACGGTTTCGGCTCCCGTGCGGCCCTGGTGCACCCAGGGGCGTACTGTGAGGCCATGTTCACCGGACTTGTCCAAGCGGTCGGCAGGGTTGCCGAGCTTCGCCCGGGATCCCAGTCCCTTCGCCTCACGGTTGACCCCGGTTCCTGGGGGCATGTTCCGGCACGGGGCGACAGCATCTCAGTGAGCGGGGTTTGCCTGACGGTTGTGGACGTTGGCGACGGCGGCTGGGCCTTTGACGTGGTCCCGGAGACGCTGTCCAAGACCACGATCGGGGGACTCAAGGTCGGTGGAGAGGTGAACCTGGAGCATTCGGCGACGGCATCGACGCTGCTGGGGGGCCACATCGTGCAGGGTCACGTCGACGGGCTGGCCCGGGTGGTGCAGGTGCAAAGGGAAGGTGAGTGGCGCGTCTGGTTTGAGGTCTCTAATGACTGTGCGGAGTATCTGGCGCCCAAGGGCTCGGTGTGTGTCGACGGAGTATCGCTCACGATCGCCTCGCTCTGGAGCGGGCGGCCCGAGGGGGCCCGTGCGAACGACTGGCCGAGGCGTCGGGGGGCAAGCGGGTTCAGCGTCGCGCTCATTCCCGAGACGCTGCAGCGGACGACGCTTGCCGGGCTGCGGGTGGGTGACGCGGTCAATCTGGAGACCGACACGATCGCCAAGACGGTGGTGCACTGGCTTCAGCGATTCGGCGCGGCGAAGGGGCAGGCGAGGGCACAAAGGGTGAGTGCGGCGGGCAGGACGCCACGTCGGCGTGCGAGCGCCAGGCGAAAACGGAGCTGAACGGCCACATGCGTGTGCTTGGCATCGATCCGGGACTTCGGCTGACGGGCTATGCGTGCGTGAAGCCCGCAGCGCGACGTACTCGGTCTGGGCCGGACGCGGACCTGGTTGAGGCGGGGGTCATCCGTCTGAACGGCAAGCTCAGCGTGGCGGCTCGGCTGGCCGAGCTGGAGCGCGACCTGCTGGAGATCATCGATCGGGTCCAGCCGCAGGTTCTGGCGGTTGAGAAGCTGTATGCGCACGTGAAGCACCCGACGACGGCGTTCATCATGGCTCACGCGCGTGGCGTCGTGCTTGTTCGTGGTCAGACGGCGGGGCTTGCGCTCCGGGAACTTGGGGCGACGGAGGTGAAGAAGTCGCTCACCGGTCATGGACACGCGAGCAAGGAGCAGATGCAGGCGGGGGTGCAGGCGCAGCTCGGGCTCGCTGCGCCGCCAAAGCCCGCGGACGTCGCCGACGCGATCGCGATCGCACTCTGCGCCCTGCGGCGCGGGATGTGAGACCGTCGCATGGATCGGTATCGGGTATGCTGCGGATCGAAGGAGACATGCCCAAGACCCTGCGATTTCAAGTCGAGTTACCAAGCGGTCTGCACGCCCGGCCAGCGAGCATGATCGCGGAGACGGTTCGTCGGTTCCACGCCGAGGCGACGCTGTCGAATCCACTGACGGGCATGACCGCCGACGGGCGGAGCGTGCTGGCGATGATCAGTCTGGATGTGCAGCGGGGGCACGTGGTCGTGCTGGAGGCCAATGGAGATGACGAGAACGAGCTCATCGACGCGGTTGGCGTGCTCGTGCACGAGCGGTTCGGGGAGCACCCTGAGCAGCAGAACGCCCAGTCCATGCCGATGCAGGTCGGGGTGCTCGTGGCGGAGCTTCCGGCCGCGCTCTCAGGCCTCGGGCTAACGGTGATCGCGGGCGCGCCAGTGAGCGCCGGGCCATGGGGGTCCGCGTGGGCCGGCGGGGACACGGGCGCGGTGGTCGCTGTGGGGGAGCTGGCGCTGGATGAGGATGACCTTCGATGCCGCAGCGCATCGGCGAGCGTTGAGCGCGAGCACTTTGAGCGCGGCGTGCGTACGGTGCGCCAGTCCCTGCGTGCGCGGCGGGAAGCTGTTCGGCAGCAGGGCGGCGGAGTGGCGGAGGAGATCATCGGAGCGCATCTGAGCATCGTGGACGACCCGGTGCTCACGACCCGGGTGCTCGCGCTCATCGACGAAGGCGCCCCAGCCCCGTGCGCGGTCATCCTGGCCGGGCGCGGCCTCGCGGACACGCTGCGCGGCTCGAGCAGCGCGTACGTGCGGGATCGCGTGGGCGATGTCGAAGAGGTGTGCCGAGAGCTTGTGCGCGGCATCGAGCCGCAGCTCTGCCCGGCTGGGGCGCCAAAGCTCAGCGAGCCGAGCGTCGTGGTGGCCTCGATGATCGGCGTCGGGGATGTGCTTGGGCTTGATCGGGAGATGGTCGCGGGGCTGATCGTGGGTCGTGTGGGCGAGACCTCGCACGTGGCAATCCTCGCGCGGGCGATGCAACTGCCCACCATCGCGTGCGACTCAGATCCCGTGCGGCTGATCAGGGCCGCGGGCGGCGCACGCACGGCCATCGTGGACGCCATCGGTGGCTATGCGGTGCTGGATCCGGGTCGGAAGGTGACGGAGTATGTACGCCGAGAGCGTGAGGCGCGCCGCCAGTTGAGCGCGAGCCAGCGTCCTCTGCTGCAGGAGCCCGGCCGGACCGGCGACGGCCAGCGGATGGACGTTGGTGGAAACACCGCGACGGCGGCGGAGACTCGAGCCGCGATCGCGTGCGGAGCCGACGGCATCGGCCTTTATCGCACGGAGATGCTGTTTCTGGATCGGGCCCATCCGCCGAGCGAGGAGGAGCAGTTCCAGGAGTACGCGCACGCAGCTCGCGAAGTTCGTGATGGCCAGAGCGTGATCTTCCGCACCTTTGACATCGGCGCCGACAAGCCGGCTCCGTACCTGTCATTGCCGCGGGAGAACAACCCGTTTCTGGGCGTCCGCGGGTTCAGGGTGTACGACCGGCATCCGGATCTGATCCGGGCGCAGGTGCGGGCGATCTGCCGGGCCTCCGGAGTGGCGTCGGCACAGGGCCAGCGCTCCAGGGTGTGGATCATGGCGCCGATGGTGGCGACGATCGAGGAAGCCCGGCGGTTTGCCGATCTGGTTCGAGACGCGCAGCGAATGCTCGCCGACGAGGGCGCGGCGTTTGACCCCGACATGCCCATTGGCGTGATGGTCGAGGTTCCCTCGCTCGCGGCGGTTGTCGGTCGGCTGGAGGGCATCGTCCGCTTTGTGTCCATCGGAACTAATGACCTGACTCAGTATCTGTTCGCGGCAGATCGGACAAGCGCGAGCGTCGGAACACTCAACAGGGCCCGGCAACCGGAGCTGATCGGCGTGCTGGCCCGGGTCATTGCGGAAGCCAAGGCAGCGGGGCTGTGGGTGGGCGTGTGCGGCGAACTGGCGGCGGATGCGGCGAACCTGCCGCTTCTGGTCGGCATGGGCGCCGATGAGATCAGCGTCAATCCAGGGGCGATCGGAGAGCTGAAGTCGCAGATCCGCAGACTCACGGCGGCGACATGCACGGACGTGACCAGGCAGGCGGCGCTGGCGCATTCAGTGGCGGAGGTCGACGGGCTGCTCGCGCGGCTGCCACGGGCGATCCGGGAGGCCGACCCCATTCTCGAGTCCACGATCCTGCTGGATGGCATGCTTGCCAGCAGACACGCGGTCATCCACGCGCTGGCATGCACGGTGGCGGGGGCGGGACGTGCGTCGGATCCGAGACGGCTGGAGAGTGATGTGTGGACGCGCGAGCGGGAAGGGAACACGGGCGTGGGATTCGGCGTGGCGATCCCGCATGCCAAGTCCGTGGTCGTGCACGCGCCGACGATTGCGATGGTCCGGCTCGCCGAGCCAGTGCGGTGGGCCGACTCCGCCGAGGCCGAGGCCGAAGAGGTCACGCTCGCAGTGATGCTGTGTGTCCCCGCGGGGCTAGGGCGGGATGGGGGAGTGATGGATGCGGCCCACCAGCGGATGCTTGCGGCACTGGCGCGCCGGCTGATGCACGAGGACTTCCGCGAGCAGTTGCGGGGCGCACAGGATGCGGCGACGGTCGCCGCGATTCTCCGATCCAACCTGAACATGCCAGGACTCTGACCGGACACGAGGTGCAACGTGCGAGCAACAAGCCCGAGGGCGTGTATCCAGTTTCTCTCCGCGGCGATTCTGTGCGGGATGCTCGTGGCCGCCCTGGCCCGCGGGGATCAGCCCGCACGTGAGCGAGCCGGCGACAACCCCGGCGCCGCGCGCGACAAGGCAGTCGCGCAGGTTGAGCCGCCGAAGGTGGATCTGCTCAACAGGCCGACGCTGTACGTCGTGGCTTACTCGCATCTGGACACGGAGTGGCGGTGGGATTATGTGCAGACGATCAAGCACTACGTCAAGGACACTCTGGATCAGAACTTTGCGATGCTGGACAAGTATCCGGGATACGTGTTCAACTTCTCAGGCTCGCGGCGCTATCAGTTCATGAAGGAGTACTACCCGGACCAGTACGTCAAGCTCAAGTCCTACGTGTCTCAGGGGCGGTGGTTTCCGTGCGGCTCGTCGGTCGACGAGAACGACGCCAACGTCCCGAACGCCGAGAGCTTCGTGCGGCACGTCCTGTACGGAAACAAGTACTTCCAGGACGAGTTCGGCGTGACGAGCGAGGAGTTCATGCTCCCGGACTGCTTCGGCTTTCCGGCGTCGCTCCCGAGCATGCTGGCGCACTGCGGCCTGAAGGGGTTCAGCACGCAGAAGCTCACGTGGGGCTCGCCGGTGGGGATTCCGTTCAAGGTGGGTGTATGGGAAGGGCCGGACGGCCGGTCGATCGTGTCCGCGCTGGACCCTGGTGCATATGTCGGCGAGGTGCGCGAGAACCTGGCGACGAGCGCATCGTGGCTCAAGCGGATCCAGTCCAATGGCATGAAGAGCGGCGGGCCGGGCAAGGGTCTGTTCGTCGACTATCACTACTACGGCACCGGCGACATGGGCGGCGCTCCGCGAGAGTCATCTGTGGCGATGGTGGAGAAGGCGCTCGCGACCGAGGGGCCGATCAAGGTGATCTCCAGCCAGGCGGACTGGATGTTCAAGGAGATCACACCGGAGATGGCCTCGCGCCTGCCACGATACAAGGGCGAGCTTCTGCTCACGGAGCACTCTGCGGGCTCCATCACCTCGCAGGCGTACATGAAGCGGTGGAATCGGCAGAATGAGCAACTCGCCGAAGCGGCGGAAAAGGCCGCGTCGATCGCGCACTGGCTTGGACATCGGTATCCCTCGGCGAAGATCGAGGAGGCGTGGTATCTCATTCTGGGCTCGCAGATGCACGACATCCTGCCAGGAACGAGTCTGCCCAAGGCGTATGAGTACGCGTGGAACGACGAGATTCTGGCATCCCGCCTGCTGTCGGAGGTGCTCGTCGACTCGGTGAGCGCGATCGCCAGCCAGATGGACACGCGGCCCGGCGCTGACGGCGTCGAGCGGAAGACCGGCCTGCCGGTAGTGGTCTTCAATCCGCTGTCGATTCAGCGATTCGACGTTGTCGAGATCGCGGTGCCGACGTCCCTCGAGCCCCACTCGGCGCCCGCGACGCTCACGGTGAAGGAGCTGGACATGCCCGATGCGCCGGCGCAGGTCATCGGCGTGTCCGACGGCATGATTCGAGCCCTGTGCATCCCTCGCGTGCCGTCGGTCGGGCTGGCCACACTTGAGATCATCGAATCGGAACTGCCGACGGCGATCGACCCAGAGCTGCGCGTGACGCCACGGATCCTTGAGAACGGCCGGTTCCGAGTCACGATCAATGAGGATGGAGACATCTCGTCGATCGTGGACAAGAGCATCGGACGCGAGACGCTCTCCGGCCCGGTACGGCTCGGCTTGCACTATGAGAAGCCGAAGGAATGGCCCGCGTGGAACATGGACTGGGCCGATCGGCAGAACCCGGCACGATCGTTCGTCGGGGGCCCGGCGAACATCAGCATCGCCGAGCAGGGCCCGGTGCGGGTGTCGCTTCGAATCGAGCGCGAGCATGAGGGCAGCAGGTTCGTCCAGCACGTGCGACTGTCGGCGGTCGCGGGCGATCCGAAAGAGCCATGGGGTCGCAGCGGGCAGACCGTCGAGATCGAATCGGCGATTGACTGGACGGCGAAGGAGCGGTCCCTCAAAGCGCACTTTCCCCTGGCCGTGGCGAACCCCATGGCGACGTACGACCTCCAGGTGGGCACGATCCAGCGCGGCAACAACACCAAGGATCGGTACGAGAACCCGGCGCACATGTGGATGGATCTGTCCGCGCCCGACGGCAGTCAGGGCGTGAGCATCCTCAACGACAGCAAGTACGGCTCGGACAAGCCCGATGATCAGACGCTCCGGCTGACGCTGCTCTACACCCCGGGCGTGCGTTCGTTCGGGTATCAGGATCAGAGCACGCAAGACATCGGACGCCATCGCATGGTCTACGCCGTCGCCCCGCACGCGGGAGACTGGAGGGCGGCGCACACACCCTGGCTCGCGGCAAGATTGAATCAGCCGGCGCGAGCGTTCCGCGTGGATCCGCACTACGGCCGTCTGGGGAAGCTGTTTCGCTTCTTCCGGGCCGAGCCGGAGACGATGGTCACGACCATCAAGAAGGCCGAGCGCGGAGAAGACCTGGTCGTGCGCGTGCGAGAGCTCACCGGCACGTCCCGAGAGCTGCGCATGAACGCCGAGGCGGGCATTCGCGCGGCGATGGAGATCGACGGACAAGAACGCCGCATCGGACCCGCAACCGGCGGCCGTGGCGGCACGCGGCATCCGGTGCGCGGGTATGGGCTTCACGCGTTCCAGATCGCCACTGGCGGATCGCCCGCGCAGATTGGCGAGCCGACGACCATGCGCATCGATCTACCGCACGACGTTGACGTCGTGAGCACGAACGCGGACCGATCCGCCGGTGAAATGGAACCTGGACGAAGCTACCCCGCCGAGCAATGGCCGGGCGAGGTCCGCGCCGGCCAGGCGACGTTCACGCTCGCATCGCACGAGCAGCCCAACGCGACAGCCGCACGGGGGCAGACCGTGGCATTCTCGGGTCCATCGGAAGAGGGCGATCAGCTCGCGATCCTGGCGGCGAGCGTCGAAGCCGATGTTCCCGCGACGTTCGAGTTCGGCGCTCGATCCGAGTCGCTGACCATCCACCGCTGGCGGGGCTTTGTCGGACAGTGGGACAACCGAATCTGGGACGGCGAGCCCAAGGAGGTCGCGTTTCAGTGGCCGCACACGATGATCGGCCTCGATCCCGGCTATGTACGGGAAGCGCCGGTGGCGTGGTTCTGCACCCACCAGCACCTTCCGACTCAGGACGATCAGTATCAGTTCAGTTTCATGCACGCGTATCGCCTCTGGATTCCCAAGGGTTCGACGGGCGTGCCGCTGCCCCGTGATCCGCGGGTGCGTGTGATGGCGATGTCCATCGTTCGGAACGGGTTCACGACGGTGATTCCGTGCGTGCCGACGGCCGACACGCTCTCGGATCACGTGCAGGATGCGCCGCGGATCTCCGTTGTCGCCCAGGCGGCAGAGGCGCCAGCGGACACACAGCACGCCGACACGGTGCCGGTGCGCATCGCTCCGGTGCTCTACTGGCGGCCTGGGAGTCTCCGTTTCACGCTCGATGGCACGCATCCGACGAAGGACTCGCCGGTGGCGGGCGATGTTGTCATGCTGCACGAGTCGGCGACGATCAGCGCCGCGGTCCTGAAGCCCGACGGCACGATGGGGCCTGTTGCAAGCAGGTCGATCAGGGTTCACGACACGACGCCTCCGCGGGTGCTCTCGGCGGAGGCCTTCGAGGGCGTGCCGACGGCCCGAGTGCGTTTCTCCGAGCCGATCGGTGAAGGCACGAAGAGCTCTGTGTTCAAGATCGATCCCGATGTGGCGATCGAGGAGATCACGCTCGAGTCCGGGGGACACACAGCGGTGCTGTCACTGTCTCGGCCGCTGCCAAGCGGGATATCGCACACATTGACGATCTCCGGCGTTGTCGATCGATCCCCGGCTGCGAACACGCTCAAGACCGACACGACCCCGCTCCTGACTCGAGGTCCGGTGTATCGATTGGATGAAGCGCTCGATGTCCACGTCGGCGCCAAGATTCGGCTTGGGCGGCCGCCAAAGGACGCGCTTCCGACGCGCGGCGGCGAAGCGTTCACGATCAACGCATTCGTTCGCCCAAGAACGATGCCCGACAATCGCACGCTCATCGCCGGATTCGGCATGCTCGACGCAAAGACCGATGGAGCAGGCCGGTTCCTGGCCAAGTTCTCAGGGGGCTTGCACTTCTGGAGCCACAATCGCGACGCCTCCTCCGAAACGCCGCTGCGCGTCGGCGTCTGGCAGATGCTCACCGCGACAAGCGACGGATCGACTCTCAAGCTCTATGTCGATGGACGTCTTGTGTCGTCGACGGATGTACAGCTCGCTGACGGCGAGCCGGTTGTCCACATCCTGCCCCTGGATCCGTGGGAGAACAAGCGTCGATTCGACGGCGAAGTGGCGCACCTGACGATCTGGGACCACCCGCTGGCTCCCGACATCCTCGAGCACCTGTTCCGCTCGTTCGACCCCCCGAAGAGCCGCGCGCCATGATGTCCCTCAAGGACTTGTCCTGTCTGTGTTCGCTGATTGTTGCCGGGGTGCTGGGCCTCCCCGCCCCCGTCCGGGCCCACCCGCCGGTGGCGACCACGGCGGTCTGCGTCGTGCAGCCGCCGTCGGGTGATGCCGGCGCGAGGCTGACGATCACCATCCACCACGACGCGCTCGCGTTCATCCTGAACGACACGTCCAAGTCCATCAGCGACGCATCGATGAACGCCCTTTTGGACGAGCCGCGGGATGCCGAACTCGAGCGGTTGATCGTCGATGCTCGAGATCGTCTCGCATCGCTCACGCAGGTCTGGACGGGAGACCGGGTTGTGCCGGTGGCGGTCGAGTGGTTTCCGGGGGTTGCCGAGATTCGTGCCTGGGCCCGCGATCGATCGCCGCGATTGCCTGTGCGAATGGATGCGATGCTCTCGGCGGATATGCCGCTGGACGCATCGTCCTTCTCGATCGCGTTTCCGGAGATTCTCGGCCCTGTGGTGTTCACCTATGAATCGGGACAGGTTGAGGCGGAGAGCCGACTCATCACGCCGGGCCAACCCTCGCCGAGCTTCCGGCTGCCTCTGGTGATCGCCGATCGGGTGCCCGAGGGACCGGATGGTCGGCCTCTGATCACTCCCGCGGACGTGTCGGCCGGGGATCGGACCGGGCAGGTGACCCTTGGGCTCATCGCGTTCGGCGCGCTCGCGGCGGTGATCGCGGTGATGTACGGACGCCGATCGCGCTAGCCGCCAAAGCCCGCTATTCTCCGCCCATGGCCATCACACGACCCATCGGATTTCGAGCAGCCGCGACCACCGCGGGAATCAAACCCTCAGGCAAGAGCGATCTTGCGCTCATCGTCTGCGATCTGCCCGGTGGCGCGGCGGGGGCATCACCTGGAGGATCGATCAGCACGCGTCACGCCTCCGCGGCGGTGTTCACGAGGAACGCCGTCGTGGGCGCGCCGGTCGAGATCGGACGCGAGTGGCGAGCGCGGGCAATGCGTGGCGGGCCGGCGCTTCGGGGGATTCTGGTGAATGCCGGTTGTTCGAACGCGGCGACGGGCGAGCCGGGCATCCAGGACGCCCGTTCAACGATGCGATGCGTCGCCGAGCACCTGCGATGCCAGGAAGGTGAGGTGCTGCCGAGTTCCACCGGTGTGATCGGACACCGTCTTCCGGTGGACAAGATCACCAGCGCCGTGCCCGGCCTGGTGCGGGCGCTTGCACGGGGAGAAGAGGTCGACGAGGCCGCCGCACGCGCGATCATGACGACGGACCTGGTGCCCAAGTCGGCTCATCGCGAGGTGGAGATGCACGGACACGTGGTGCATCTCGGGGCGATCGCCAAGGGATCGGGCATGATCGCGCCCCGGCTGGACTCTGCTGGACCGCAGGCCACGATGCTGGCGTTCATCACGACCGACGCTGCGATCGCCACCTCGGCCCTTCAGCACGCGCTGGAGGATGCGTGCCGGGAGAGCTTCGACCGCGTGAGCGTGGACGCGCACCCGAGCTGCTCCGACACCGTCGTCGTCATGGCCTCCGGCGGGGCTCCGGTCCGAACGATCCATGATGGCGATCCGGAGTTCTTCGTGCTCCGGGCGGCGCTCACCAGCATCTGCCAGGAGCTCGCGACCAAGGTCGTGCGCGACGGCGAGGGCGTCACACGCACGTTCAGGGTCGAGGTCCGCGGAGCCGCGGATCACGCCAGCGCCGAACGCATGGCCCGCGCCGTCGTGGACTCGCCCTTGGTCAAGTGCGCAATCCACGGCAAGGACCCGAACTGGGGACGGATCGTCACGGCCGCCGGGAATGCCGGCATCCGCTTCGACACCGCAGAGGCGTCACTGACGATCGGCGGCGTCGAGGTCTATCGCGCCGGCGTGCCGACGGGCGTCGCCAAGACCGATCCGAAACTCAAGGCCGCCATGAGCGCCGACCCCGTGCACTGCGTCCTGCAGGTCGGCTTTGGGCAGGGCAGGGCGTGGATGCTGGGATGCGACCTGTCGGCGGAGTACGTGAAGATCAACGCCGAGTACACGACGTAACGCCGAACAAGCCATCCGGGCTTCAAAGCACGAACGCGGCGGCGTTCTCGGATCATCCACGATCCGATGTCGACAGCCGAGTCCCTTTCGGCAGCTGGCTGCCGGTCACACCACGAGACCCTTGATCTCGCCCTTCTGACGGCTCTTCCAATACCGGGTCAATGACTCTTCGATGACCTGATAGGCCAGTTCGACCGGCTGCATCTCGTCGACGGCGACCTGCTTGCCCTCGAGGTTCTTGTACTCCTCGAAGAACTGCCGAAGCATCTTGAAGATGTGCTTCGGAAAGTCGGTGGCGGTCTGAAACTCCGAGTAGATCGGATCGTCCTGGAGCACCGCAATGATCTTGTGGTCCGGCTGGCCCTGATCGATCATGCTCATCACGCCCACCGCCCGGGCCCGGCAGATCGTCAGCGGGGGGATCTCTTCGGTGCAGTACACCAGAACGTCCAGCGGGTCATCATCCTCGGCCAAGGTCTGCGGAATGAAGCCATAGTTCGCCGGGTAGTGCACCGCGGACGAGAGCACGCGGTCGATCCGGAGCAATCCGGAGCCCTTGTCCAGCTCGTACTTGTTGCGCGAGCCCTTGGGGATCTCGATCACCGCCTGGAACTCGTTGGGCAGTTCGCGTCCCTCGCACGCCGGCGTCACGTCATGCCATGGATGAATCATGGCCTCAGGGTACGGCGATATCCCGTGCCCGGCGAACGTTCACCGAAGAGGCCCGGGTATCCTCCTGATCATGCCGACACCGCCCACCGCCGTTCACCCTGCCCCCACAGGCCCCGCTGGCGAGCGATACACGATCCGCCGAAAGATCTTCGTCCTGTTCGGTGCGTCGTTCGAGATCTTCGATGACCAAAGGCAACTCGTCGGCTTCTGCCGCCAGAAGGCATTCAAGCTCAAGGAAGACATCCAGATCTGGACGGACTCATCGATGAGCGGCGAGCTCATGCGCATCCGTGCACGAAGCATCATCGACTTCGCGGCAACCTATGACCTGCTCCTTCCCGACGGCATCGTGCTTGGCTCCATTCGCCGAAAGGGACTTTCGTCGATCATCCGCGATCAATGGCTGGTCTTTGATCGCGACGGGCGAGAGATCGCCCAGGTGCGGGAAGACTCCACGGGGATGGCGCTGGTCCGGCGGTTCCTCCCGCTGGGCAACGTCCTCTTCCCGTCTGTGTATCACCTCGTCGACTCGAGCGGCCGGGAGCTCGCGGTCTATCGCCAGCACTTCAACGTGTTCGTCTTTCGGCTCGGAATCACCATAAAGGCCGAGGACGATCGGCTTGACGAGCTGCTCATCCTCGCCACGGGGTGCCTGCTTGCCGCCATCGAAGGTCGGCAGGGGGGCGACGGGGGCATCATGCTCGGCGACTGATCCGCGACCGCTCACGCAACGCCTGGAGAGCATCGCTCGCCCCCGCGAGGGGTTCGAAACTCGCACCGGACCGTTTTATTGACCAGCCGGCGCTTTGGAGCCAGACTCGCCGCCCTGGTCCTTGTCATGCCCGTCGGAGTGGCCGTTTGACCGTTCGGCGAATCCCGGCAGGCCGGGAATCGTGACACCCTTGACTGGTCGGCTGAAGTTCTCATCGGAACCGACGGTGGGCTTTGGTTGCAGGTAGCCCGCATTCGTGATGCTGAGTCCGCCGTGGTGATCGTGATGGGCCTTGTGCGGGTCGTAGGTGCCCGCGGCGATGGCCTTGTCTCGGGCACGCCGGGTGATGGGGGTGTTGTCGCCGGCCAGCCCGGTTCCGCCGGGGACGGCGTATTGGGCCTTGAACCGATCCAGCGAGGACCGACCGCCCAGGTCCAGCGCGGTGAACCCGAGGAAGAACGCCGCGGTCAGCACCGTGAACACGAAGATGAGCGTGTTCATCGGGTTGTCGTACTTGAGCTGCATGAAGAACATGACCACAAGGACCGTCTTGACCGTGGCGATCGAGAGCGCCACGGTCACATTGATCCATTGCGGAATGACGACGTTGAACGCGCTGGCGATCCACTGTTCAACAAGGGCCGCCCCGACCGTCAGCAGCGTGAAGAACAGAAGCAACGCGAGCACGGTTCGAAGCGTGAACAGAGAGACGATGACGTGCCCATGCGCGTGTCCGTCGTGGGTGTTTGTTTCGTGGGACATGGTCGTGTGCTCGGGAGCGTTCGGCGTGTTCTTCATGCAGAGTCGGGAGGCCGCAGGATGGGAGTAGGTGTGGGGGGTGGGGGGGTCAACCCCTGATCGCCTGGCGTCAGTGGATCAGGTAGAGCAGTGGGAAGAGGAAGATCCACACGATGTCAACGATGTGCCAGTACAGACCGACGCCTTCGACGGCGTTGTAGTGTCCGGGTCCAAAGTGCTGCTTGCGGGCCCGCAGCCAGATCCAGACGAACAGCCCCATGCCGATGATCACGTGGCTGGCGTGGATCGCCGTCGCGCCCCAGTAGATGCCCCACCACAGCGGCTCATACTCGCTGGTCGCGTAGGGATAGCTGAAGAACATGCCGGGGAGCTTGCCCTCGGCGTACTTGGGCGCGTACTCAAAGACGAACTTGATCAGAAGGAACGCCAGCCCGGCGAAGAACGTGAGCACCACGTTGATCTGCAGCCACTTCTGGTTGCCGGTCTGAGCGTGCCGCACGGCCGCGGCGACCGTGTAGCTCGACAGCAGGAGCACCACCGTGTTGAGCAGACCCCAGCCAACGCTGAGCTTGCCCGACCCGGCGATGAACGCCTCGGGGTGCATCATGCGGAAGATCGCATAGGCCACGAACATCCCGCTGAAGAGCAGGATCTCGGTGCCCAGGAACAGCCACACGCCCATCTTCACCGAGTCAAACTCGTGGTCGCGGCTCTTGAAGTGGTGCGCGGCGTGGTACCGCTCGTGATACGGCTTGGAGGCATCGTCCGCGTGCCCGTGATCGGTCGCCGGAAGATGTGGATCTGCGTGGATGCTGGCCATAGGAGTCTCGATGCGTTGGGGTCAAACTCGACCGGGAGCCCGTCAGTGCTTCACCGCCACGGCCGCCGGCTTGGGCAACACAAACTCGCCCGGAGCCGTCTGCGGCGGAAGGACGTTGTCGTAGTCGTACGGGCCGTGGGTCACCACCGGCTCGTGATCAAAGTTGTGCTCAATCGGGGGGCTGGAGGCATTGGTCCACTCCAGCGTCAGAGAGCCCCAGGGATTCGGGCCGGCCTTCTTGCCGGCGGCAAGCGAGTGCAGGAACACCAGCAGGTGCAGGAAGAAGCCAAGCGCGAGCACGTACGACCCGATCGTCGAAGCCATGTGATAGGGCTGGAAGACGTCGACATAGTTCGCATACCGCCGCGGCATGCCCTGGCTGCCCATGACGAACTGCGGGAAGAACGTGCCGTTGAAGCCCACGAAGACCAGGAAGAAGGCGATGCGGGCCCAGAACTCGTTGTACATCTTGCCGAACATCTTGGGCCACCAGAAGTGGATGGCCCCGATGAACGCGATGATCGTGCCGCCCATCATCACGTAGTGGAAGTGAGCCACGACGAAGTACGTGTCGTGCAGGTGCAGGTCGACCGCGAGCGAGCCGAGGAACAGGCCCGTCAGCCCGCCGATCGTGAACAGCCAGAGGAACGCGAGTGCGTACAGGTTCCACGTGTTCATGCAGATCGAACCCTTGTACAGGGTCGCGATCCAGTTGAACACCTTGACGGCCGAGGGAATCGCCACGAGGAACGTCAGCGCGCTGAACACCACCGCGGCGATCTCGCCCTGGCTGGTGAACAGATGGTGCCCCCAGACGATGAAGCTGATGCCGGCGATCGCAAGCGTGCTGAACGCAACCGCCCGATACCCGAAGATCGGCTTGCGGGCTCCGGTGGCGATCATCTCATTGATCACGGCCATGCCGGGGAGGATCATCACGTACACGACCGGGTGGCTGTAGAACCAGAAGAAGTGCTGGAAGAGCACCGGGTCGCCGCCCATCCGAGGATCGAAGATGCCGATGTGGAAGAGCCGCTCGAAGATGAGCAGCAGGAGGGTGATGCCGATGACCGGCGTCGCGAGGACCTGGATGATCGCGGCGCCGTAGATGCCCCAGACAAACAGGGGCATGTCAAACCAGCCCATGCCCGGGGCCCGGAGCTTGTGCACGGTCACCACGAAGTTCAGGCCGGTGAAGATCGAGCTGAAGCCCAGGATGAACGCAGCCGTCACCATCCACACCACCCGGAGCGAGTCCGCGTCGGTGGTTGTCGAATAGGGCGTGTAGAAGGTCCACCCGGTGTCCACCCCGCCTTGCACCATCGAGATGACGGCGAAGATCGAGCCCAGCAGATAGACGTACCACGACGCGAGATTCAATCGCGGGAAGGCCACGTCCTTGGCTCCGAGCATGAGCGGGAGGAGGAAGTTGCCCAGCGACGCCGGCACCGACGGGACGATGACCAGGAAGACCATGATCACGCCGTGGAGCGTCATCGCCCGGTTGTAGAACTCGTTGCTCTTGGCGATGTTCTCGCCCTGGCCGAAGACCTGCCCGATGGTGTTGCCCGAGTACGTGACCGAGCCGGTGGCGGTCACGGTGGCGACGTTGGGATGGGCCAGTTCGGTCCGCACGACCAGGGCCGCAACGCCGCCCAGAAAGAACATGAACAGGATGGCGAACAGGTACATGACGCCGATCTTTTTGTGATCGACGGTGGTCATCCAATCCCAGATGGTGACGATGAGCCCGCCCTTGCGCTCCAGGTAGCTGCCATGATGCTCGTGCCCATGGCCGTGCCCGTGAAGCCCGCCCGAATGAATGTCGCCGATGGTCGCCATATCCGAAACCTCCCGGGGAGGGAACACACGTGATCCGCGGCTGCCAGGCCGCCCGCATCCGCCGCACCGACCCGAAGATCGGCTCGCGACGCGGGTTCAGTTCGATGAACCCTGGCTCTTGGCCTCTTCCTTGTACTGCTTGACTGACTTCCTGCCGCCCTCGAGGTCCTCGGGCTTGGTCTTGTCCGCGAGGGACTTGATGTACCAGACCAGGCCGTCGACCTCCAGCGGGGTGAGCTGCCCGACGTAGTTGGGCATGCTCGTGGGGTACCCCTTCATAATCCGCCGCTGGGAGTAGAGGATGTTCTCCCGCAGCCAGTTCTCATCGACGAGTTTGCCGCTCTCGCCGTTGGTGTAGTCGTGGGTCTCGCCGAACATGTTCTTCCACGTCGGGCCGGTGTTCTTGTCCCCGTTGACCGAGTGGCAGGCGTTGCATCCCTTGGCCGTGTACACCATGGAGCCGACCTTGAGCAGATCGATCTCCTCCGGGTAGTCCGTCCACTGCTTGATGGTGGCCTCGAACTCGGGGATGCTCACGACCTTCATCTGGGCGGCCATTTCCGAGTGGAAATCGCCGCAGTACTCGGCGCAGTACACCGTGTGCGTCCGCGACTCGCCCGGGGCGACTTCCTTGGGGAGGAACCACATGGACGTGTACCGGTTCGGGATGACGTCCATCTTGGAGCGGAAATCCGGGATGTAGAACGAGTGGATCACGTCCTTGGAGCTCATGATGAGCTTCACTGGCCGACCGCCCGGAACGATGAACTGCGGCACGGGGTAGTTGCTCCGCGTGAGCATCACCTGATCGCCGCGAGGCTGGGCCCCGTTGCGATACGTGAACGTCCAGTTCCACTTCTGCCCGCTGACCATGATCTCTTCGGAGTCCGCGGGCGCGGAGAGCTTGTCCAGGTATCCGGTGAACCCATAGTAGAAGATGGGCACCATGATGATGAGCGGGATGATCGACCACGCCAACTCAAGCGGCGTGTTGTGGGCCACGCTCACCTGATAGTTCTGGTTCTGCTTGCCGCGGTGGTACTTCGCGATGAAGTAGAAGATCAGCCCCATCAGCGCGATGAAGCTGATGATGTTGATCCACATGATGTACATGAACAGATTCTCGGTGTGCGTCGCCTGGGAGGAGGCGCCGGTCGAGAAAAAGAACAGCGACTTGGTCCACTCATGGAACCCGGCCAGGCCGAGCGTGAGTGTTCCTGCGTCAGAAATGTGCAGCGCGTCAGGCATCATGACATGGACCCACCAAACGCCCGGGCCG
>DHLW01000089.1:21765-25627 GCA_002405485.1 Phycisphaerales bacterium UBA4658
CCCGCGTCGGCGTCGCTCGGCACGCCAGTACATCAGCAGCACCCCGCCCAGCACCACCGCCGCTCCGCCAGAGCCGATCTGCATGACCCGCATCGCCTGGAGCGTGTACGTCCCCGCGGTCGGGTCAAAGTGATAGCACCACAGCGGGAAAGCGTCCCAGAAGCTCCCGATCTTGCCCCTGGAGGCCTCCAGCAACGCGAGCTTCACGTCCTTGGACGGGTAGTTCAGCCCCGTGAGATAGCTCGAGATCTTCCCCTCGGGCGTCAGCACGAACAGGGCCGTGCCGTGCGAGTACTCGTCGCTCTCGGGCAGATACCGGAACGGAAACCCGAGCGCATCGCCGAGCTGCCTGGCGCTCTCCGGGGAGGCGATCACGAAGTTCCACCCCGCCCGGATGTCGTTGTTCTCCGGCCGGTCGTACGCGAGCAGAGCCGAGGCCTTGTGGGTGCGAGCGTCGGCCGGGGTGTCTCGGTGGTCAAAGCTCACCACCAGCACGTCGAACTCTTCCCCGACGGTGAAGTCGATCCTGTCGATCGTCTTGGTGAACTTCTCCAGGATCGTGGGGCACAGGATCGGGCAACGCAGATACGACATCTGGATCACCACCGGCTTGTTGCCCTTGTCCGCGGGCTTGCCGTCCTTCATCGTCGGCCGATTGAAGTACTCGCTCAGGCTGACGATCTTCCCCTGCTCGTTGGTGACCTGGATGTGCAGAGGGATCGTCTTGCCGAGGTTATTGGTGATCTCAAGCCCCTTTACCGGAGCCGGAACATCGGTCGGAATGAGCTGGGCGGAGGCCGACCCGGCGGCTGCGGATCCAGCCACGCACGCCGCCGCCGCGCGCGCCGCCAGACCGCCGCCGGGCGACCGACGAACACCGCGAGAAGTTGGCTGAAACCACCGAATCATCCTGCTCCAACTGCTCCATCCACCGGCAACCAACCAAACCACCCATCCCGACTCACACACACCACGGACATTCCGACTACTTCCCGGCAGTGACTTTGCCCGAATACTCCGTGATCACGGTCTTGGCAGCATCCTTGATCGGCAGGAGGGTGATCGGCTTGGTCTTGCCCTCTTCGGCGGCGGGGATCTGCAGCGTGCCGCCGCTCTCCAGCCGAACCAGCGACTCTCCCTTGAACTCGCGGAACACCTTGGCCGGCGCGTCGGCGGTCGTCCGCTCGCGGGCCTGCAGCGTCCGCGTCGTGGCCCCGATGTAGAACGCGTACACGATCACGCACGCCACCACGATCAACACGAAAAGGAACGTCCCGACCGCAAGCACCACCCCGGAGTTGACCGTCTCCGAGTGCGCATGCTGCGGCTTCACGTCGTGGCTGTGATCATGCCACTGATCCACCGGATCGTGGTGTGGCGGAGTCGTGTGCACGTGCGCGGGCTGGCCGTGGCCGTGCGATCCGGACGTTGGGGAATGTGCGTGCTTTTCAGCCATGACTGTCCATCCGACGTTTCGAAACTTCCTGAAACTTCGATGCCTTTCACAACCCACCGACCATCAAATCGGGCACTTTCGGCGAATCGCTCGCCGAGGACAACCCGACTACACGTAGTTCTTGTGCTCCAGAACCTCGTGCAGACGAGGATCCTTGATGGGAATCAGCGGTCCGCGGCTCATCTTCCACACCGCCGCCCCGATGAACAGCAGTGCCGGCCCGAGCACGCCCGCGATATCCAGCCAGAGGTTCACCCCAGGCTTGGCGTCCTTGACGATGGGGCGGACCATGAACACCAGGTCGGCGGCGTGCATGACCAGCATCCACAGCGCCACCAGACGCAGCAGATGCGGGTTGCGCTTGACACCCCGAACCAGCAGAATGACAAACGGGAGGAGGAAGTGCCCGAAGCACAGCGCGATGAAGATCGGCATGTATCCGCCGTCCTTGCGCAGGTTGAAGAACGCCGTCTCCTCGGGAATGTTGCTGTACCAGATCAGGAAGTACTGGCAGAACGTGACGTACGCCCAGAAGACGGTGAAGGCAAAGAGCAGCTTGCCCAGATCGTGCTGATGCTCTTCCGTGAACGCCGCGCCATATTTGCCGGCGGCTCGCAGCGAGCACATCACCACGATCATGACCGCCAGAGAGCTCACCACGCACCCGGCGAAGAAATACACGCCGAACATCGTGCTGAACCAGTGGTAGTCCAGCGACATGAGCCAGTCGAAGCTCGCAAACGCGGTGGACAGGGCGTAGATGAGCAGACCGAATGAGCTGATCCAGCGCTGCTTGGCGGTGATCCACCGATCGCCGTTGTCGTCCTGCTTCCGAGAAAGCCGGTACAGGGTCGCGCCAAGGGCGACCCAGATCAGGAAGTAGATGGCCGAACGGATCGCCCAGAACTCCGGATTGAGCCAGGCCCGCTTCTTGTCATAGATGACGTCCCCCGCGGTGTACGCCGGGTCCATCCACTTGAAGAGCACGCCCTTGGTGACAAACAGCTCCAGGATCAGGATGGGCAGGAAAAGCAGGAGCACGACCCACATCATGCTCGAGATCGCCTCGGCGCTGCGACGCACCGCCGCGCTCCAACCCGCGTTGAACTGCTGCAGGATCATCTGCAAGCCCAAGGCGCCAAGCCCGACGCCCAGTGCGTACAGGAACCCCATGTGGTAGCTCGCCAAGGCCTGCTTCCCAGTCAGACCACCGCTGAATCCGCCGACGGCGACCACGATGATCCCGACCACGCCGAGGAACATGAGCCCCGCCGCGGCGGTCTTCATGCCGCCGCCCGGAGTCACGGCGGCGAGGTCCAGCTTGGCGCGAGCGGCGACGTGCGGGGCCTCGTGCCCGTGGGCATGTCCGTGCTCGCCCGTATGCGTCGAGATACTGCTCACTGCTTGGACTCCTTACGTGCGCCGCTCGCGCTCTCGATCGCGATCTGAGGCGATCCCGACTCGACCGATTCCACCGACGCCGACGACGAGTCCTTCCACGCCGCCTGCAGCGTCCGGATGTACATCACGATCGCCCACGCGTCCAACTCGCTGACCTTGCCCGCGTAGCCGGGCATCTTGGGCGGAAGCTCGGGCGTCGCCGCGGGGACGCCCTGCAGGATCACGTGGAACAAATAGCCGTCCTGACCCGTCTTCACCGTGCGGTCCCGATACTTTGGGTCGTGATAGCTCGGGACGAGGTATCGCCACCGCCGCCCCACGACGCCCCCGGTGCCGTTGGTCGGATCACCGCCCTCGCCGTGATACCCATGGCAGACGGCGCAGTAGATGTTGAACCGCTCCTGACCGCGTTCGACCATCTTTGCCAGCGTCTCCGCCGGGCTCGTCAGATTCGCACCACGTCCGTTCCAGTGATCCGCGAAGGCCTGCACCGCTCCGGCGGGCATGGACTTCAGATATGCCGGCTCACCGTCGGCCAGCGGCTTGCCGGTGGGGTCCACACCCTGGTACACGCCCACGTCGAGCTTGGCAAAGTGCGCCCGATCAGACTCCACGCGGGACGACGAGCCGAACGCCACCGTGCCCTCCACCCGCGGCCGCATGGCTCGACCGTCGGTGAAGAACGCCGTCTCGGTCTGCGGCTTGAACTTCGGGCTGTCGTCCATGTCGGGCAGGAACTGCCTGGGCGGAGCGTCCGACCGCTCGCCCTGGCAGCCGCCAAGGACGAGCGCGAGCGCCGCCACGCCGGACATCGCGGCGAGACGCAGTGCCCGGGGGTGCCCGGTGTGGAGGTTCGATTCGGTGGTGTTCATCGGGTGCGTGCTCATCGGAAGAGACCGGATCGATGCGCTTGCCAAGGTCGGCTGGGCAGTCTGGAATGCGTGCAAAGTCGTGTGCATGCCAAGAGAAGAGTGGGGGGGGGAGAAGGGCAAAAGAAATCAGTCC
>DHLW01000089.1:25749-26039 GCA_002405485.1 Phycisphaerales bacterium UBA4658
GGGGAGAAGGGCAACAGAAATCAGTCCTCGACCAGATCGATGTTGTACCCCTTGGTGCTCTCGAACATCTGCCTGGTCTTGGCGGGATCGAAGTTGGGATCCCGAGATTCCACGCAGATCACGAAACGGTCGTCGCTCACCCGGAGGAAGCGGGACTTCTTGAACAGCGGGTGGTACCACATCGGCAGGGCGTTGAAGGCCAGCATGCTGATGAGGGCCGTGAAGGCGGTGAACAGCACCCCGATCTCGAACGTCACCGGCACGAACGCCTGCCACGCGCCCAGCGGCTT
>DHLW01000089.1:26305-26437 GCA_002405485.1 Phycisphaerales bacterium UBA4658
CGTGGATCGGGAACGGCGCGTACACGTCCCAGTGCTTGAAGCCCGCGTCGCGGAACTTCTCCGCCGCGTGGTACACGTCCGCGGGCGTGGCGAACTCGGCCATCATGCCGTACACCGTCTCGCCCGTGGGGG
>DHLW01000089.1:26646-26885 GCA_002405485.1 Phycisphaerales bacterium UBA4658
CGGCGACGTCGGACTCAGTGATGATCGTGCGGACTCGCCTGCGGGGTGACGTTCTTGATCTCGCTCATCGCGAACGCCGGCAGGAACTTCAGGAACAGCAGGAACAGGAACATGAAGATCCCGCACGTCCCGACGAACGTCAGGATGTCCACGATCGTCGGGAAGAACATGCCCCACTGCGACGGCAGGAAGGCCCGGTGCAGACTCGTCACGATGATGACGAACCGCTCGAACCACAT
>DHLW01000089.1:27026-27267 GCA_002405485.1 Phycisphaerales bacterium UBA4658
ACGAACCGCTCGAACCACATCCCCACCGTCACGAACGCGCTCACCACGAAGATCCACAGCGGGCTGGTCCGGAACTTCCGGAACCAGAAGAGCTGCGGCGTGACCACGTTGCAGAAGATCATCGCCCAGTACGCCCACCAGTACGGCGCGCCGCGCGGGTGCAGCCAGTCGGGCGTCACGCGGTTCCACAGGAACACGTCCGCCTCATACTGGTTTGCGCTGTACCACGCGATGAAGAACT
>DHLW01000089.1:27413-27609 GCA_002405485.1 Phycisphaerales bacterium UBA4658
CGCGATGAAGAACTCCATCCCGTACGCAAAGCCGACCATGCTGCCCGTCACGAGCAGGATCTTCGACATGTTCTCCAGGTGCCGGAGCGTGATCAGATCCTTCATGTTCGGATACAGCTCTCGCGCCGGGATCATGAGCAGAAGCACCATCGCGAATCCGCCGAAGATCGCACCCGCGACGAAGTAGGGCGGGAAG
>DHLW01000089.1:27820-31894 GCA_002405485.1 Phycisphaerales bacterium UBA4658
GCACCAGCGGCGTCGAGACGCCCGCCAGCAGCAGATACGCCTTCTCATAGTGCAGCCAGTGCCGGCTGCTGAACCGCCACCCAAGCGCCAGGAAGCCGTAGATCCACGCCCGGAGCTGATCCACCTGCAGCTTCATGAACGGCAGGACCGTCGGCCCGCTCCGGTTCTGCTGCAGCCGAAGCACCGCCCGATCGCGAAGCGTCGCAAGGTCGGGGATCATGCCCATGAACCAGAACAGCGCCGAGACCGTGAAATACGTGCTGACCGCGAACACGTCCCATAGCAGGGGGCTCTTGAAGTTCGGCCAGATCGCGTTGGAATTCGGGATCGGGAACACCATCCAGATGAACCACATGCGGCCGACGTGGATGCCGGGGAAGGTTCCGGCGCAGATCACGGCGAAGATCGTCATCGCCTCCGCCGCCCGGTTGATCGACGTCCGCCACTTCTGCTTCAACAGGCACAGAATCGCCGAGATCAGCGTCCCGGCGTGGCCAATGCCGATCCAGAACACGAAGTTGGTGATGTCCCACGCCCAGTCGACGCGGTTGTTCAGGCCCCACACGCCCACGCCCGTCACCAGCAGGTAGACGATCATGAGCGTGCCAAGGCCCGCGATGTTCGCGGCCAGGAACAGCAGGATGTACCACCACCCGCCCGGCTTCTGCTCAACGTACCCGCAGACCGTGTTGGTGATGTCGTGGAACGACCGGTTGTTGAGCACCAGGGGCGCTCGCACCGCCGGGTCGTCGATGAGCGTGCCGTCGCCGGTCCGCTCGTCGATGGGCTGCGGGCGATCCAGCGGGATCGCCCCGCTCAGCCGCCCCGCGTTGATTTCGTCCGGGTGAATCGCGCTCATTGCTCGTCACACTCCCAGGGCCGTTGGCAACACGCCCAGCGACAGCCGGTAGCCCGCGTCGGTCGTGCTCTTGGTGCGGTCGATGAAGTTTGTCTCGTGGCCGGCGTCCGTCCCCGCATGCGAGCCGGGCTTGGCGCCGTGGCCCTCGCCGGGCGAGTGGTCCCCGCCGTGTCCATGATCGAACGGATGCTCCCACGATGCCTTCCGCTCGGCGCTCGCCAGCGCGGGATTCGGGTTCCGCATCACGATCAGGTGCGTCGTCCGCGGGCGGGTGTTGAGATACCCAAGCAGCATGTACGACCGCTGGCTCTCACGCAGCGACAGCACCTGGCTCCCCGTCCGCGTGCCGCCCCCGGCGAGCGGATAGGTTGTCTTCGTGTCCGTGATGTCGCCGAAGCTGATCGCATCCGCGGGGCAGGTCTGCTGACAGGCGGTCTGGAAGAACCCGTCTGGAATCCGGTCGAGCTTCTTGAGCTTGACCTCGATCCGCGCCTCGTTGATGCGCTGGATGCAGTAGCTGCACTTCTCCATCACGCCGCGGGACCGGATCGTCACGTTCGGGTTCATCCCGAGCTTGGTCACCTCGTCGACGCGTTCGCGAAGCCGGGGCGGGATCAGGTTCTTGTTCTTCGGGTCCAGCCCGACCGCGTCCATCGCCTCCTGGCCGATGTAGTCCCCGTTGAACTTCTTCACGCCGTAGTCGAAGAAGTTGAAGCGTCGCACCTTGTACGGGCAGTTGTTGGCGCAGTACCGCGTGCCAATGCAGCGGTTGTACACCATGTAGTTGATCCCCTCGGGCCCGTGCACCGTCGCGTTCACCGGGCAGACCGTCTCGCAGGGGGCGTTCTCGCAGTGCACGCAGACCACCGGCTGGAACGACACGCTCGCGTCGGTGATCCCGCCGGAGAGATTGTCGCCCGCGTAGTACCGGTCGATGCGGATCCAGTGCATCTCTCGGTGCTTGTTCACCTCGATCTTGCCCACCACGGGAATGTTGTTCTCGCTCTGGCACGCGATCACGCACGCCGAGCACCCCGTGCAGCTGGACATGTCGATCGTCATGCCCCATTGCTGCTCGCGGGCGAAGTCCACCGGACGCTCTTTGCCGTCGGTGCGATACGCCGCGCTCCCGTGCTCGGCGGTGCTCCCCGCGATCGCCTCGGTCTTGGTCCCGCGCTGCGGATTGATGTACGCGTTGGCGTTGGCCGGCGTGTGCGCGAGCTCGCCAAGCCGCTCCGCGTAGTTCAGGTCGCGCTGCTGCCTGTAGCTGTCGGTCTGGGCACGCTTCCGGGCCTCCTCGGTCATGCCCGCAAACGGATCGTCCCCGTACTTCCGCCATGCCGGGAGATCGGTCTCGCGGACGATCGCTCGCCCCTCCATCGATCCGTGCGACTGCGTGCACGAGATCGGATACCGGGTCTCGCCGCTGCCAACGCGGGCGATCTTCGCGCCGCTCGCCGCACGACGGTTCCCGGCATTCAGACCGCTGATCGGGTACACGTTGTGCCCGCATCCCGCACCCACGCGGCCCACGTGCGACCGGCCGTACCCGTAGGTCATCACGATCGTGTTGTCCGGGATGCCGATCGCGGCCCACGCCGCCGCCCGCACAGTTTGCCCGCCCACGCTCACGTCGATCAGACGCGCGTGGCGAACCTCCGCGGTGTCCTTGTCCTGCTCGATCCCGAACTCTTTGGCCGTCGCCGGGCTCACCAGGGCCACGTTGTCCCAGACGATCTTCGTCATCGGGTCCGGCAGCTCCTGCAGCCACGCGTTGTTGCAGAACGACCCATCGCCCACCGCCCCGGCGACAAACACCACATCCAGCGCCTCGGCGCTCGGCTGCGTGATCTTGAGCGTCCGCAGAGCCCCCGCGACACCCTCGGGCTGGATCGTCGGCTGCGCGCCCTTCTCCGGCGCGGTGAACACGCCGTCGTTCAGCGCACGCCGCCATGAACGCTCAAAGTCGCCCTTGGCAAACCCGGACCGGGCCTTCCACGTCGCCCGCACAAGCTCGTACCCATCGGCCCCGGCTCCGCTCAGCCCCGCGATGTGGGCCAGCACTTCCAGGTCGCTCTTGGCGCCGTACAGCGGAGCGATCATCGGCTGCACCGGCGAGATCGCACCCTCGATCGACTCCAGATCGCCCCACGACTCCAGCGAGTGCGCCAGCGGCAACTGCCATGTGCTCTGCTCGACCGTCTCGGTGTGGTCAAGCGCGGCGGAGATCCGGTGCGCCGCCTTCAGCATCGCGCCAGCAAAGCCCAGATCGCCCGGCGCGTCATACGCCGGGTTCACGTTCACGCACACCAGAGTGTCGATGGTCCCCGCGTTGAGCGCATCGGCCACGCGCTTGAGACCGGCAAGGCCGCCGCCGGCCTCCTCGGCGCTCATCGGCCGCAGACGCACCGTGCTCCCGATGTTCCCAAGCGCGGCGTTGATTGCATGCCCGAGCGCGTGGATCGCCGCCGGCTGCGACGGCCCCACCAGCACGAGCGTCGCGCCCTTGCGGGACCGCTTGGCCTCGTCTCGGAGAAGATCCTCCGCCATCGCGCTCACAAACGCGTCGTCAATCTGCACTCCGCTGGAGCTCACCAGACGCTGCGCCCCCATGACCACCTCGGCGCTCAGGCCGGCGGCCTCGCCCAGCTTCGCCGCCAGCGCAGCCACGTACGCGCCGACCACGGTTGGGGCGGCCTTGATCCGGTGGTCCGCCTTCGCGCCCGTCGTCGAGAACGTGCTCTCGACGACGTACAGGCGGTTCATCGGGTCCGCCGCGCTCTTGGGCGCCCGCTTGCTCGCAAACCCCCGCGTGTTGGAGACAAAGCCCGCGTCATCCAGCAGGAAATCGCGATCGAACGACACGATCACGTCCGCCTTCGAGACGTCCAGCACGTCCCGCATCGGCTTGCCGAAGGCCAGGCGTGCGCCCTCCGCCGACTCGCTCCCCGCCGTGGGGTCATAGGCCACCCACAACGCCTTGGGGAACTTCTTGCGAATCACGTCTGACAGCAGGCGATCCCGCGTCGGCGAGCGCCGCGCGTCGACCACGAACGCCACCGACCCGCTCGCGTCTCCCTGTCGAGCCGTGAAGTGCACCCCGCACCACGCCGCAAAGTCGTCCCACGAACGCGGCTTGTCGCGTTCGGCTTCCGATGGCATCCCTCTGAACTTCGGATCCTTCAGCCGGTCGGGGTCATACAGCGAGAGGATCG
>DHLW01000089.1:32092-37058 GCA_002405485.1 Phycisphaerales bacterium UBA4658
CCCTCGTGCGTCTCGCACAGGATCCCCTCGACCCGACCGCCCGGCAGCGCCAGCGTCGTCGCGAAGTACGTCGGCTTGCCCGGCACCACGTCCTCGGGCACGTCCTTGGAATACGAATAGATCTTGTGGTCCGGCCGCCGGCACCCGGGAAGCGTCGCCGCCCCCGCCAGCGCCACCGACGCGCCCATGAGCTTCAGGAACGTCCGCCGAGAGCTCTCCAGCAGATGCGATGCACCGCTCGGAAACTCGCGCTCCAGCAGCTCGCGGAAGTCCCGCGTGTCGGCGACATCCTCCAAGCCGCGCACGTACGCCTTTCCGTTCACGCCCACCTGCGTGGAAGTGAACGACCGCGGCTTGATCACCGGCTGTTCGCCGACCGTCGAATGGCATTGATCCAGACTCATCCGGGCGCTTCCCGTTCTTTGGACGACTGACCTGTTCAAACCTCGCCGCTCCCGCTCGTCCGCACCCCGGACGTCGCGGGCTCCCGACCCCATCAGTAGTGGCACGCTCCGCAGTTCTGCGGCAGCAGGTGCATGGGCTTCTTCGACAGCTCCTCCAGAAGCCCCTTGCCGCCAGGCGTCAGAGCACCCAGCGGATCCGTCGTGTTCGTCACCGCCGCGTTCCCGTTGGCCTTGAGCTGATCACGAACCCAGTACAGATCCGTCACCTTGCTCGGAGGCACCAGGTGCGGCTCTGGATTCGCGTGGCACTCCAGGCACCAGGCCATGCTGAGCGACTCGGCCTGATACACCACCGGCATCTCCATGATGTTTCCGTGGCATGAATAGCAGCTCACGCCCGCCGCCACGTGCGCATGGTGCGGAAAGTTCCGCACATAGTCCGGCACCTTGTGCACCCGACGCCATGGCACGCTCGCCCCGCCCTTGACCACCGCCAACCCAGCGTCGGCAAACTCCTTCGCCTTCGCCTCCGCCTCGTCGATCTTTCCGCCCCGCTTCAAGGCGTCGATCACGTCGTACCGCACACCCGCCTCCCACGCGTCTCGAACAAACTGCACGCGATTCTTCTTCGCGTACAACTCGTCGTTCACGTGTCCCTCGGCGTGGCAGCCGATGCACGTGCTCACCGACGGAATGTTCGCCTCCGCCGACTCCTCCACGTGGCTGTGGCAGTAGCGGCAGTCCATCCCCAGCTTCCCGGCGTGGATCTGATGGCTGAACCCCGGAAACGTGTGCCCCGGAATGTCCGGCACGTTCGAGCCCGCAACCTTCACGGTGCGAACCTCCGCCAGCTCATCCAGGTGCGGCTGAGCAGGCATGTACCCGCTTCGCCAGTACTTCGGGGTCGCGTAATACCACGCCCCGCCAACGCCGACAGCCAGCGTGCTCAGCACTCCGCCAAGCAGCACCGTCGGCAGCGCATTCGTCCACTTCGGGAAGATCGTTGACACCAGGGTCGTCCTTTCGAGCGGCCTAGGGCTTTCACCCACCACGCCCACGCGTGGCAAGCACGATTCCAACATCCGGACGCGTTCGACTCCCGAACGGACCGGAAACTCAATAGCTTTCCTGCCAGTAGGAAATATTTGCGGTAGAACAGCAACTTTCTCATCCTCCACCCTATCCTGTCAAGCCCAGAACCCTTCCAGAGACCAAATGAGACTCAGTCTCACCCAAATCACGCCAGCAGACTGACTTTCTGTGGGGATTCCGAATGTATTCCGAACTTTCATCCACAAGACCGTCGCGCCTCGGCCCGATCCTCGTCACCGGCTTCTTCAGCGCGATCCTCGTCTGGATCGCCTGGTTCATCACCCATCTGCCTTGGCTCAGACTCCCAGAGTCCACAGCCACACCCATCGTTCTGGCGGTCTGGGCGGTCGCCATCTTCGCTCAGTCGGCGCGGCTGCCGCGATCGCGCGTCCTCATCACCGCCGTCGGCTCGAGCGTCGTGTGCGCCCTTCTCGGGCTGCTCATCCTCGGATCGAAGCTCGCCGAGCCCGCCGATCAATCAAACATCTCCGCCGGGCTCGTTCCTTCCGCGCCCGTGCTCGCACTGGGATTCCTCGGTCTTGGCGTGGGCATCGGCGTGCTCGCCGGCGTTGCCGCGCTCGCCTGTGCTCGTGCCGACCGACCAGATCTGCCCGCGTCGGTCTGGCTCGGACGCCTCGCGGCCGTCACTGCCGTCGGAGTCACGCCGCTGCTCTTTGTCGGCGGGCTGGTGACGAGCACCGACACCGGCATGGCCGTCCCCGACTGGCCGAACACCTTCGGCGGCAACATGTTCCTCTACCCGCTCGGGTCACACACCGACGCCGGCATCTACTTCGAGCACTCGCACCGCCTCTTCGGAACGCTCACGGGGCTGACCACCCTCACGCTCCTCGTTTACGCGCTGAGCGTCGAAACCCGCCGGTGGGTGAAGTGGCTCATCGGCATCGCCTTTGTGCTGGTCTGTGTCCAGGGCCTGCTGGGCGGATTCCGAGTGCTCGCCGACACGCGGTGGGGCGCGGTGGTGCATGGCGTGCTGGCGCAGCTCATCTTCGGGTTGTACGCCGCCATCGCCGTCGTCACGTCCCCGAGCTTCCGCTCCGTCATCGGCCTGACGAACCTGCTCGAAGCCGGGCTCGCTCGGCGGATCCGCATCTTCGCCACCGCGACCACGCATTCGCTGGTGCTGCAACTGATCTTCGGAGCCATGTACCGGCATCTCCGATCGCCGCACGCGCTCTGGTCCCACATCGGTTTCAGCATCGTCGTCGCCGGGCTCGCGGTGGTCGCCGGGTTCCTGCTCTCGTCCGACGCTGTCCGCAACTCTCCGGTGGGCAAGACCCTCCGGGTGATCGGACGCGCGCTCATCGTCACGGTGGCCGTGCAGTTTGCCCTCGGCTGGGCCGCGTTCTTTGTGGGCGGCGCGGAGCGCACCGCCGCCAACGCCCTGGAAGCGCTCATCCGTACATCCCACCAGGCCAACGGTGCGCTGCTCATCGCCTGCGCGATGATGGCCTTCGTCTGGGGCCGTCGGCTCACGGCCCGCTGAACGATCCGAACACGCCTTCGGCCTCCCGCCGTCAACTTGTGCAAATCGGACGGTCCGGTCGGGAGCTCGCGATTCATCCGCCGTGACCTTTGCTCCGGTTCACTCCGACCCGTACCCTCTTTCCGAAACATGCACTCGAAAGGACGCAGCATGGGTAAGTGGTTCGTCGTCTTCTGGGCCGTGAGCATCGTCGGCACGCTCGCAATGATGCAGGCCGTGCTCTTCGGCACACGCGGTCTCCCCAAGCCGCTCCGCGAAATGATCGGCACCACCACGTCGATCATGACCACCACCGGCGAATCGCTCACCATCGAGGCCGCCGACGACAAGAACCTCGTCGAGCCCGAGTCGCTCCCTCAGGGCTTCATCGTGGTCGTCAACGACAAGACCAAGCTCGCCAACGCCTCCAGCCCGATCTACATGCCCTCCAGCCACAATGGCTGGAACCCTGGCGACCGGGCCATGCAGCTCTCGGCTCAGAGCGACATGAAGTGGCGCATCGTCTGGGAGAAGCCCAAGCTCGACTCCCGCATCGCCTTCAAGTTCACCCGCGGCTCGTGGGAGACCGTCGAGACCAACCCCGACTTCTCCAACATCGACAATCGCCTGCTCCCCAAGGTCGACATCAGCAAGCTCGCCCCTGGCGAGAAGCCCGTCATCGAACTCGAGATTGTCGCCTGGAAGGACCAGGCCCCGGGCGACCCCGCGCGTCTGGAGCTCAATCGCTACCGGCCCATTACCGTCTCCGCGGGCTCGCTGCAGCGCGTCGAGGTCGTCGGCGGTGTCCAGCCCAGCTATTCGCGCGACGTGCTCGTGTGGCTCCCGCCCGGCTATGACGCCGCCGAAAACGCCTCGCGCCGCTACCCCGTGCTCTACCTCATGGACGGCCAGAACGTCTTTGAGAAGCTTCCCACCCTCGAGGCCGAGTGGGCCGCCGATGAGACCGCCGCCGGGCTCATCCTCAAGAACCAGATCGAGCCGATCATCATCGTCGGTGTCCCGCACGCCCGCGAGCTGCGCATGGCCGAGTACGCCCCCTTCGCCTTCAAGGGCCTCGGCTCGGCCCAGCCCCGCGGACGCGAGTTCATCGACTTCCTCGCCGCCGAGGTCAAGCCCCGTGTCGATCGCCTCTTCCGAACCAAGCCCGACGCCAGCGACACCGCCATCGGCGGGGCCTCCCTCGGCGCCGTGATCGCTCTGGAAGCGGCAACCCAGCGCCCCGATGTCTTCTCCAAGGTCATCGCCGAGAGCATGTCGTTCCTCGGCGGAACCGAGCGCGAGTCGTTCAAGCACTTCGCCGCCAAGTCTGCCTGGCCCCAGAAGATCGCCTTTGGCATGGGCGGCCGCGAGACCGGCAAGGCCGGCGACGATCCGTCCAACGCCGCCTATGTCGCCGGAGCTCAGGCCTTCGCCGAGCTTGCCAAGGGCAAGGGCCTTGGCTCGGACCGCTTCAAGCTCATCATCGCCCAGGACGACCTTCACAACGAACAGGCCTGGGCCCGTCGATTCCCCGACGCGCTCCGGTTCATCTTCCCACCCAGGTAAGCACCGCGCTCGCACGAGGTCCTGCGCATGCGCGTTCCCGCCGTCAAGGTCTACCGCGCATTCCCGGAACTCGACCGGTTCCCCGACGCCCAGTGCGAGGCCTACATCCGCAGCGCCTGGAAGCACCACGCCCTCAGCGGCGGGCTCGTTTCGCTTTTCGCCGCGGGCGTGTTCCTCATCGGCGGCGGCCTGCTCTTCGTCGCAGCCAATCTCTTCTTCGCACGCGCAGGTTCACACTCGCAGCTCTCCTTGCTCATCTCGGCCGCCTTCATCGTCCTTCCTTTTCTTGCCAGCGGCCTCCTCGCCCTGCTCATCAAGGACCGATGGCTCCGCTGGGCGATCCGCGATCAGATCAAGGTCTCCCGCTGCCCCTCGTGTGCATACCTCCTCCTCGGACTCACCGTCTCCGATGGGGCGA
>DHLW01000089.1:37160-37433 GCA_002405485.1 Phycisphaerales bacterium UBA4658
CTCACCGTCTCCGATGGGGCGATCACCTGCCCGGAGTGCGGCATGCGTCTGATCCTGAAGGACATCGGCCTGACCCCGGAGGACCTGCTCGCAAGCGCTCTGACGCCTTCGGCCACCGTTCCGGTGCAACCCGACGCCTCGCCGTCCGATAGACCTCTCCAGGCATGCTCACCAGACTCCGCCAGTTCTTCGCCATTCCCGACGCCGAGCGCTACACCGACGCGCAATACGAACGGCTCGTGATCCAGGCCAAGATCCGCCGCGGCGACGCCG
>DHLW01000089.1:37587-41635 GCA_002405485.1 Phycisphaerales bacterium UBA4658
CTGGGTTCTGCCCTTGCTGGCCGGACTTGCCGCGGCAGGCATCTGGGCGGTCGCCTCGTGGGTGCTCACGTTCCAGATCCTCGCGGCTCCGCGAGGCGGGATCGCCCCGGCACGACTCATCACCTGGCTGCTCCTGACCGGCGTCGTCGCCGGAACCGTCTTTCTCGCCGCATTCTTCGGGCTGCGGTGGACCATGATCGTCCGCTCCATCCACAACATCCTGAACAAGGCCGGCTGCCCGTTCTGCGATTTCTCCCTCGTCGGACTCAAGATCGAAATGGGCAAGGTCAGGTGCCCGGAGTGCGGCGGCGACGTCTACCTGCACGAACACCGGCTGAACCCCGACGATCTCATTCCAGACAGCCACCGCAACGCACCGATCCCTGGCGCCGGCCCGCGCGGCGCATACACCGAACCGATGCGATCAGCTCCGCCCGGGCCATCGCCGCGACGATCCGCCCGCTCGCGATAGCTCGCCCGCAGCACGGCAAGACCGCTTCACGAACCGCGCTCGCGCACGTCCAGAATCGCGTCGATCACCAGCCCGGGCCGCTCGCCGCCGGCGCTCCGAAACACACGGCTCCGGCGATCGTCCACGCGAACCTCGAGCACGCGCCACTCGTCGCTCGTCCGCGCGCTCGCCGCGCCGCGCTCAAGCGCCCGCACGACATGCTCCACGCTCTCCCGCCCGAAGACGTCCTCGCACGACCCAAGATCCACGCCAGGCCCATCCGATCGCACCTGGCTCAGCCCGGGCCCCGGCACGCACGACGCCCCGCGAACATGCCCGCGATCGCCGGTAGAGAAGATCGACAGCCGAACTTCCCCGCCACGCGCTTGAGCATCCCGTGTCAGCATCACCACGCCGAGCTCGCCGATGGCCTCGAAATCGCCGGAGTTGCGATCAACGACCATCGCACAGTTCTCGCTCACGCCATAGCCGAACGGCGCGTTGGTGGCCCGCATCGCCTCGATCAACCGTCCCATCCGTGCCCGCTCGAGAAAGTGCTGATCCGTGATGCCGCTGCTGAGAAAGCCCATGCCCACGCCGAGCCGAACCCCTGCGTCCGCGGGCGTGGGATTCTCTGTATCCGCAGCGGCGCCGCGCCTCGCGCGACCGCCCGTGATCATGGGATCGCTCATCATCGCCGCGCCCGCGCTGGTGCCCCCGATCACGCCGCCTCGCGCAAGCAGGGCTTGGCACGCCGCGAACACCGCCGACTCGCGCGCGGGCTCCGGCCGAAACACGCGCACGATCCGGCTCTGATCGCCCCCCGTAAACCACAACGCTCCGCACGAGCCGATCAACTCGGCCATCCGCGGATCGTTCGCCTTGTCCGCGTCATGCTGGGTGAGCGGAATCACCACGATCTCCCGGCCGCCCGCATGCCGCGCGAAGCGCTCCGCCGCCGACGCACCCGTCTCCAGACCCCCGCCGCTTGCGGTCGGCACGATGCCGATCGGTCCGGAAGCGGCGCGAGTGAGCAGCGCCTGAAACACCTCGGCCCGATCATCCTCCAGGCCGCCGCCGACGATGACGAGCGATCCGCGTTGTGCTTCATCACGTTCTCGGCCCGCTCCGGCATCTCCGGGCGCGCACCCCGGCCGCAACCCGGCGAGTGCAACAAGCACCACGCAGACCGCACGAACGACAACGGTCATCATCGTTCCCCCTCATTCCGGACGCTGGTGAGTTCATCCCAGATCCCGATCTCGAATCTCCCCCGATCGTCCGCCGCCCCGCGGAACATCCCGTCGGAGTTGAACACCATCGCGATCTGGCCGTCGCTCCCGACCACGATCACTCCGCCGTCATCCGGCTTGAGACGCTCATGCACCACGCGTTCGGCCGCGCGTCGCACGCTCTGCCCCTGCAACTCCACAATGAGCGCGATCTGCCGCGCCACCCCGTGCCGGATGAACTCCTCGCCTGTCCCTGTGCAACTGACGGCGACGTGCGTGTCCGCATAGGTGCCCGCGCCGATGATCGGCGAATCGCCCACCCGGCCGAACCGCTTGCAGGTCATGCCGCCAGTCGAAGTCGCCGACGCCAGCCGGCCCGCGCCATCCAAAGCCACCGCGCCCACCGTGCCGTATCCCGGCCGCCGATCCCGGCGCTCGCCGTGCGGACTCGATTCCAGCCCGCTGGTCCCATCGATCTCTCGCCGGCGCTTCTCCCATTGCTCGCGACGCCGGGGCGTGCCGAACCAGGCGTTGTCGACGCGCTCCACGCCATGCACGTCGGCAAACCGCTCGGCCCCATCGCCCATCAGCAGCACGTGCGGCGAGCGATCCATCACCAGCCGGGCCAGCCCGATCGGATTTCGCACCGTCCGCACGCCCGCCACGGCCCCGCACGCCAGTGTCGAACCATCCATGATCGACGCGTCCAGTTCATGCCCGCCCTCATACGTGAACACCGCCCCGCGACCGGCGTTGAAGTTCGGATCGTCCTCAAGCAATCGCACCACCGACTCGACCGTGTCCAGCGCGGATGAACCACCCGCGAGCATCGCTCGACCGTGCCGCAACGCGGCCTCCAGAGATCGCTCATACGACGCCCGCTCCGCCGCGCTCGCGCCTCGGTCGATCACGCCCGCGCCGCCATGGATCGCCAGAGCCCATCGACCCGTCACCGACGGGACCGCTCCCGCGCTGGCGCGTCCTGAGGCACACCCAAGCGGAATCAGCAGCATCACCAGCGCCAACACGACCACGAGCGTGTTCATTCGCGCAGTGTACTGCCTGCCGATCTCGGCATGAAAGCACAGCAGCCCGGGCGCTGGCCCGGGCTGCGGTCGGGATCATCATGCACTCTGCCGATCGTCCGCTCAGATCTGCTTGAGCACCTGCACCGGCTTGAACGCGCCCTGCAGGATCTTGCCGCTGTCGGCCTTCATCCACTGCTCCAGCACCCCGGCGTACACCGAGCGGAAGTCGATCTGGTACTTCACGTCCCCCGCGTCCAGATCGTTGAGATTGGGGTTGTTGCCCACCACTCCGGCGCGGACCATCGGTCCGAGCAGGAACATGGGCGCAGCCGCGCCGTGATCGGTACCGCCGCTGGCGTTCTGCGCCACGCGTCGGCCGAACTCGCTGAAGGTCACCGTGAGCACGCGACCGTCGTTGCCCTGCTTCTTCAAGTCGTCATAGAACGCCTTCAGCGACGAGCCCACCTGCTGCATGAGCTGGGCGTGCCGGCCGTTCTCTCCACCCTGGCCCGCGTGCGTGTCGAACCCGCCGAGCGTCACGTAGTACACCCGCGTCTTGAGCCCCGCGCGGATCATGCTCGACACCATCGAGAGCTGCCGCGCAAGCTCGTTGCCCGGATACTGCACGAGCGATCGCTGGGCCACGGCCTTGCGGATCTGGTCGCTGGCCACCTGCGCGTCCATCGCCGTCCGCATCAGGAAGCCCGCCGACGACTGCTCCTCGCCCCGCTCGCCGGGGCCGCGACGGTTGATCTGCTCATACGCCGGGGCCAGGTTCTTGTCGACGCCCGAGCCCAGCCACTGGAACAGATCAGCGCTCTCAAACCCGATCGGCTTGGACACGTGCCCCTGCATCGCCAGCGGGGCCTCCTTCCCGATCGCGATCCCTGCCATCGGCTCCGGCGTCGGCTTGCCCGAAGCGTCGAACCCGCAGCACTCGCTGTCGAAGTACCGGCCAAGCCACCCGTTGCCGGTCGCGGTCGGGTCGGCGGTGTGCCAGATGTCCATGCTCTTGAAGTGCGAACGGTTCGGGTTCGGATACCCGACGTTCTGGATGAGCGTCATCATCCCGTCGTCGTACAGCTCCTTGAACCCGGCAAGCTGCGGGTGAAACCCGATCGTCGAGTTCTTCGCCAGCTTCAGCACCTTGTCCGCCGAAATCCCGATCGCCGGCCTCGACTTGTAATAGTTCGAGTCCTGGAACGGCACGACCGTGTTCAGCCCGTCGTTCCCGCCCCCGAGTTGCACCACCACCAGCACCCGCTCGTCCGGAGACCCGGGAATGGTGCCCATGCCAAGCTCCGGCAGCAGCGCCGCCGCGGACTGCTGCACGAAGT
>DHLW01000089.1:41824-42360 GCA_002405485.1 Phycisphaerales bacterium UBA4658
CGCACGCCGCGTGAACGCGCTCGGAATCAGATCGTCGAACATGCCCATGGAGGTGATCCTTGCTCTCGTGCTGCCAGGCCGCCGCTCGCGGCCCTCGGTTCCTTGAACATTCCGTCCGTCGATGCGCCCGAGTAGGGGGGCAAGACCCCGAAGCTGGGTGCCCGGTCATCGGCTCGCCAGGCCGCGCTCAGCAAAGTTGATATTCAGGCATCGCCGTGACCAGCAGGAATACCCGGGTAAGTATGTCGTTTGTGACGCCTGTGCCGGAAGACTCCATCAGCCGCACCAGCACCTCCCGGTTATGCGACGCCGATTCGCCCAGCATGAAGTTCAGCACGCCCTCGGCGATCTCGTCCTTCGGGCTGTGCTCCCGCAGACCGAGCTGATCCAGAATCGGCGTCGCGTCGAACTGCTCCTGCTTGGCCAGCGCATCGAACCCGCTCGGCGTCCGGCCCGTGAGCAGAAAACACGCGATGTTCTGCCGGGTGTACAGCGTCGCCGTGTTGATCCATGACCGCCCCCCGTCCCACCCCTTC
>DHLW01000089.1:42465-42671 GCA_002405485.1 Phycisphaerales bacterium UBA4658
GACCGCCCCCCGTCCCACCCCTTCACGCTCGGCGGAAAGAAGATGCTCTGCCCCATCATCCCCATCGCGTCATTGAGCACCCCGAGGTCCCGCGCCGGACAGTTGGTCGAGCGGATCAGCCCGACCACCAGGGCCGTCGGCGACTTGATCTGATCGTTCATCAACCGCGGCGCATAGAAGTGCTCGCTCAGGAACAGCCGCCGAAG
>DHLW01000185.1:0-396 GCA_002405485.1 Phycisphaerales bacterium UBA4658
CCGTCGGCTCACCTGAGGCATGCACCTTTCACGGGTTGGAGACGAGCGCGTTCCGCCGCAGATGGCACATCGACCAGAGCCCGACGGCGAACACCCACACCAACCCGATACTGCTCAAGACTCCAGGAGCGGTGGCTTGATATGAGATCCTCGGCGGCGGTCGGGGGCCATCGGTGACGGCGGGGGCTCGCTGATGGACCAACCTCGCCTTGCATCGACCGAAGCAACACAGTTACAGGTTGCCGAGTTTCCGCTTGCGCCACGCGATATAGGATGGGAGTTCTGGCAGCTCAAGGTACCCCTCTTTCGCCGGATCGTTCGGTTTGCGCACCACCTCGACGTGCTGCACATCGGCGGCCCGCTCACGTTCACCGAGCCCCGTCTCGAGGATGACGG
>DHLW01000185.1:643-765 GCA_002405485.1 Phycisphaerales bacterium UBA4658
GCGGCAAGAACCACATCGTTTTCGGATCGTACAGAATGTGCTCGTAATGATGGGTGAAGTCAAACCCCATCGCGGGCTTGAGAGGTATGAACGTCCATCGACGCATCACCGGCGCCGCAGCG
>DHLW01000185.1:932-1278 GCA_002405485.1 Phycisphaerales bacterium UBA4658
CCATCGAGTCCACAAGCGGAAACAGCCGCGAGTCACCCCAAGCCGTAATCACAAAGTCGCGACAGCGATGCTGCGGCTCCGACATCTCGAAGCTCAGTCCCCTGTTCACTGCTCGTAGCTGCGACAATGCACTGTCCCAGAAGGGGTCTCCGCCGTTGGGCATCGCCCAGAGCCTCGCTTCGTTCGCTCGGAACCAAGCCCAGAATCGAGATATCGCCGGTTCATGCGGCATAGATCAAAGGGTACCTTCGTGGAAGGATGATCCCACATCCGCCCGCCGATCGCCAGCGTCATCCCCGCCACACCTTGCATGCCTACTTGCACACGCTTCTGGACACGCTCGCCG
>DHLW01000185.1:1464-5936 GCA_002405485.1 Phycisphaerales bacterium UBA4658
AAGGTCCGCAGCGACCTGATCGACCGAGTTGGATTCATGAGCGGGATGGACCGCGAGCGTGCCGAGGTCTCCCTGGCCGACGCGATGACCGTGCGACGGGGCAAGGCGAAGGGACAGGCCCAGGCAAAGGTGTCGGCCGCGACGCGCGAGAAACTGCTGCGCATCGGCCGCGAGCGGGCGCTGATCTACACGACGCTCGTGCTCATAGGCCTGCGCAAGGGCGAGCTGACCAGCATCACCGTGGGCCATGTCGATCTCATCGGCCGGGTGCCGAACCTGTCGCTGAACGCCCGAGACGAGAGGAATCGGCGCGGATCGGAGATCCCGCCCCCCATCTGCGGACCGACCTCGCCGCCGACATCCGCTCGTGGCTGGCAGACCGGCTGGAGTGGGCGCAGCAGGCCGCCCGCGACGCGGAGGACCCGATACCGGCGGCGCTGCCCACCGACGAGCCGCTGTTCGAGGTGCCGGGGAGGGGGCGGTCGCTGGCCGGCGATGGCGTCCATGAAAGCGCGATGACACATGCAGTTGCCCGCCAAGACGGGCGCGCGGTGTCAGATCTGAAGGTCGGCGGCGCCCGATATCATCAAGCTGCCCATGTTGCTCTACGACCCTGCTTTCTGGTCGCGCACCGCGGTCAAGTTCATGCCGCGTGGATCGGGTTCGACGCACATTGTCTGCGATGCGGCCGTCGTGGCCGAGGCTTTGACGAGCATCAGAGAAGCGCACGGCTGGCCGCTGTCGCTGGTGGCGTTCCGCTTCGAGCGTGACGCGCCCGGGTCGCGGAAGGGGCGCGTCTTGGTCGAAACGCATCCCATCGACGACCTGCCCCGCCGGGTCGCCGCGGGCAACGACTACTTCTACTTCGTTCGCGACGAATCGCGTCATCCGGACCTGTCGGCGATCGACGATCTCGATGCCCAAGCGTGGCTCATCATGAACGGCCTGCCCCTGATCATGTTCAACACTCGCGACGCTGGCGGCGGCCCCGGACCCGCGACGCACTTTTCGATCGCTGGCGCGATCGCCCACAAGAACACGTGGGAGATCGTGCGACACGAGGCCGAGGTCGAGATGTACAGATCGCTCGTGACGCAGGTGCGGAAGCTCGTGCGGGGACAGGTCCGCCCGCCGTCGCGGGCCGCGGCGCCACCGGCCGCTGAAAGGACACCCATGCCTGAGAAGGATCGATCTTCCAAGACGCGCGGCACACCTGCGAAGCGAAGCAAACCACGCTCACCCAACTCCCCGCCCCGGGAGGGCGACGTCTACGCGATCCGGCTCGATCAAGGCGGGTTCGCCTATGCCCACGTCCTCAAGATCGACCGCGATCCACCCCGTCACGGCCCGTTCATCCGCGTCTTCCAGACCGTCACACCTGACCTGAACTGGGACGACACAATCGCCCAGAGCGGCGAGCGGTTCCGAACGTTCTTCCCCGTGTCGTACGCACAGCGAGCTAAGCTCGCCACCCGCGTCGCGAGCATCGAGGTGCCCGCTGTCGATCAGCGTTGGCCGGTGTTCAAGAGTTATCTCGATAAACCCAAGAGCGACGAGCGCATCTGGTTCAGGGACGATTGGTCGAAGAGACAACGTTCGACCGGCAGGCCGCGGGACATGGATGCCGATCTCGCGGACATCAAAGAGAGCAAGCTCGGCGATACACTCCCTCACGACCTGCTCGACGCACCGTTCGCGCAAGTCGTCAACCTCACCGCGCTGTGCCGGATGGTCGCAACCGACTGGACGCACCGTACCGAGGTTCGGGAGAGAGATCTCCGACGGTGATCGCCCCCTTTGGCCTTGCGGGTGGCTCCCGCCGCGGGAGATGTTCAGTCGGGAGTGAGCTACGGAGCCTCGTCCATGAGCGGAACAATCACTGACGAAGCCCTGGCATTCCTGCGACAGCATCAGCCCCTGCCGCCCACGGAGGACATGGGTGCGGATCTGCTCGACCGCTTCGAGGAGGTGCGCCGGCACTTCGTGGATGCTCCGGACGAGCGGGCGATCCCGCTCTTGCTCGGTGCGGTCAGCCAGGGCGACGGCCACGGCGTCTTTCAGCGTGTCGAAGACTGCTTGCAGCAACACCCGACGCACGTCGTCGTGCCTCATCTCGCCGCGGTGCTGCAGGAGGGTCGCCCCGAGGCGCGGTATTGGGCCGCAACGTTCGCGACGGCATTCCCGCATGCCGATCTCATTGGGCCGCTCGGCGAGCTTGTTCGCACCGGCGACAGGGAGTGCCGCACCGCCGCGATCATGGCTCTGGATCTCAATGATTCGGAGGAGGCGCAGGCGCTGGTCAGCCAACTCGCCGCGGCGGACCCAGAAGTCGCGGCGCTCCTGGCGGAGCTCCGCGATACAGAGGCATAGGCATCGCCCGTAACCGCCAGCCTCATCCCCGGCCCACCTTGCACAGCCGCTTGCACACGCGCTTGCACACACCCGCGCATGATCGGGATTCCCGCTTGCGCGCCCGTCCAGCGACATTCGCCCACGGTCGTCCCGGCTCGGCGCTGGCCCCGACGCCGGGCTTGGCCCAACGGCCGCGCGTCGGGCCAACATGGCGGGACGAGGGGGAGAACGGACCCGACCGACTGCAAAAGTTGGGTACACTTTCAGGCCTGAATTTGGTCGATTCTGCAGAAAGCGCCCCACGATGCACGCCCGCCTCACCGTCGCCACGCTTCTCGCCGCATCCGTCCTCGCCGCCCCCGCCGCCGACGCCTGCACCCGCGCGGTGTACTTCGGCAAGGAAGGCCAGACCGTGACGGGCCGCACCATGGACTGGTTCAACTCCGACATGGACACCAACCAGTGGCTCTACCCCCGCGGCCTCGCTCGCACCAGCAACACCAAGACTCCCTTCACCTGGACGAGCAAGCACGGCAGCGTGGTGACGACGATCTACGAAGGGGCCGTCGCCGACGGGATGAACGAGAAGGGCCTTGTCGCCAACCTGCTCTATCTCGCCGAGAGCAAGTACCCCGAGGCGAGCGCAGGCGACAGCCGCCCCACGCTCTCGGTCGCCGCGTGGGCCCAGTACGTGCTCGACTCCTTCGCCACCACCGCCGAAGCCGTGGAAGCCCTCCGCAAGGAAGAGTTCCGCATGGTGACGATCCAGGCCCCCACCGGCGAGGCGGGCACCGTACACCTCTCCATCTCCGACGCCAGCGGCGACTCGGCCATCTTCGAGTACATCGAGGGCAAGCTGGTCATCCACCACGGCCGGCAGTACCAGGTCATGACCAACTCGCCGATCTTCTCCGAGCAGATCCCGCTCAACACCTACTGGCGGAAGATCGGCGGCCAGACGATGCTGCCGGGCACCAACCGCCCGGAAGACCGCTTCGCCCGCGCGTCGTACTACATCAACGAAGCCACGCAGACCGCCGACCCGCGCAGGGCCGTCGCGACGGTCTTCAGCGTCATGCGGAACGTGAGCGTGCCCATCGGGATCAAGATCCCCGGCAAACCCAACATCGCCGACACGCTCTGGCTGACGGTCGCCGACCAGAAGAACAAGGTGTATTACTTCCAGGACACCAACAGCCCCGGCATCATCTGGACCAAGCTGAGCGAACTGGACTTCAGCGAAGGCTCGGGCGTGCGGAAACTCCAGCTCGACGGCCACCCCGACACCACGGGCGACCAGACCAAGAACTTCAAGCCCGCCGAGCTCTTCAAGTTCATGGCGCCAAAGGACTGAGCTGAGCCGCTGGCTCCCATCGACGAGATCCTGGCGTCTACGCGCCTACGCATACAGGACCCTCGACCGTGCGGCCGCTGGCGGGGATTCTGTAGCCGTAGACGCCCCACGGCCGCGTAGGTACTCCGGCCGGGGGGGGGGGACCGGTCTCGAAAGGCCTCCAGGAACAGCCGCGCGGGGAAACAGATTCTGTTTCGCGCGGAGATCGGGGGGCGTCCGTCAAGGACGAGAGGCGCGGCGATGCAGTCGCCCGATCTGTTCGCAGCCGGGTTGCGTGACTCACACGATAAGCGGACGGCGCATGCCGGGAATCTCGGAAGCGAGCGACTGAACGGAAACGACACGACAAAAAGGCCCGCCGAAGAAGGCGGGCTGATGTGCGATGGCCGTGCTGGATTCAATCGCGCTGCAGGTGGCCGTCAGCGTCGACGCCGCACCGCGAGACAACCGCCAAGGCCAAGCCTGCCGGACCTGCCGCTCGGAGCGGTTGGCGGGGCGGGGCGGGGTCGGCGGTCGCGATGATGTGAGGCTCAATGAACAACCACGGCCCGAGCGTGTGCCCGGGTCGTGGAGGATTGAACTCAAGTTGTGCTGCAGAGCCGAGTGAACTTAGCGGCGGCGACGGGCGGCGAGCAGGCCGCCGAGGCCGAGGACCGCGGCCGCGCCGGGGGTCGGGATGGCCTGCCGGCCGTTGATGAAGAACCGCATGCCGTCGCTCGTGACGGATCCGGACAGGAACTGGGCCTGACCGCGGAGCGTGAAGTCG
>DHLW01000064.1 GCA_002405485.1 Phycisphaerales bacterium UBA4658
TGCCCATCAGCTCACCGCGCGGATGTTCGAGGCCGTAATGGCCGTGCTCGAGGAGCGGAAGCTCTTGTTGAAGGCCGGCACCATTGTCGATGCCACGATCATCGGCTCGCCGAGCGCGACGAAGAACGCGACGCAAACGCGCGATCCCGCGATGCGGCAGACGAAGAAGGGCAACCAGTGGGACTTCGGCATGAAGGTCCACGTGGGCACCGACCGCCGCGGCGTCATTCACGCCATCACGACCACGGACGCCGCCACGGCCGATATCACGCAGTTGCCCCACTTGCTGCACGGCCAAGAAACGACGCTCCATGGCGACAAGGCGTACTACAGGGCGGAAGACCAACTGCAGTGGGCGCTCAGCGGCGGCCGGTACCTGGTCAACACGAGTGGCACGCGGACGGACTCTTGGGATTCGATCAATCGCACCCGGTCACGCATTCGCGCGATGGTCGAGCATCCGTTTCACACCATCCAGCGGCAGTGGGGCTTCACGAAAGTGCGGTACCGGGGGCTGGCGAAGAACACGGTGCGGGTGTTCGCGCTCGGCCTGCTCGCCAACCTCTACCGCCTGCGGCACCGACTCGTGCCGCTGGGAACGTAGTGTAGGCGAGCGCGCTGACGGCGGCCGATATCGGCCGCCGCCAGCGCCCGCGCGGGGCGTATCGCGCGATCCACGCGCTCGAAACGGCCCCTGGCAGCTCACACTGACGTCGGTGTTTTCCACAACGCGCAGGATTCTGACCTGATCGGAGTTTCCTTAGCGACTGGGTGGCTCCAGATGCTCGGGAAACATGCGCGCCGCGTGGAAGATCGTGAGAATCACAACGACGTCCTCGGTGCGCTCGTACACGATACGATACGGCGGTCGCACGAGTTCTCGTAGTGTTGGGTCGCCGCGTTCCGGCACGATACGCCCGGAGTCAGGAAACGGGGAGAGTCGATCGACGGCGTTGTAGAGGCGCGTCGCCACCAGCTGCGCGAGGACGGCCGAGTCGCGCGCGATGTATGATTTGATGCCCGCGAGGTCGTCGACGGCCTGCTCGGTCCAGCGGATCCGCATCAGAGCGCGAGACGACGCCTGACCTCGTCGTGCTCGACCAGCCGATCCGCTTTTCGGTCGGCCTTCCCGCGTTCGATCTTCGCGAGGAAGAGGAGGCGTTCCATGGCGTCCTCGACCGAGGCATCCGTCGGGAGATGGTCGACAGCTTCCTGGAGCAGATCCTTCGTGGTCGGATGGGCCATGGTGTGCTCGTGAAGGATGTGATCTGCTTGATCCTAACCGATCCGGATCGGGTTGGCGAGCAGCCCCGCGACAGCTGCGCGAACGGACGCGAGTCGTCAGCGGAGGCCGGGCGGCGGGCGCTTCCCTCGATCGGCGCCGCGTAACCAATGCACGATCAGTCCGCACGGTTGCCCGAGGGTTGGCGGCCACCACGCGTCCCGCGTGTAGTGTGGCGGCACCTCATTGTGCGATTCGTAGTATTCAATCGCGACGACATCGTTCGGCGTCCACATTTCGTCCGGCTGAAACTCTGCCCCAGGCGCCTCCATGGGGAGCTGGCCGTTCCGGATCTCGCGCACACAGCGACTGGGTGGAGCCGTCGGTCGCCAGTCCATACCGTACGGCTTACGCCGAGGTTCTCGCCGGGGTCCGGGCATGCCATCCAGCATGTCCGCCCAGTGGCGTGGTCGCATCGCGCGCAGTTCACCGGCGTCGCGGAAGTGTCCGACGCCACTGTTGCGACGGCACTCGAAGCCGCTCAGCGATGTGGGCTCGCACAGCGCGCGATCGGTCACGGTGACCGGCGCCAGACGTGTCGGAAGCCGAACGCCCGCAGGCGTCGCCGCTGTTTCGGCTGGTGTCCGATCATCTGCATCGCCTGCAGACGGTCTACGATGACCGCTTCGCCCGCGAGTACGGCCCCTGGCGGCCCGTCGTCGCACAGGTCGCGGACAAGTTCCTCGCTTGTGGCGTGCTCGACCACGGGTTCGCGCGGATCCGTTGCGACGACTGTGCACACGAATACCTGCTCGCGTTCTCGTGCAAGTGCCGCCACTTCTGTCCGAGCTGTCACGCCAAGCGGTTGGCGATCTGGACGCAGTGGCTGGACACGACGCTCCTCGCGCCGGTGCCGCACCGGCAGGTGGTGCTCACCATCCCCAAGCGGCTCCGCGCGTACTGTCTGTACCGGCGCCGCCTGCTCGGCGAGATCGCCCGCGTCGCCGCCCGCACCGTCACCGCCGCCATCCGCACACTGACGGGCGAGCGCGACCTCGCGGTCGGCATCGTCGCGTGCCTGCAGACGCACGGCTCCCGGGCGAACTGGCATCCGCACCTCCATCTGCTCGTCACCGACGGCGGCTTTCGGCCCGACGGGACGTTCGTCACGTGGCCCGTCCACGACACCGCCCGGTTGACCGAGGCGTTCCGCCGCGCGGTGCTCCGGCTCTTCGTGCGCCTCGAACTCTTCGACGAGGACCAAGCCGCCGGCATGCTCACCTGGCCGCACTCGGGGTTCCACGTCCATACCGCCGTGTGGG
>DHLW01000074.1:0-4995 GCA_002405485.1 Phycisphaerales bacterium UBA4658
CGTGAACAGCGTCTCCGCCGGCGCCTGCTGCAGCAACACGGGCACGTGCACCGTCACCGCCCCGACGGGCTGCACCGGCACGAGCATCTACCAGGGCGACAACACCGTGTGCACGCCGAACCCCTGCCCGGCCAGCGGGTCGTGCTGCAACACCTGCACCGCCGGGTGCACCGTGACTCTTGAGGCCAACTGCGCCGCGCCCAACGTGTGGACGAGCGGCCTGACCTGCTCCCCGAACCCCTGCGGCGGCACCCCACCGGCCAACGATGAGCCTTGCGGCGCCATCGCCGTCTCCCTCAACACCCAGGTCACCGGCTTCCTTGCCGGCGCGACCAGCTCCACCGTTGCGGCAGCAAGCTGCCAGACCAACGGCAACAAGGACCTGTGGTACTCCTTCAACCCCGCCACCACCGGCGATTACACCGTCTCGACCTGCGGGGCGACGTTCGACTCCATCGTCACCCTCTACACCGGTGACTGCAATAACCCGGCCGGCCTCGTGGAGGTCGCCTGCGATGACGACACCTGCGTCGGCGGTACGGCTGACCCGGTCGTCTGCGGGACGGGATCCAGCAGCACCGTCGCGGGCGTCATCCCTGCGGTGAACCTCACCGCCGGCACCACCTACCTCATCCGCGTTCAGGTCTTCAGCACGGGCACCGGCGGCACCTTCCCGCTGCTGGTCAGCAGCGCCGCCTCGGGCGCGTGCTGCGCTCCCGCGGGCACCTGCACCCTCTCGATCGCCCAGCTCTGCACCGGCACGAGCGTCTTCGTCGCCGGCGGCACCTGCGCCCCCTCTTCCTGCCCCGCCACCGGCGCGTGCTGCGATCCGTGCGGCGGCTGCGCCGTTGGCTTCGCCACCGCCTGCACCGGCACCTACCAGGGCGACGGCTCCACCTGCACCGTGACCTGCACCGCCCCCGGCGTCCCGGCCAATGACAACTGCGCGAACGCGACCGTGCTGAGCACCTTCCCCTTCGTTGACGTGAGCTGCAACGCCACCGCGACCAACGACGGCCCGGGCGGATCCTGTGACTCCTTCACCCCCGTCGGCATGGACAACTCGACCTGGTACCAGTTCACGCCCTCGGTGAACGGAACGCTCAACATCAACTTCGACCCGGGCACCGACTACGCCCTGCAGATCGCCACGGTCCACGCGACCGCCGGCTCCTGCCCGGTGGACTCGAGCACCGAGATCGCCTGCAGCCTGACCGATCCGTGGATCCTCTCGGTCCCCGTGACCGCGGGCACCACCTACTTCATCGCGCTCGGCGACGAGGGCACGGGCGATGACGGCGGCTCCTACACCCTGACCGTCAACTTCATCACCCCAGGCGTCTGCTGCCGCGGAGCCACCTGCTCCACCACCGTCAGCCAGGCCGCCTGCGTCACTTCCGGCACGCAGTACGGCGCCTCCTTCGCCAGCGGCGCGGCGGCGTGCAACGCCTCCGGCGTCAGCACCACGCCCTGCTGCCACGCCAACTACGACAAGTCCGCCGACGGCATCCAGGTCAACGACATCTTCGCCTACCTCAACGACTGGTTCGCCTCCAGCACCTTCGCCGACTTCGGCGGCGACGGCACCGTGGCCCCGGACGTGAACGACATCTTCAGCTTCCTCAACGCCTGGTTCGCCGGCGGCTGCTGATCGCTCCGCCCGCTCGCGGGAGTCTTCTTTCCCGCGAAAGCTCCTTCAAACCACTCACCCCCGGTCTTCGGACCGGGGGTTTTCTTTTTCCCTGATGGCTACCCTCCGCTCGCACCCATTGGAGGTTCGCCAATGCCCGGGATTCAGGACGTTCTTGATGTTCTTCGGCGTGACGAGAAGGCCGCCGTCGGGCGGCTGATCGAGTGGCTGAAAATCCCGAGCATCTCGACGGATCCGCAGTTCGCGCAGGACGTCCGCCGGGCCGCCGAATGGGCCGCGGCTCACCTGCGCGAGTCCGGCTTTGCGGTTGAGGTCCGCCCGTCCGGGGATCAGGGGCGGGGTCATCCCATCGTGTGGGCGACGTCCCCCGGCGAGCGTGCCGACGGGCCGCACGTGCTCTTCTACGGGCACTACGACGTGCAACCCGCCGACCCGCTGGACTTGTGGGAGAGCCCTCCGTTTCAGCCGGTGATCAAGCCCGCCGATGGCGAGCTTGGCGAGCGGATCGTGGCTCGCGGGGCCTGCGACGACAAGGGCCAGGTGATGATGTTCCTGGAGGCGATGCGGGCGTGGAAGCTCGCCACGGGCAAGGTCGCCGGGGGCGTGCGGTTCAGCATCATGCTCGAGGGCGAGGAAGAGTCGGGCTCGGTGAACCTCGCGGCGTATCTCGACCGGCACGTTCAGGAGCTCCGCGCCTGCGATGTCTGCCTGGTCTCGGATACCGGCATGCTCAGCCGAACCGCTCCGGCGATCACCTACGGCGTGCGCGGGCTGGTGTACACCGAGGTCGTGCTGCACGGGGCGAATCAGGACCTGCACTCTGGCCTGTGGGGCGGACGGGCTCCAAATCCGATCACCGAGCTCACCAAGGTGCTGGCGCAGCTCTGGGACGCGGACCAACGCGTGACCATTCCGGGCTTCTACGACTCGGTTCGGCCTCTGACCCCAGACGAGCGGTCGGCGTGGAAGAAGCTCCCCTTCGACCCAGCCCAGGCCCTTGCCAAGATCGGGCTGCCTCCGGTTGCCGACAAGGGCGAGGCCGGTTTCACGGCTCTGGAGCGCGAGTGGGCCCGTCCGACGGCGGAGATCAACGGCATCGTCGGCGGGTACACCGGGCATGGCGCCAAGACGGTGATTCCAGCCCGGGCCAGCGCCAAGGTGAGTTTTCGTCTGGTCGCCGACCAGGACCCCGAGGTGATCCGCGACGCGTTCTTCGACTTCTGCCGACACCGGACGCCGCCGGGGTGCACGTGGGAGTTCATCGACCACTCCGGCGGGAATCCGGCGACGGTCCGGACGGACTCAAAGCACCTGGCCAGTGCGATCGAGGCGGTGCAGCGAGCCACGGGCGTGCGCCCGGTGCTCATCAAGAGCGGCGGATCGATCCCGGTGGCGGGGATGCTCAAGGCCATGGCCGGGCTGGACACGATCTTCATGGGCTTTGGCCTGGACGACGACCGGGTGCACTCGCCCAACGAGAAGTTCGAGCTGGAGTGCTATCGGATGGGAGCGCGCTCGCACGCGCACCTCATCGAGCGGCTGCAGGGGCTCTGAGGCGACCCGCGATCAGGGTCAGGCGGCGGCACGGTTTGACTCGGAGGTGGCCTGGGAGGCCGCGTGCGGCGCGGCGTCGATCCGGCCGACGGGCTCGGCGGGGGCGTGGTCGTCCACCTCTTCGACTTCGCCCATCTCCTGTCCGTTCAGGGCTTCGAGGCGTTTCGCATAGGCGTTACGGAGCTCCACCGTGCGGATGCGCAGGTCGTGCAGTTGCACCTCCCGCCGGAGGCGTTTGGCCAGCACGTGCAGAATCGCCAGGATTCCTGCGCCGCCCGCGGCCAGCAGTGCAACCCAAACCTCGGGCGGAAAGTACGCCATACCGCATGATCGACCATCGGAGCCGCGGCCTTCAGGGTGTTACACTCCCGATCGTGAGAGGAATCCGCGTCGTCATCGCGCTCTGGCTGGCACTGGTGGGGGTCCTTGCGGGGGCGTCCGACGCCTGGGGCCAACCCGTCGTCGAGCTGAACAAGCCAGAGGATGTCTCCCCGCCGGCGGCGCCCGCACGGGCCGCGGCTCCCGGGCGGGGCACGGGCGAGGTCCAGCTCAAGGTCCAGTCCTTTGGCGTGGGGAATCGCCCGCGTGCGGGGGAATGGGTGGGCGTGCCGATCGAGGTGACCGACAGCTCCACGAAGGTGCGCAACGTCATGGTGCGCATCGCCTGCGCGGATCTGGACGGGGACATCGCGCTCATGCAGCGCGTGATCGTGACCAATCCGGGTACGCCGCAGCGCGTCTGGGTGTACCTGCGACTGCCGTTCTCGCGGCTGGACGACGCGACGTTTGAGATCACCGCGCACGAGGCCGAGGAAGCCGGCGGATCGGGCGACACCGTGCAGTACACCCCCGGGCGGCTGCTGGGCACGACGCGGTACCGCGTGCCGACGGGCGTGCCGGTGGACACGGCGATCGGGCTGATCGGGATCGTGGGCACGCGGGCCGCGGGGCTGGAGCAGTATGCCAATCTGCGTGACAGCGGCACAGGCAACTACGCGATCACCGGGCACGAGCTCACGGAGATCGTCGGGGGGCTGACGCCGGCGCTTCTTCCGGACCGGTGGTTCGGGTATGCGCCCCTGCAGGCGCTGGTCTGGACCTCTGACCGGGCCGAGGATCAGCCGACGCTCCTGCGCGACGCCTGGGCCGAGGCGGTGCGCGAGTATGTCCGGCGCGGGGGGCATCTGGTGATCATCCTGCCGCAGGTCGGGCAGGTCTGGCTGGATCAGCCGGCCAATCCGCTGGCGGACCTGATGCCGGCGGTGCGCGTGACTCGTCAGGAGAGCGTGGACCTGAACGCGTATCGCGGGCTGCTGACTCGTGATCCGCAGGCGACGCTTCCCAAGGACGCGGTCGTGCACACCTTTGCGCCAAAGGACGGCGCCCAGTGGAGCATGGACACGCTGCCGGTGATGGCCGGAAGCGACGGCGCGGCGGTTGTGGTGCGGCGGATCGTCGGGACGGGCATGGTGACGGTCATCGGGATCGACGTCTCCAGTCCCAAGCTGCAGAACCAGGCCCGTGCGGTGATGCCGGATCAGTTCTGGAATCGGATCCTGGGCAAGCGGCTGCGGGTGCTGACAAACAGCGAGCTTGCGGCGATGGGCCCGCCGCGTCGCAAGATGCCCGATGGCAGCGACCCGCCGGAGTACGACTTCTCGATCCAGGGCGTCGAGCACGTCGACCAGCGGATCGGCGGATTCGTGGCCAACGAGGGGCGAGCCGCGTCGGGGCTGCTGCTGGCCTTTGTCGTGGGGGTGGGGGGCGGGGGGGGGGGGGTGGGGGTCGGG
>DHLW01000074.1:5061-5394 GCA_002405485.1 Phycisphaerales bacterium UBA4658
TGGCCTTTGTCGTGTTCGTGGGGTACTGGGTCGTTGCGGGTCCGGTTGGGTATCTGGCGCTGAAGCAGCGGAAGCTGAAGCAGCACGCGTGGGTGGCGTTCGTGCTGGCCACTGGCGCGTTCACGCTCATCGCCTGGGGCGGCGCGAGCATCCTGAAGCCCCGGCGCGTGCACGGGCAGCACTTCACGGTCGTGGACAGCGTGTACGGGCAGACGGTGCAGCGAGCCCGTTCGTGGCAGGGGGTGTTCCTCCCGCGGTATGGCGAGCAGTCGATCTCGGTTGCCGCGACACAGGCCTCGGGCGGTTCGTGGCGGAATCTCGTCGCCTCGTGGG
>DHLW01000074.1:5604-5782 GCA_002405485.1 Phycisphaerales bacterium UBA4658
GCCGGACACGATCGTGGTTCCGGCGCGGGCGACGACCAAGCAGGTGCAGGTGGACTGGGCCGGGGGGCTGCCCGGCAACTGGGGCATGATCCGCCCGCTTGCCGACGCGAGCGTCCCGGTGGGGCAGGAGATCCGGATCCTGGACCGGGCCGGGGGCGGCGGGGGAGAGCGAGCGTGG
>DHLW01000142.1:0-13749 GCA_002405485.1 Phycisphaerales bacterium UBA4658
CGGGGAACGGGTACGCTCGCCCCCTCCACCCCCCCACCCCACCCCCCCCCACCCACACCACCCCCACCACCCACCAACTCCGCCACTCGCCGTTGCAGACACGGCACGAGCGTGATCAGCGGACGGGCACTTCTCTGAGCAGGAGCACGCGCGGCTTGTCGCCGGGGGAGAAGACGTTGGAACGGTCGAGGACCATGGCAAAGCGCTTGGCGAAGGACGGGATGAGGGGCTCTTGCGGCCTGCCGTCGACGGCTTCGATGTCTTCGGGGCTGTATCCGTGGATGAGGAAGTAGACGGTGAAGATGTCAGAGCGGACGCTCACGGTGTTCAGGAGCGCGTTGCCGATGGCGAGTTTGTCTGCGTAGCTCTCATCGATCTGCATGGCGCGGCGTGTCGGGGGCGTGGTTGCCTGTCCGCTGGAGTTGCGGTCGAGGAACATCGAGCCGCTGATCTCGGGCCAAGCAGTGGTGCGGCTTTCGCTGAAGGTGGTCGGGAGCGTGCCGGAGAATGGTGTGCGTTCGGGGGCGATCGCGAACATGCTGCCGGTCCAGAAGGGATCTGCGCCAGAGCCGGTGGTTTCGGGGTTGTCGCGGACGTTGATGGCGAAGAGTTCGCCGAGGGACTTGATGCCGCGTGCGTTGCGCAGGATGCCGCGGCCGGCGTTGAGCGGAGCGGTCTCGTTGGCGTTGAAGTCGACGCGGGCGATCTGATCGCGGGTGAACCGTCTGAAGCGGAGTGGAGACTGTGCGGCGGAGGTGAGGGGCTGAGCGCCCGGGGAGTCGTCGAATCGCAGGTCAAAGACATCGCGACGATCGCGATAGGCCTCGATGGTGGAGACGACGTCCCAGTTGAGCACGGCGGGGGCGGGTCCGCCCGAGGATGGCGGGGGCTTGATGACTTCGGAGAAGACCGAGGGCCTTGAGGAGATGCTGCGACGGAGCCAGGAGTCGTCGCTCGTATCTGGCGCGAGCAGCGGGAGCTGACGCATGGGGATCGTCGAGAGGGTGTTGATGTTCATCAGCCCGGGCACGAGCGTGACGGGCGCGCCCAGGCGCGGGTTGAACGTTCCGCCGCCGGGCGCGGCGACGTAGTTCTGCCCGCGCGGCCAAGAGGTGCCGTTGACGTTGACGCTGGGCGTGGCGACGCCAGACGCCGAGCGGAACTGATCAATGACGGCGAGGGCGAAGGGCACGCCCGAACCGATCGGGCGGGCCGGCTCGTCATCGGGCCCGTCGAAGTCGAGGTAGGGCGTGAAAGCGTCGAGCCGGAGGTGGCCTCGATCGGTCTTGGCGCGGCTTGGATAGTTGCCCTGGTAGCTGCCGGTGCCGAGCTGCTCCTCGAGGGCGAAGTCCCTGAGGACGTCGTCCTGTCGTGCGGGGCTGAAGTACCCGGCGGAGAGGGCGATGGCCTCGGCGAGCGTGAGCCACTGCAGCTCGCGCTTGGACATCTTGGGGTCCCCCGCGTTGCCCGACCAATCCCAGCCGCTGAGGTTGGACTGCTCAAAGTCGACCGAGGGATCGAAGACCGGGCCGATGGCCAGGGGCAGGAGGAAGTCCGCGGACCTGCTGAACAGCGATGGGTTGATGCTCTCCCCGGTGGAGAGTTCGCCGACGGCGTGGTACTCCACGGCGACCTGGCGGAAGGTGGTGTCGTCGGCGGCGACGCGATCGCGATTGAGGTTTGGCACTTCTCGGAAGCCGGAGACCTGGGTCATGGCACGCCGGATGGTTGGTGCGGCGGGGGCGGTGGCGGTGACGAGATCGCGCATGCTGATGAAGCGCCGATTCTCACCGGTGGTGTAGTTGGACTTGCGTCCGGCGTCGTTGACACCGGAGTCGCCGCTGATGTCATTGAGGGAGAAGGAGACGGCGGCGTTGCCGGTGACGAGCCCGTGGTCGGAGCGGACTTCCATGCACCAAGGCGGAAGGACGCCACGGGTGGAGAAGTTGCCGGGTTCGAGGGTGCCGCCGGAGGCCCGGGGCTTATCTGCGGGACGGCGGAGGGAGGCCCAGATGATGGTCGAGAACCCGGTGTTGTCTCTCAGGGACGGGAGGGTGTTGGAGGCCTCGTCGCCGCCCTCTGCGCCGCCGATCTTCTGATTGGGATCGACGCCGAGGGTGTTGGTGGGGCGGACGAAGGTGAAGAGTTTGCCGTCGCCTGCGATGGTGGGATCGCGGAGGCGGTCAGCGAGGAGATCGTTGGAAGGGTCGTTGAACTCGGTGGAGACGTTGAGATCACCCTCGAGGGCGTTGCCGCGCGGGTCGGAGCTGATCTCGGTGCGCATGACGCGCCAGAGGTGAGCGACCTTGCGCTCGACGGGGGTGGCGGCCTGGAGGTCCTGAGGGGTGCCGTTGCCGGAAGGTGATCCGGCGGCGTTGGCACCTGGGAGGACGTTCTCGCCGAAGATGTCGACCTCATCCTGCTGGCCGAAGATGCGGAAGTTTGGCCGATTGCTGGGAACGATGGGCTGCAGGGAGTCTGGGTAGATCGGGGTGAGCTGACGGTCGAAGATGTCGGTCCGGCCGTTGACGCGGGAGCCGTCGCCGAACTGCTGCTCGAGCCACGACTTCAGCGTGGTGTCGCGGGTTCCGATGTTGGCGATGCGGACGGGCTGTGGGGCGCGTTCGAGCACGTTGCGGAAGCGATCCCAGAGCTGGTCGAGGGTGCCGGGGTTGATGGCGTAGAAGGTGAGGGTCTCGCCGGGGGCGAGATCGATCCGGCCGCTGCTTGTGCCGGGGCGGCGGAAGCGGAGGCCTGCGCCGCTGGTGTTGGTGAACTCGGTGGGGCAGAAGGCGTAGAAGCGGTTGGCGTATTCGAGGTAGTAGATGACCTGGTCTTGCGTGGCCGGCGCGTCTGGGTCGTAGAGGGTGACGGTGACGTCGAAGGGGTTGTTGAGTTTGAAGGCGAGGATCTCGCCGAGGAAGTCGCCCTCGGTGAGATCGGGCTCGATGCGGATGGTGACCGGTGCGGGCTCGCTGCCACCGCCCGGCTGCAGGCGATTGATGGGGCCGGGGGTGCTGCTGCTTGGGGCTTCTTCGATATCACCGCCGGCAGAGCGTGGCGCGTCGGTGTACATGGCGAAGGCGGCGACCTCGACGAGGAACGGCTGCGGCTCGACGCCGTACATCGTGAGCCGACCGGCGACGTTGGGATCCGACTGGGCCATGCGGATGCCCTGGCCGTTCTGCCCGCGGGTTTCGGGGAGTCGCTGGGTGGGGTGCAGCTTGAGCTGCGGGTGCGGGAAAGCGCGTTCGATGTCCTCGGTGCGGGAGCCGCGTGCGGGAATGGAGTTGCCGTTGGTCTGAGCGGGGACGCTGGGCTCGTTTGGATTTTCGGCGAGGATGAGCGTGACGGCGGTGGGGATGTGCCGGTCATAGGCGGGGGTGCCGCCGGAGGGAAGCTGACGATCGCGATCGAAGGCGTCGACGAGGTTGACGGCCATGTGTGCGGCGAGGCGGAGGGCGAGCTCCGGGCTGCCGCCGTAGGCCAGTCCGTTGATGTAGTGCTTGGTGTCGACGCTGGTGGTCGGGGTGAGGAACTGCCAGGCGCCGGGGTAGAAGGTCCGGTGCGTGTAGGGCATGATGGCGTTGGCGTAGAGCTCGAAGATCTGGTAGACGACGCCTCGGCCGGCGTCGGCGTTGGTTCCGAAGAGCCCGCTGGAGTTTGCGGCAAACTCGACGAACTCGCGGAGCTCGGCGGTGGTCTTGGGGGTCTGGGCGTTTTCCTCGGCGAACCGCTGGACGCTGTTGAGCAGCGCGGTGACGTCGGGGCGCGAGACGAGCTCGCCGACGATGGGGGTGCCGGTCGACGCGGCCTCGGCGCGGAGCTGGCGGTTGTTGAAGTCGGCGGCGGTTGTGGAGATCGGCGGCAAGGCCGAGGTCATCTGCACGGTGTAGGTCGGGGCGACGCCGGGGTCCTTGATCGGGCGTGCGCCGGAGACGGTGGTGAGGAACTGGCGAACGTCGGCATAGGCGCCCAGCAGCGTGCGTTTGGCGTCGGCACTGGGATCGCTGGAGATGGGGAAGAGCGTGGCCTGGCTCTGATCGCGGCCGAAGGCCTCGATGCCCAGAGATCGCGTGTCGCGGAGGGGGCTGTAGGTGCGGAAGAGGTTGTCGTCGCTGCGTCCGCCGATGGCCGACTCGAGCGCCGAGCGGGTGTCGGGGTTATTGAGGCCCCAGAACGCGCGGAGTTCGAGTTCGTCGTCGATTCCGAAGAGGCCTGAGAGGCGGCTGAGACGGTTGGCCGCCGCGCCGGTGCTTTCGCGACGGGTCAGGAGGGCGTCATTACCGATCGCCGACGCGAGGGTCTCGAACTGGAAGCGATCCCTGCGGAACGCGCCATCGGTGTACTCGGCGGCGGCGTCGATCTCGTGACGCTCGAAGATGGGGAAGACCGAGTCGTTGGCGAATGTTGCGAGGCGGGACGCGCCGGTGCGCCGCATGTTCTCGAGCGCGGCGAAGGCGGATCGACCGATCAGGTCGGAGGCGGTGCGTGCTCCGGGCCCGCCGCCGACGTTGAACGTGTAATCGCGGAGGTTGTCGCCGAGCGCGCCGCCGCGGGTGAAGCCGGCGGCGCCGGTCTCCGGGAGGTTCCACCCGTCGCGGGCGTCGGTGAAGGCGTCGCGCATGGTGAGCAGGCGGGCGAGGTCGACGTCGGCGGGTGTCAGGCCGGGCGGGGTGATGTCGTCTGGGCGGGAGGTCGGCAGCGAGGCGATGGAGGAGGACGTGCCGACGCCGGAGAGCGTGAGCGGCCCGTTGAGGAAGTCGGTGTGGACGTTGACGTTCAGCATGGCCGAGTTGTCGACGGCGCGAGCGGCGAAGACGTATCGGAGGCGGGTGCCTGTGGGGACGACGGAGCGCACGATGGCTTCGCCGCCGGACTCGAAGTCCTCGATGCGGTCGAGGGTGAACCAGCGGGCGTCGACGAAGCCATCGCCGTCGGTGTCGGCCCACTGGTTGGGGAGGTACTCAAAGTCGGTGGGATCGTGATCGAAGTCCACTGGCGGGCGGAACGCCGAGAGCTGATCGGTGGTCCAGTGAGCCGGGACGAGGGGGCTGGCGTTCTGCACCGGCGGAGGCGTGACGGTGTCGTCGATGCGAGATGGCCGCTGTGGGAGCGGCTGCGGGGTGCCGACCTGGTACGAGACGCCGGTGGCGGGATTGAACAGTGTGAGCCCGTAGCTGAGGAGTCCGGGACCGTTAAAGCCGTGGCGGGCGTTGAAGCCGCCGTGCTCGGGGCGGAGGTTGGCGAGATTGATGAAGTTTCCGCTGGGGGCGAAGTTGGAGATGTGGGCCCAGTCGCGGAGGCGTGAGGGCAGGAAGTCCAGGGTGTTGGCGGAGTTGGGATCGGTGCCGAGTGCCGTTGGGCGGAACGCGGCGAGGAACGGATCGCCGAACTCGCGGGGATCCAGGAGCGACAACGACGCTGCGGGGGTGACCCAGGGCCTGACGACGTCGCCGGTGGGCGTGAAGCTGGAGAACTGCTCGATGTTCGTGCCAGCGGGCACGGGGATGCCCGAGCGGGCGATCGCGGCGGAGTCGATCGGCGCGGAGATGAAGAACGCGTCGGTCCAGGGGTAGGTGTGAGCGCGGTTGAAGACGATGGGATTGGCCCCGATCACCGGGCGGCCGACCTGGCTGCCTTCGGCGGTGGGCTCCGGATAGCGGGCGAAGGACGACTGAGCGATGACCGAGGCGAAGTAGTCCGCGACGGCGGCGACTTGCAGGTCGGATCGCTGCTGCTGGACGAGTGTGGCGCTGGAGGATCGATCGGCCCGGCCGAGGGTGGCGTAGACGACGGCGATGATCGCCAGGAGCGCAAGGACGCCGACGACCATGAGGAGCACGGTGCCGCGTCGGCGGAGCGCGGCACGTCGCGATCGGGCGGCGTGAGCCGGCGCAATGGGAGCGGGAATCGGGGCATGGTCGAGCATCGCGAAACTCCGATCTGCGATTGGCCGAGGGCGGGGTGCGCCCGTCCGCGAGGTCACTGCTGCTGGCTTGGCAACTCCACGACGAACTGGTAGGTCTGCTCGGCAAGCGGATCCGACGGATCCACGAGCGTGACGGTGAACCGGAGCAGCCTTGGCCAAGGCCAGGGGAGCGTGGTGGGTTGAGCTGGGTTGTAGGGAGAGTTGCTGTAGGTGGGATCGACGTATCCGAAGAACGAGTAGAGGGGGGTGAGTTCCGAAGGCAGGGCCGAGCCGGTCAGGCCGAACTCGGTGTCGAACGCGACGCTGGTGGGCCAGTGGATGAGCGAGGCGGGGGCGGGCCGAGCGAAGCCGGTGGACGTGATGACCAGGTGCTGGTCTGGCCCGAGCGCTCCGTCCCACCCGCCGCCGGTGTTGCGCGTCTGGTTGCGGTAGGGACCTGCGAACGCGGTCTCGAAGGAATCGAGTCGCCCGTTGCCGTTTGAGTCATCCCATCGCGGCAGGCCGTGCCAGATGAGCTGGCCGGTGTTGCGAGTGGACCCGCCGCCGGCGTTGACGGGGGAGACCTCGCCGAAGGACCACTCGACGATGAACTCGGTGCAACCGACGACGATGGGCGTGGAGGTGAGCATGACCTGATCCTGGCGACGCCAGGGCTCGTTGTCGGGCCAGCGGGCGTTGCCATCGACAAGGCCGGTGAAGTCGGCCGGGACCGGGGCCCAGAGCATGCGTTGTTCGGGCTCGCTGTCGGAGGCCTGAGTGGGGTTTGGCGGACCGTCGATCTCCGCCGGCGCGCTGGGCAGGGCGGAGGCCATGAGCATCTTCATCAGGTGGGCGGTGCTGTTTGGCTGGGCCGGGCTGGCGGAGCGGATGACCTCGATGGGGTCGAAGGTCTCGGCGACCGCCGCGGGGTTCTTCAGGAGCACGCGTTCTGGGAGCGAGAGGACGCGGTTGCGGACGAGACTGAGGTCGACGCTGGCGACGTCCACTGCGCCCGACGCGAAGCGTGGGTAGACGGGTCCGAAGCCGTCGCGAGCCCACTGGCCGGGGAGCGGGAGTCGCACGTTGGCGTTGGCCGACGAGCGGTAGCCGCCGCCGACGATGTCGTCGGTGCCATTGAGCGGATCGAGCCGGAAGATGCTGGCCGCGGAGGGCTGGAGATCGACCTGCACGAGCGAGTCGCGCCACTGGGCGGGATTGGAGGCATAGGTCGGGGCGTCTGCGGGCGGGACGGCCTCGGTCATGGCGGGCCGAGCGAGGACGGTAACATGGCGAAGCAGGGCCCAGTTGGAGGCGAACTCATTGGCCCCGGTCTGGCCGAGTTCTGGCCAGTTGGCGAGGGTGTCGGGATCGAGGTCGATGATGGGATCGCCGTTGAGGAGATAGCCGGTGGCGGAGGAGTCCTCGAGGCGTCGATCACGGACGCCGTGGCCGTAGTAGATGCGGGCCGCGTTGCCGACGGCCTGGCGTGTGGGATACTGCGGCTCGCGCATGGACGTGAATCGACCTGCGGCGAAGAAGAGGATTTCATCTGCTCGGCGGATGCGGCTGGCGGCGCCGGTGTCGTCCTCGCTCAGGAGCACGCCCGCGGGCTGGGCGCCGGTGGTCGGCGCGGTGCCCTCGATGTTCTTGTGGCGGATGACCAGGAACCCTTCGCGGGTCATGCTGGCGACGTCCTTGCGGATCTGTCGTTCGAGCGTGGCCGCCGCCTCGTTGAGGGTGCTGATGCGCCGACCGACGCGGACGGTCTCGCCGGTCGAGGCGAAGAGACGGGCGAGACCGACAGAGATGAGCGCGACCGCGCCGACGGCGATGAGCATCTCGACGAGCGTGAATGCGGCGCCGGCTCGGACGTCCGTGCCGACGGGCGAGCGGCGGGGCGAGGAAGGAGAGGGACTCATGGGCGGCCTCCGCGGAGCAGATCGACCAGCGTGATGGAGACCGGCGGCTGCCTGGTGTAGGCGATCTGACGGATGGCGACGTCGTCGGGGCGGCTGCCGGCGTTGAGCGAGCTGCGCTCGAAGCTGATGTCGGCCGGGACTGGCGGATCGATCTTCAGATAGTCCGGATCGCCGTCGCCGTCGACGTCAAAGCCCGCGGCTCCGGGCTGGCTGCCGGACCCGACCACCGAGTACACGTTGCCGAGATTGTCGACGATCTTCTGTCCCGGTTGGCGGAGGAACGCGTACTCACGGCGAAGCTCCTGCTGGGTGAGGGGCTGATCCACGCCGGCGGCGAAGTACACGCGATCGCGGAAGCCGTAGACCGCGGCGCGACCTGGGTTGGAGTCGTCAAAGTCGAAGCGGACGTTCACGGTCTGGATGCTGGAGTAGCGCAGCCCGCCGGAGCCGTCGGTGCCATCGAGCGTCGGGATGCCGAGGTTGTTCTCGCCGACGGGGAGGCGTCGTTCGCTGTCGGCGAGTTCGCGGCCATCGACGCGGCTGAAGCCTCGGATGGCCTCGACGTAGCTGGTGCCCTCGGGGGGTCGGATGCGGGGATCGATGCGGCGCACGAAGATCGCCGCGCGGACGGCGTCATCGAACGGACGGCCGATCAGCCGGCCGCTTGCGTCGCGTTCGCGCGTGCCGGGGACGCGTTGGAAGGCGACGTCCCAGACATAGATCGGGACGACTCCAGGTCCGCTTGGGAACAGCCGTGCCGCGACGGGGACTTCAACATAGCCCGTGCATCGGGTGTTTGTGGGCGGGGGAGGACTGGGATTGGCGGCCGAGGGCGCCACGGCGCGCTCGCGCACGTCGACGTCATCCGGGTAACCAAAGAGCAGTTCGCCGGAGTTGAGATCGACGATTTCGCCGGCGAGCCACTGGCCGAAGCCGAAGTCCTGCTGATCGATGCGCTGGTTTGCCGGGGTGAATCCTGCGCCGAGGCCGTCGGTGATCGACCCGTTGAAGTTGACGCTGCCAGCGGCGAGGGGGTGTCCGAAGGGGTATCGCATGCGATCCCACAGGAACGACGTGGCATCGGCGATGCCATAGTTGGCGATATCGAGGGCGGGATGCGGCTGGCCGCCGGCGCGAGGCAGGGCGTTGCCCCATTTTGCGCTGGACATGCTGGCGCGGACGGCGTTGGAGACGATGACGCCGTTGATCGCGTCGGTGCCGGCGCGCTGCTCGCGGATGACCACGGGAAACAGAGCCCCCAGCCCGAGGAGGCCCAGCGCGAGAATGAGGATCGAGATGAGGATCTCGATCAGCGAGAAGCCGGCGCGGGCATGATCGATCCGATCGGAGATGGGTGTTGGCTTGCTCATCGGGTGATCTTGGGTTGCACGGGCATGGAGCGCAGGGCCCCGGTGTAGCGATCGACGCTGTACAGCCGGGCGAGGGGGCGATCGCCGTCTTCACCGGTCTCGAACCGGCCGTCAAGGTCGGTGTCACCCTCGATCCAGTCGTTGATGCGATCGATGGAGATGTCCTGTGGCTGGGCGGGGACGTATCGCGGCGCGTAGCTTCCGAACTGCTGCAGGTCGCCGCTCTGAGGCGGCGCCGCGTAGATGGCGCCGGTGTCCGGGTCGATCCTGGCTCTCAAGGCGGAGGCGAGGCGGCTCTCGTCATAGAGGGCGATCTGCTGCACCGGCCGAGCCATCACGATGTCCGAAGACTCCCGACCCAGCAGTCGGACCTTTTCCTGGCTTGAGAGGGTCGGGGCGCTGAGGACGCGCTTGACGAATCGGACCGGATCCTCCACGCCGTCGCGATCGGCGCGGAAGTCGCTGAACGGCTGCGCCTGTCGGCCAGCCGAGCTTCGCCGCGGCGCGAAGACCAGAACCGGCTCGGTGCTGGCGCCAACGAGGGCGCCCGTGCCGGCCTCGAAGCGGACGAGGAAGGTGTTGCGATCGAGTCCGGCGTCGGTCGACTCGGCGTTGAAGAAGTCGGTTTCCGGAAACGCCCAGGCGGCCTGGTTCGGCGAGTACCCCGTGGACGCGGCGCTGTTGCCGTAGAAGTCCGAGGTGACCGACTGGGGCGGAAGATATCCGCGGAGCATGAAGTTGCGGGGCAACTGCACGGGCGGGCCGGCGGGGGCGAAGACCTCGCGACGAAGGACGATCACGCCGCTTGGTCCGCTGAGGTTCTCGACGAGTTCACCGGCCTTGACGCAGGGGAGAATGGTGGTTCGCCCGCCTCGGTCGAAGAAGATCACCGCCGCCCCGTCGTTGCCCGCCGACGAACGCACGGCGACGTCGCGTGCGGCGCGGATGCCCCCGCGGAGCTGGGTCTCGGCGAGGGCTTCCTCGGAGGAGTAGACCATGGACTGGAAACTGGGGACGGCGATGAGCACGAGGATGGAGATCAGCACGATCACCACCAGCAGCTCGGTGACGGTGAACGCGCCGGTCCGGCCGAGCCGCGGGGCACGTGCGGCGGCGTGGGAGCGTGGCATGGATGGGTTCATCGGCCGACCTCCACGATGTTGTCCGCGACGGCCCGGGCACGTGCGGCGGCGTCGCTGATCGCCGGATCGAGCTTCAGGCGGTCTCGGATGTCCGCGATGGGCTCGTCGCCGAAGAGCCGGTCCGGCCCTGGGGAGACGATCGCGAACTCGGCCGAGCGGAGCGAGGCGTCGGTGTTCGGGTCGCCCGCGGCGAGCGGGATGTTGCTGTCGCGGACCTTGCCGACGTCTTCGGGAGTCGGCGCGCGGTACTGGCCGCTTTCGGTGTAGAAGTTCGGGAGCCAGCGGTAGTACCGGATGGGGCGTGCCTCGGCGAGGTTGCTCGCGTCGGACCAGTAGTCCAGGATCAGGGCGACGTCGCGATTGGTCGGGCTGTTGTACAGGCGGATGGAGCCGCGTTTGGTCTTGCGAGATGAAGGATCGAACAGCGGGTCGAAGGTGCGTCCGGAACGGGAGAAGGAGCCGTTCTTGGCCGGTGCGGTGAGGCCGGGACCGTCGACCCCGTCGATCTCCTTGCGGAGGACGCCGACGAGGTAGTACGAGAGGGAGAGCTCGCTGAACTTTCGTCCGCCGTTGATGGGAGACATGGGATCGGCGAGGTCGGCGGCTCGCCAGATGGCGGGCGCGTCGTCGCTGGTGATCGGTGTCTGCACGCCGCCGGGGGCCGGAGCGCGATCGACGACCAGCGGGGGCAGGAACCCGAACTGCTGCTTGAACTGCTCGACGGCGATCTTGATGGCGACGACGGCGGAGCGTTCGGCGGCGACGTCTCCGCCCGCGCGAGCCCCGCGAAAGGCCAGGAGGAGGATGCCGGCGAGGAGGGCGATGATCCCGAAGACGACCGCGCCCTCGATGACGGTGAACCCGGGACGGAGGGCCCGATGTCGGGAAATCGCGGAGGTGTGTGTGCGTGTGTGCATCAGACGGCTCCGCCACCCTGCAGGGATTCGATCATCGCGACCAGCGGGAGGAACATCGCGACGACGATCGTGCCGACGGCGCCGCCGAGGAACACGATGAGCAGCGGTTCGATGAGCTTGATGAGCCCGCCGACGGCGACGTCGACCTCTTCGTCGTAGTTGTCGGCGATCTTCATGAGCATCACGTCGAGGTCGCCGGTCTCCTCGCCGACGTCGATCATGTTGACGACGATGGCGTCGCAGACCTTGCTCTCTCGGAGCGGGCCGGCGAAGCTCTCGCCCTCGCGGATCGAGTCGTGGACCTTGGTCAGGGCCTTCTCGAAGACGTAGTTTCCGGAGGTGTCGCGAGTGATGAGGATGGCTTCGAGGATGGGAACGCCCGCGGAGATGAGGGTGCCCAGCGTGCGGGTGAAGCGGGCCGTCACGGTCTTCTTGATGAGGTTGCCGAAGATCGGCATCCAGAAGATGAGCGTGTCCAGCACGGCCCTGCCGATGGGGCTCTTGCGGGCCAGCACGAAGAAGATCCAGATCACGAACGGCGACGCCACGATGAAGACCCAGCCCGGGATCGACTGCCCCACGTTGGTCCCGGCGACCCAGCGGCTGGCGTTGATGAGCCAGCGGGTCAGTGCGGGCAAGGCCACGCCGAAGTCCCGGAAGATCTCCTCGAACTTCGGAATGATGAACACCATGATGAACGTCAGGATCGCCGTCGCGATGATCACGACCGCGATCGGATAGATCAGCGCGGCGCGGATCTTCCGCTTGAGCGACTGGGCCTTTTCCATGAACTCGGCCAGTCGCTGGAGGATGATGTCCAGCACGCCGCCGACCTCGCCTGCGGCCACCATCTTGGTGTACAGCCGGTTGAAGGCCTTGGGGTGCTTGGCCATGGCTTCGGACAGACTGGTGCCGCCTTCGACGTCCTCGCAGACTTCCTGCAGGACGTTCTTGAGCTTGCCGGGCTTGAGCTGGCTTTCGAGAATCTGCAGCGAGCGGAGGAGCGGCAGACCGGCGTCCTGCAGCGTTGAGAGCTGGCGGGTGAAGGTCGTGAGGTGCTTGGCCTTGACCTTGCCGATCGAGAAGGCGACTTCCTTCTTCTTCTTCTTGGTCACGACCTCGCCGTCGCCGCCCGCGCCGCCAGCGGCCTTGGACTTCTGCTTCTGTTCGCGCACGGAGGTCGGGAAGAATCCCTGCCCCTTGATGCGCTGGATCGCCTCCTCGGTCGTGGTGGCTTCGACGGTGCCCTTCTGGGGCTTGCCCGCGGCGTTCAGGGCTTCGTACTGAAAGGTGGCCATGCCGAGTCAACCTCCATGCAAGCGGGCCAGTGGCCCGAGGATCTTCATCTGGCGGCGTCCGTCGGGGGACGCGTGGGAGTCGATGCGTCGGTCGTCGCGGCGCCGGTCGCGTCGCGTGGGGGAATCAGCCCTCTTCGGCGATGGTCTCGCGGACCACCTCGTCGATCGTGGTCAGGCCGTCGTAGATGGCCAGCAGCCCGGACTCTCTGAGCGTGCGCATGCCGCGCTTGCGGGCGTAGTCGCGCAGTGCGTTGGTCGAGGCCTTCTTCATGATCATGTCCCGCATGGTGTCGTCCATGGTCATGATCTCGAAGATGGCCATGCGGCCTCGGTATCCGGAGCCGTGGCAGTTGTCGCAGCCCTTGCCGCGGAAGAGCTTCTTTCCCCCGATGTCCTCGGGGAGCAGGCCGAGCTCCATGATCTCCTCCTCCCGGGGCTCGTACTCGCTCCTGCACTTGGGGCAGATCGTTCTGACCAGCCGTTGCGCGACGATTCCTTCGATCGTGGCCGTGAGCAGGAAGCCCTCGATGCCCAGGTCCAGCATGCGGAGGATCGAGCTTGGCGCGTCGTTGGTGTGGAGCGTGCTGAGCACGAGGTGGCCGGTGAGCGAAGCCTGGACGGCGATGTTGCCGGTCTCCAGATCGCGGATCTCGCCGACCAGGATCACGTCCGGATCCTGTCGCAGGAACGAACGCAGCAGACGCGCGAAGGTGGTCTCGGTCTCCACGTTCACCTGGCACTGGCAGAGCCCGTCGATGTCGTACTCGACGGGATCCTCCGCGGTCAGGATCTTGGTCTCGATGTCGTTGAGCTCGGCGAGCGCGGCGTAGAGGGTCGTGGTCTTTCCGGAGCCCGTGGGTCCGGTGACGATGACGATTCCGTTGGGGCGGTTGATGAGCCGCCGAACGCTCGTGAGATCGTCCTCTCGCAGCCCGATGCGATCGAGCTTGAGCTGCACGTTGGAGCGGTCCAGGACGCGCATGACGACGCTCTCGCCGTGCATGGTCGGAAGCACGCTCACGCGCAGGTCAACGGGGGCTCCGCCGATGTTGAGCTCGATGCGGCCGTCCTGGGGCAGTCGCCGCTCGGCGATATCGAGGTTCGCCATGACCTTGACGCGGCTGGTGATTGCCGGCCCGAGGTGCTTGGGCGGGGGGACCATCTCGTACAGGACGCCGTCGATGCGGTAGCG
>DHLW01000142.1:13883-14290 GCA_002405485.1 Phycisphaerales bacterium UBA4658
CTCGTACAGGACGCCGTCGATGCGATACCGCATCTTGAACTCCTTTTCGAAGGGTTCAAAGTGGATATCGCTTGCTCGGTCCTTGATGGCCTGGAGCAGGACCAGATTCAGGAGCTTGATGACCTTGTTGTCCTCGGCGGCCTCGGAGAGGGCCNNCGATGTCGATCGACGCCGAGCTTTTGCCCGCGAGCTGCTCGAACTTTTTGTCCGCGGCCAGTTCGCTCACGACGTTGGCGACGCTCTCGCCCTTTGCATAGTGCTTTTTGATGAGGGCGTCGATCTGGGCCGGGTCGGCGACCACGGCCTCGACGTTGAACCCCATCAGGAGGCGAAGGTCGTCGACGGCCCGGAAGTTGTCCGCGCTCTTCATCGCGATCTTCAGACGCTTGGACCGGGGGTTGTACTCG
>DHLW01000142.1:14625-15001 GCA_002405485.1 Phycisphaerales bacterium UBA4658
GCCTCGTGGACCTGCTCACGGGTGACCTTGCCCAGTTTGGTCAGCACTCGACCGAGCTTCCGACCCTTGAGTTCCGCAGGATCAATCGACATCGAATGCATGCTCCGCCAGATGGACGTTTCGGGGACCGACCGCGTCGTACCGCCCGCCGAGCGAGCCGCGCTCGCTTGGCCAAGCGACAACCCCCCAGCGAACCAGACCGAGGGATCATGATACCGATACGCGATATCGCAGCATTGGCCGAGCCCACTCCCAAGAAAAACCGAAAAAACCTGCAACCAGTCGTTTCGCCACCCGTTTTTTGAGACATCTTGGGGACGGACCAGCACGCCGTTCGCACCAGCATCCAACCCTCCCAGGTGGTTCGCAGCGGCTT
>DHLW01000152.1:0-859 GCA_002405485.1 Phycisphaerales bacterium UBA4658
CTTCTCTCCTTCTTCCTCCCTCCTTCTCTTCCCTCCTGCCCCCCCCCCCCCCCCCGCCGCTCCCCGCCCCGCCCCCCCCCCCCCCCCCCCCCCCCCCCCCCCCCCTGTCGTGCCGCTGTCCCCCCCCACTCGCTGGAGGCAGCCGAGGGCGTCGATTGCGGTGAGGTTCAAGGGTGTACAAGGCATGGCGTGGGCGATACAGTTCAGGGCCTTCCGGCACCCCGAACGGAGACCGATACGTGGCCACGACCTTTCGATGCAAGCTGATCACCCCTGAGGCCCAGGTGCTGGATGAACCGGCGACGGGCGCGGTTGTTCCGTGCTGGGACGGTCTGCTGGGCGTACTGCCCGGCCGAGCGCCGATGGTGATGCAACTGGGGACGGGCCAGCTTCGGATTGACTTCCCGGATCGGGGTCAGGCCAAGGGCGGTTCGCGGGCGTTTTTCGTGGATGATGGGTTCGTGCAGATGGTGGACAACACGCTCACGATCCTTGCCGCCCACGCGACGGGCGCGGAGAAGCTCAGCGAGTCAGACGCCCAGGCGGAGCTGGCGAGCGTGAACGCCCGTCGGACGGATGGGATGTCCGCGGTCGAGCTGGACCAGCACCAGCGGGAGAAGCGGCGTGCCGAGGCGAAGGTGCAGGCGGCCAAGACCTTTCGGGCTCAGGGCGGATTCTGACGGAATCTCGGCGGAAGTTCCGAAGCGGGAGTGAAGTGCCCGAGAAAAACGGACGATGGCGACGACGCGGCCGGAGATTCCCGGACGCAGGAGTCATCGCATGCACGCCGAACCAATGAGCGCGCGGATCGTGGTGGTGGACTCGGATGCGGGACGTGCCGGGCTGTGTGCAGAGGCGA
>DHLW01000152.1:1072-3176 GCA_002405485.1 Phycisphaerales bacterium UBA4658
CTGCGATGATCCCGCGCTCCCGCTGGAGGTTCTCCGCGGGGTTCGGGGAGCCGGGCAGGCCGGCGCGCTGGTGGCGATCGTGCCGGCGGATCGGCCCGGCCTTGCCGACGAGGCGCTGTCCGCGGGCGCGACGGACGTGCTGCTGCGATCGCCCGGGTATCTGGAACAGCTTCCGCTTGTGGTTCGGGCGGCGGTCGTTCGTTCGCATGCGCGGGCGGGTGAGGAGCGCCGCACGCGTGACATCGAGGTGGAGGTTCGCGCCCTTCGCCAGGAGCTCGACGAGGCGCGGTCGCGGGCCGATCGTCTGGAGTCGCTCGCGCAGACCGACGCGCTCACGGGGCTGGGGAACCGTCGCGCGCTGGAGACCCGGCTGAGCGAGCAGTTCAGCGCGTCTTGCCGGCATGACGTGGACTTGAGCGTGCTGCAGATCGATCTGGACGCGCTGAAGTGCGTGAACGACGGGCTTGGGCACGCCGCGGGAGACCAACTGCTGTGCATCGCCGCCAAGGCCATTACCGCGACGCTGAGAAAGTCGGACTTCGCGGCTCGGGTCGGGGGTGACGAGTTCATCGTGATCCTTCCGCACACCGACGCGGGCCGGGCCAAGCTGGCGGCGGAGCGCGTGCTCGCGGAGTTCGCGCTTGGAAGCGCGGGCATGCGGGCGCGGCTGGAGGAGCATCGTCGGCGGACCGGCGTGATCCACGTCCTTGGCCCGCGGTCGGCGGGGCGTCGAGAGTGCGACATCGGCATGAGCATCGGGGTCGCGAGCCGGCGCTTGAGCGCAGCGGCTACGCCCGGGCTGCTGCTGGCGCTCGCCGATCAGGCGCTCTATGCCGCAAAGCAGTGCCCGGGAAGCGTGCGCGTGCATCAGCCCGTGCAGATCCCGGGTTCGGCGCCGCAGGCGGCGTGAGTGTGGTCGGGGTGGCGAGCGGGCGCTTTGGCTAGGACTTTCGGCTCATGGCCCTGGCGATGTCGCGCTGCGCGTCGCGCTTGGCGATGGTGTCGCGCTTGTCGCTGTGGGTCTTGCTCTTGCCCAGCCCAACCAGCAGCTTGGCGACCCCGTTCTTGAAGTAGATCTTCAGGGGAACCACGGTCACGCCCTTGGTGGTCACCTCCCGGGCCATCTTGGCGAGCTCGCGGGCGTGGACAAGGAGCGTGCGCACACGCGTCGGCTTGTGCTGCGCCGCCGATCCGCTCGGGCCGGCGGGGGGATACTCGGCGATGTTCACCCCGTGCAGATACAGGCCGGGCGGGCTGGGCCTGCGTCGGATGACGGGTTGACCGGGCTTGGCTTTCTTGGCGTCGGGCTCAGCGCGAGGCCCGCCCTTGAGCTGGCCGAGCTCGACGCGGACGAAACCCTCCTGAAGGGAGGCCTTGCCGTCGCGGATGCTCTTGACCTCTGAGCCGGTGAGGATCATCCCGCACTCGAAGGTCTCGCCGATGGCGTAGTCGTGCCGCGCCTTGCGGTTTTCGATGGTCGGGGAGTGGTCCTGGCGGGCTTTGGATTTGGCGGGCCGAGACTTGCCGGAGGATGTCGGGGCCGATTTGGCCATGGGGTGAACGGTATCGTCCCGAGGGCGATGGATCCGGGGTGTTTGCGACCGAGCGGTTGAATCGGTATCTTGACGCCCGCCCATGCTCACGATGACCGACATCCGCAAGACCTTCGGCCGGATCGTCGCCGTGGACGGGCTTTCTCTGGAAGTGCCCCGCGGGTCGATCTTCGGGTTTCTCGGCCCCAACGGGGCGGGAAAGACGACGACGATCAGCATGGCCGTGGGCCTCTTGAGGCCCGATGCCGGCAGCGTCCGACTGGACGGCGCTCATGACCCGCTGGAACCCGGAGCCCGGCGGATGATCGGAGTCTCGCCTCAGGCGATCGCCCTGTACGACGAACTCACCGCGGAGGAGAATCTGCGGTTCTTCGCCCGGCTGTTCGAGATGCCCCGCGCAGAGGCGTCCCGGCGCACCGAGGAGGTGCTTGGGCTGGTCGGGCTGCGGGATCGTCGAGGCGATCGTGTGAAAGGGTTCAGCGGCGGAATGAAGCGGCGGCTGAACCTTGCCGCGGCCCTCATGCACGGACCGAAGCTCCTGCTGCTCGATG
>DHLW01000152.1:3330-3567 GCA_002405485.1 Phycisphaerales bacterium UBA4658
GCCGACCGCGGGGGTTGATCCACAGTCGCGGTCGGCAATTCTCGACATCGTCAAGTCGCTCCGGGCTGGCGGCGTGACGATCGTGTACACGACGCACTACATGGACGAGGCGCAGAAAGTCTGCGATCAGGTCGCTGTGATCGACCATGGCAAGCTTCTGGCCCTCGGGTCGGTTGAGGAGCTCATCGCGCGTCACGGCGGCGGGAGCGTGGTCACGATCTGCACCGACCAGGGCGA
>DHLW01000152.1:3688-3974 GCA_002405485.1 Phycisphaerales bacterium UBA4658
CACGATCTGCACCGACCAGGGCGAGCAGCGCATCGCCACCGAGGACCCGGTGGGGGAGCTCTCCCGGCGTCTGGGCTCGCCCGACGTGCGCAATGTACGGATCGATCGACCGGACCTGGAGGCCGTGTTCCTGAACCTGACGGGAAGGAGTCTGCGCGACTGAGCGCCGAGCATGAACGCGATCCTGGCCATCTGCCTGAAAGACGTCCGGCTGCTCCTTCGGGATCGCGTCGGGTTCTTCTTCACCTTCGTGTTTCCCATGCTCGTTGCGGTGTTCTTCGGGAGC
>DHLW01000045.1:0-1061 GCA_002405485.1 Phycisphaerales bacterium UBA4658
CGAGCGGTACCGCTTGGTGTCCTTGGCCTTGCGAGCCCAGTGGGTCCGGGCGTTGGGCTTGAGGGTCGCCATCGGCAGGGGCAACTCGAACAAGATGACGTCGTCCCGGTCGCTGAGCCGGGGAACGGCGGTGTCTGTGGCCGTGCGGGTTGGTGTGCTCACTTTCCGCGACGGTTCTGCGTTGGGATTCCTCTGCTTGGGCATGGACGTTGTTCCTTTCAATGCCCGGCGCGGGAGTCGAACCCGCAAGGTCTTTAGTCCACAAGACGGACCGCGTTTGCGCCGCAACGCCGACCGGGCGAACCCCCCGCCGTGCGTTTCCGCGAGCGGCGGGGAAGGAGGAGAGAGAGAAGCCCGCGGGGCCGGTTGCCCAGCACCCGCAGGTCGCAGGGGCAGGGTCAGAACGGGGGTGTCTTCGTCGGTGGCTCGGTGATCCGCAAGGGCGACGGGGCCGCCGGCGCCGGGCCGGGGATGATCGTGTTCGGCGGCACGTCGCGGCGCCGCAGCATCTCCGCCATTGCCCAGTCAGCCGAGGTGTCGCAACGCGGTCCCTTGGGGTTCTTCGCCACCTCGCTGATCCGCACCAGGGCACCCTCCACCCTCTCCACGTACTCCCGCCGCTCGTCCGACCGCTGGTACGTCAACGCCCGGCGGATCTGCTCTTGGCACTCGCCGTCCTGCATGATCTGCTCGAACAGGGCGTGCCGCTCCGAGTCCGTGTTCTCCTTCTCGCTGGTGTGCAGGGCCACGTACTGGGCCATGAGATACACCGCACGCGACAACTTCTCAACCCGCTCGTCCATCTTCACGACTTCCCGCACCACATCAACCCTGGACATTCGCAGTCTCCTTGTGCTTCCGCTTCCGTTCCATCCGCTGGGCCTCCTCCAGCAGCATCTCCGCCAGCGCGATCACCTCGTCACGGTCCAGCATCACCCGGGCCGGGGTCGGCGAGTTGCTCCGATACGTCATCACCGACAGGCCATCAAGGTTCCGGTCCACCACCAGCGTGGAGTCCCCCGCGTCGATCACTGCCATGTTGTTTTTCTGTGCCCGCAGCA
>DHLW01000045.1:1255-2518 GCA_002405485.1 Phycisphaerales bacterium UBA4658
TCCCGGCGGAAGTCCAGCCCATGCAGGCCCCGCCCGCTGATCTTCACGCGGGCCGCCCGCCCGGACTTGTGCATCACGGTGAACGTCCCCAGCAGGCACCCGTCCCGCTGAATCTCAATCGGTTCACCAAGCCCAACTCGCAACACCAGATTCATTCGTGCTCCTTGGTCTAAACCGGGCCGGCGACTTCCGCCGCCAACCCGGCCGCATGGGAGGGAGATCAGAAGGGGATGTCGTCCTCGGTCAGTGGCCCGACCTCGTCGCCCCACTGGGAGAGGGGCTTGGCCGGCGCCGGGGCCGCTTGGGTGACGCTGGCGGGGGGCCGCTCGTGGTCCTCGGTCTGCTCGCGGCGGTTGAACACCCGGAAGGTGTCGGCGACCACCTTCAACTTCGACCGCTTCTGCCCGGTGGACTCGTCGGTCCACTTGTCCTGCCGGAGCCGCCCCACCAGATAGATCGGGCAGCCCTCGGTGACGTACTGGGCGACGGACTCGGCGGTCTTGCCCCAAGCTTCGCAGTCGATCCACGAAACATGCTCGGTCCGCTCGCCCGCCTTGTTGACGCGGACCTCGTTCACGGCGACGGAGAAGGTGGCGACCATCTGCGAGACGCCGATGTGCTTCAGGTCCGGCACGCGGCCCACGTTGCCGACGACGGTGACGGTGGTGTGTCCTCTCATGCCGCACCCCCCTTGCGTGCGGCGAGCATCGCGTCGGCAAAGGCGTAGGCCGTCTGAGCCGTTTCCTGTTGGTCGCCTAAGCAGGTCAATTGCGTCGAAGGAAACGTATAAACTGCGGCCTGTTGCGCTTCTTCAAGGCTTTCGGGCAACAGGTTCTCGGTGTGCTTCATCATTCCGACAATCGCAGCCATCGCCTTCGCCGCGAAGTAGTCGCGGTTGGCCTTGACGATCATCTCGTCCAGCCAAGCCGTGCCGCTGTCGGGAACGCGGAGGTGGATGGCGGCGTACTCGCGGGCGGACATGTCGGTAGAACTTCTTGCGACGCCCGGTTTCCATTGGTTGTCGATTGGGGTCGTGCTCACTGGGCACCCCCCTTCTTGGCCGGGAGGAACTTGGGGTCGATCCGGGTCACGGTCTTGACCTCGGGCTGCTCGATCACCTCGAACAGCGACGAGTAGACCTCGGGCGGCAGCACCTTGGACGCGGCCCCGTGCTTCCAGGCACCGGAAGCGAACACCTCGGCCACCGCGTCACCGTCGCCGCCGGTGGCATCCAGCAGGGAGGACAGCACCGCCTACTGGTCA
>DHLW01000125.1:0-275 GCA_002405485.1 Phycisphaerales bacterium UBA4658
TCCACGACGTCGTGAACGTGGACTTCTCGCTGCCAGGTTGCCCGCCGTCAGCGGAAGCGTTCTGGGCATTCTTCGAAGACATCGCCGCTGGACGAGCCCCCCGCCTCGGGCACGGTCTGATCCGTTACGACTGACACGACCCGCCATGCCCTCTTCCTTCGAAGCCCCGAACGCCCCCGGGAACTTGCGCCGGGTGGTCATCGAGCCCCTGACACGCGTCGAGGGGCACGGCAAGGTCACACTCCTGCTCGACGGCGACCACAAGGTGCACCAGG
>DHLW01000125.1:442-3930 GCA_002405485.1 Phycisphaerales bacterium UBA4658
CATCGTCGAGTTCCGCGGCTTCGAACGCTTCATCGAGGGAAGGCCCTATTGGGAAGTACCCGTGATGGTTCAACGCCTGTGCGGCATCTGCCCCGTGAGCCACCTTCTGGCCGCCTCGAAGGCGCTCGATGCCGTCGTGGGGGCGCGCCCGGTGCCGCGGACTGCCGAGCTCCTGCGCCGCCTCATGCACTACGGGCAGATCCTCCAGTCGCACGCCCTGCACTTCTACCATTTGGCCTCCCCCGATCTGCTCTTCGGGTTCGATGCCGACCCTCGGAAGCGCAACATCGTGCACGTGCTCGGGGACTACCCGGACATCGCCAAGCACGGCATCCTGCTCCGCAAGTACGGGCAGGAGGTCATCGCGAAGACGGCCGGCAAGCGCGTCCATGGCACGGGGTCCATCCCCGGGGGCATGAACCGGGGCCTCACCGCACAGGACCGCGACGAGCTTGCGCGCCCGATCCCGGACGTGCTCGCCTGGGCACAAGCGGGGGTGGCCATGGTGTCCGCCCTCTTCGAGCGGAACCGTGACCTCTATGTCCCGTTCGGAACGGTGCCCTCTGCGCTGCTTTCGCTCGTAGGCCGCGGCGGCGAGATGGATCTCTACGACGGGGTGCTCCGGGCACGACACGCCGACGGAACCATCCGCTTCGACGGCGTCCCCCAGGACTGCTACGGCGAGAAGCTCCGAGAGACGGTGCGCTCGTGGAGCTACATGAAGTTCCCATACTTCGCCGACCTCGGCCCCGACGACGGCTGGTACAAGGTCGGGCCTCTCGCCCGGCTCCAGAATTGCGACATCATCCCCACACCACTCGCGGAAGCGGAGCGGCAGGCTTTCATGGCGACCCTCGGCCCTGCCGTGGTGCATGCGCCGCTCGCGTTTCACTGGGCGCGGCTCATCGAGCTTCTCCACGCGGCCGAGGTGATCCAGGGCCTGCTCGCCGACCCCGAACTCCTCGGCGATGCGCTCACCGCCTCCGGTCCCAGGCACGGCACGGGGATCGGGATCCTCGAGGCACCTCGCGGTACGCTGATCCATCACTACGAGATCGGCGAAGACGATCTCGTCAAGCGGTGCAACCTTGTCGTGGCGACGACGCACAACAACCAGGCCATGAACGAGGCGATCCGGGAGGTGGCCCGAGTCCACCTCGACGGTCACGAGCCCACGAACGCCCTGCTGAACCATATCGAGGTGGCGATTCGTGCGTTCGATCCGTGCCTGTCCTGCGCGACTCACGCGCTCGGCCAGATGCCACTCGTGGTCGAAGTGATCGACGCTGCTGGCGTGGTCGTGGGGCGGGCACGACGGGACGCGACCGTTTCGACGTGAGTCGGGCCCCCGTGCTCATCATCGGTATCGGGAACCCCTCGCGGGGAGACGATGCGCTGGGCCCGGCGGTCGTCGCGCGGGTCGAGGAGCTGCTCGCGGCGGAGATCGCGGGAGGCCATGTCGAAACGCTCATCGACTTTCAGCTTCAGGTCGAGCATACCCTCGACATCGCGGGACGCGAGACGGTCTTCATCGTGGACGCGAGCGTGGTCGCCGCCGAGTCGCTGGCGATCTCCCGGATCGCGGCGGACGGCGTCCCCCCGCCTTTCTCGCACATGATGTCCCCGGCCGCACTGCTCAGTGCGTACGAACGCAGCTTCGGCCCGGCCCCTCCGATCTGGGCCGTGGCCGTGCGCGGGAGCACGTTCTATCTCGGAGCCCCGATCGGAGACGATGCCCTGGCTCACGTCGAGCCGGCCGCGAGGGCGATCGTCGCGTTGGTGCGCGGCCCTCGCGAGCGTGGCGTTCATCGCGCCGGTCCGGCGACGGCCTGAGACGGCGGACTCCGCCCACGGGCGGTCGTTCGGGCGAGCCGCCATGGGCTCCTCGGCCCCCCAGTGTCGCACACGACGGCACCATCGTCGTGGCCGGGGGACGCGGAACGGCGCTCCACCACCCCGATCCCGCAGACCGGCATGTGCCGCGCAGCTTGGCCCACGGCGTAACGTCGATCGGAGTGGTAGGTTGGTTGTCAGACCGGAAGGCAGTGGCATTCACGCCGGCAGGGTCGCGCCCTCGCGCGGAGGGCGGTGCAAGCCCGGGCATCGGCGCCCGAGGATTGTGCTGATCGCCATGACCGATGACTTGACTCGCCTTGAAGACCAAGATTCTCGTGTACGGAGTACTCGGGTACACCGGCAATCTCTTCCTGGAGCGCGCGCTTGACAGGAGTCTGCCGATTGTCCTCGGCGCCAGGGAGAAGGAGCTGAGCGAGACAGCGCAGCGGCTCGGGCTGGAACATCGGGTCTTCGAGATCTGCGAGACGCAAGGCATCGCGGCTCGCCTCTCGGACATCCGGGCCGTGGTGAACCTGGCGAGCATCAGCTCCAGCGTGAACAGGTTCCTGATCGACGCTTGCATTCAGACAGGGACGCACTACGTGGATCTCGCGGCTGAATGCCCCGACATGATCGAGGTACTCGAGCGCCACGATGCTGCGCATGCCCGTGGAGTCATGCTGATGCCCGGCGCTGGCTTCAATGTCACCATGACCGACATCGCCGGCGTCATCGCGTCCGAGTCGTTGGCTGAGCCAACCCGGCTGTGTCTGGGCTTTGCTACATTCGGCAAGGCATCGAGGGGAACGATCATGTCGCTGCTGAGGTCGGCCACCGAACCAGGCTACACGCGGCGCGCGGGTGAGCTCGTCTCCGCACGATCCGCCCTGCAGAGGCGCACATTCCGGGCCGAAGGACGGGACTACTCGCTGATCAGCAACGCGTCCATGGGTGATGTCATCACCAGCTTCTGGAGCACCAGGATCCGGGACATTTCCGCGTACTCGTACTACCCTTGGATCCTGGCGCAGTTCATGAGGGGGCGCTTGAACTGGCTCAGGGTGTTTCTGGAGCGGTATTCGCGCTGGCTCTTTGCACCGGGGCCGTCCGACGGGGAACTCGACAGCCGGCACACGTACGCGTGGGCGCAGGCGGAGAACGCGCGGGGGAAGAGCGCGACCGTCGTCATCAAGGGTCCTCACGCGTACGTCCTCACGGTCAAGGCGATCGGGCGGATCATCGACCAGTTGGTCCGGAACAAAGTCAATCCCGGGTTCACGCCGCCGTCGTTCTTCGGGCGCGCGCTGATCGAGGGGATTGACGGGGTTCGGATCACCGTTGCAGTCGACAGTCATCCCATGACGCATGGGACAGCGGATGCGGCGCTGCCAGCCGTGCGCGCGGATGCTGGAGATTCTTCCGGCGTTTCCGGGAACTCCGGGCGTGCTGAAGGAGACGCGTCGGGCGGTTCGCGTCCATGGCTCCGATGGGCCTCAGGGCCGGGTAGATGACGTGCCACGATCCGGGGCGTCCGGAGCGGATGAGGGTCTCGTGCGACCGCCGCGTCGGCCATGACGTTGCCGCGGAGGGAACGATCTTGACCGTCGGCCTCGGCTTCGATGCCAGGACGTGTCGGCGGCTGCCTGAAAGCG
>DHLW01000046.1:0-3767 GCA_002405485.1 Phycisphaerales bacterium UBA4658
GTGGGTCGTGGGTGAGGGGGGGTGGGGGGGTGGGGGAATAGGGCCTGCCGGAGTGTCTCGGATGGCCTGCCCCTCAGGTTGCCGCAGCGCACGTGCTCGCGCATCGCCGGAGCACCGACTCCGGAGCAAACGTCGTCCTGAGCCACGCCTTGGTCATGCTCGCTGGCGGACGCGCCCGACACACAACCGCGACATCGCTACACCAGCGTTGTCAGGTCCACCGTCTCCTCTCGATCCGCGTACTTCTTGAGGGCCACGGAGCCCGGCTGAAACGTGCGCTTCTCCAGCAGATCGGCGATCGCCGCCCAGATCAGGTCCGCGTCCTCCCCGGTGACCCCGATGAACGCCTTGCCGAGCTCGCTCGGAAGCACGTCATCGCCCTGCATGGTTCCACACAACGCCGCTGAGCAGGCCGACTCGATCTCCGACTTCAGTTCCGTCACCATCGCCTGCTCCTCGTCGGTCCCAAAGACCCCGTCGGAGTACACGATGGTCAACAGCACGCTCTGGGGCACCGCGGCCGCCTCCGACGGCTGTGCAGCGGCCTTCGGCTTGAGCTTGGCGACCAGTTGGACCTTGAACTGCTCCTGCATATGCCGCAGTGTACTTCGCTGGCTCCAGGCCGATCATCTTCGGCCTTGCCGACTCTCCTCCCGACTGCACCATTTGTCCCCAGATTCGGGGTGTGGTTGGGTGTTCGAGCGGTCGTTTCCTGTCGGTTCCCACTTCCATCACCCGCCAGATCGGTTATGATCTTCCCGCGTCGTCAGTTCGGCGGCGTGGCGCAGTGATGCGCCGCTCATGCTCGAAGGGACTGGAGGTCCGGCATGCTGGTCATCACCCGACGCGAAGGCGAAGAGGTCGTCATCGGCGATCCCGCCAATCCGATTGGCGTGGTTCGGATTGCGTCGATCAAGGGTGATCGCGTCCGGATCGCCTTTGATTTCCCGCGCGCCATCGACGTGCACCGCAGAGAAGTCGCCAACCAGATCGTCGAAGAGCGCCCAAACGTCGTCGCCACCATCAAGAACGGCGTCGCTCAGTCTGGCTGATCGCGGCTCGGCTTTGTCGCCGTGTCTCCCTCGGCGAGTGCGGCGGCCGCCCCCTGGCCGGCCAGAAACCCGCTGGCCCACGCCCACTGAAAGTTGAATCCCCCGATCCGCCCGTCCACGTCGCAGATCTCCCCGCAGAGATACAGACCGGGGCAGACGCGCGATTCCATGCTCCCAAGGTGCAGCTCGCTGAGCGGCACCCCCCCCGCGGTGACCTCCGCGAACGTGAAACCGCGGTCCCCGGTGACGTTGAGCGGGCAGCGGGCGAGCATCGTCGCAATCGCCTTGCGATGCTCGCGCTTGAGCTGCGCCAGCGTCTGTGCGAACTCCACACCGACCTTTGCGCACACCGCACGAGCTAGTCGCTCGGGCGCATGGCCCGCAAGGGCTCGCCCCACCGTGGTCCCCGACGCCGGCGAAGAGAGAAGCTGGTCCAGCCCTTCAACAGTCTTGCCGGGCAGCCAGTTCATCGTCAGCGTCGCTCCAGGGTCCTGATGGTGCGCTTCCAGCCAGTACCGGCTCATGTCCAGCACGCTCGGCCCCGACAGCCCAAAGTGCGTGCACAGCGTCGAGTTCGTGAACGACTGCAACTTCCTGCCGGTTGATGACCAGAGTTCGATCGTCGCCGGCAGCGTCAGCCCGCTCAGGTCCTTGATGAACACGCCGCCATCGCCCAAAAGCAGCGGAACCAGCGCGGGAACGATCCGCGGCGTGGTGGAGTGCCCGAGCGCTCGTGCAAAGCCATAGCCCGCTCCATCCGACCCGGTCCGCGGCAGGGCCATGCCGCCAGTGGCAAGGATGACCATCCGGGCACGAATCACCCGATCATCCGGATGATCGGATGATGCGCCAGGTTCACCCACAACCTCAAACCGGTGGGAGTCTTGTCCAACATGCCGCACTTCTCGCACTCGCCACGGATGCCGAAGCTCGGTCCCCGCCTCGCGTGCGGCCCGCAACAACGCGTTCAGAACAGTGTGTGCGTCGTCCGTCGTCGGAAAGAGCTTGCCCGTCTCCTCGCGCTTGAGTTCGACATCGAGCTCCGAGAAGAACCGAACGGTCGCCGCGACGTCGAACCGACGCAAGACCTGCCGAATGGCGTTGCGAGACGAGCCCGCATAGGCCTGCTCATCGACCACGTGATGGGTCACGTTGCACCGACCACCACCCGCGACCAGGATCTTGGCGCCGAGCTTGCGGGCGCCGTCGAACGCGATGACACGTCCGGAGAGCCCACGCTTTTGGAGCGTTCGACCGGCCCAGACCGCAGCAAAGAGCCCCGCGGCTCCCGCGCCGACGACGGCAATGTCGCAGCGATCGATGGACACGCCGGACGATACGCGGATGTCCAAGGGTGCCGAGCCGAAAAAGAGCCACCTCAGGGATTTGAACCCTGGACCTATGCTTTACGAAAGCATCGCTCTACCGCTGAGCTAAGGTGGCCTGGCGCTCCCGGCCCGGGCCGATGATGGCGGTCCAGGACGGGGAGACAAGTATCGGCGCGCAAGGGGCTGGAGTCCACCCGATGGGTTTGGGAGGTTGCCAAGCCACGGGAGTGGGGGTGCGGGTTGGCTGGGGGGTGGGGGGCTTATGTCGCCGGGGCACGCTTGTCGGGAGGGACAACCGCGGCCCCCGCCGAGGCCGGGCCGAGCTCGCGAATCACAAGGCCTGGCGACGTGCTCTTGAGCTGTTCGAGTTGTCGACGTCCGATGCGAACCCGCATCGTGACGCTCGTTCCAGACTCGTCATACACGCGGTCGCGGACCTTGGCGCGTTTCTCCAGGCGGTCGACGGCCTTGCCGTCGCGGAGGGGCACGACGATCTCGGCGTCGAGTTCCTCCTGCTGGGCGATCTCCAGGACGCGGGCCCGGAGCTGCGCATAGCCCAGTCCGGTTTCGATGTCGCCGCGCTCGCGGGCACGCTGGATGTCGAGTGCGGAGATGACGAAGGCGTCATGCTCGCCGGCCCGCTGTCGCCAGACCAGCAGCTCGCGATTGTCGGTGAGCTTGTCGGCCTTGTTCAGCAGCAGCAGACGCCTTGGCGGGGTCCAGCCGTGCTCGTCGTAGTTCTGCTCCGGCAGATTGCCGTCGCGCCGCTCGGTCTCGCGGACCTCGGCCTCGAGATCGTCGAGGGTCTGGCAGACGGTGTTGAAGTGGAGGTCCGCGGCGGGATCGCTGACGTCCAGCACGATCAGAAGGATGTCAGCGTGCGTGGCCTCTTCCAGCGTCGCGCGGAAGCTGGCGACGAGGTTGTGGGGGAGATCCCGCACGAAACCCACGGTGTCGCTGAGCATGACGGTGAAGCCCCCGCCAAGGTCCCAGTCCCGGGTCCGCGTGACGAGCGTGGCGAAGAGTCGATCGTCCGCATAGGCGCCGCCGGCGGTGAGCGCGTTGAAGAGCGTGCTCTTTCCCGCGTTGGTGTAGCCGACGATGCCGATAGTGAAGTGGTCCTTCTTGCGATCCTGGACCATTCGACGCTTGCGGGCGTAGATGTCGTCGAGCTCGGCCTGAAGCTCCAGCCGACGGCGCTGCGCGAGCCGACGGTCGATCTCGAGCTGCTGCTCGCCCGGGCCTCGGGTGCCCACCCCGCCAACGCCCCCGCCGCCGGTGATGCGTTCGAGGTGGTCCCACATGGCGCGAAGCCGCGGATAGGTGTACTCCATCTGTGCCAGTTCCACCTGCAGCTTGGCCTCGTGGGTGGTGGCTCGGGCGGCGA
>DHLW01000046.1:3925-18275 GCA_002405485.1 Phycisphaerales bacterium UBA4658
CGATGATCTTCTTGCCCACGACCTTCTCGATGTTCGCGAGCTGCCGGGGGGACAGGTCGTGATCGAAGATCACCACGTCGGCTTCGAGGGCCTGGCAGAGGTCCCGAAGCTCCTCGACCTTGCCGGCGCCCATGAACGTGGCGGCCTCGGGCTTGCTCTTGCGCTGATCGAGCGTCCCGACGACCACGGCGCCGGCCTGCTCGGCCAGAGAGGACAACTCCCCGAACGGGTCGCGCTCGTCAAAGACGGACTCCGGGAGGCGGACGGCCGCCAGAATGGCCCGCTCCGAGCGGACGTGCATGGTCTGGCGTTCTTTGGGGGCCGGCATGGTGAACAGTATGGGCCCTGAGCCCCGCCCGCGTCGAGGGGTCGTACGCAAGGCGGACCTGCTGCGCACCGCGCAAACCCCGTACCATTCGATCATTCCGCCATGAGCAAGACGCCGACCAACGTTCATCGTCCGTCCGAGCCCTCGCGCAAGAACTCGCGGGCGGCGGACACCCCGGCCAAGGCCGCATCGGCGGCCAAGCCCTGGGAGCACGCCAAGCATGCCGAGGGGTCGAGTTCGGATCCGCTGGCGGCGCGGTTTGTCGAGTCGCTCTCGTACGACACACGGCTGTATGCCGCGGATATCCGCGGATCACTCGCCCATGCCCGCATGCTGGCAAGGGCCGGGTTGATCACGCGAGAGGACTACGCGGCGATCGATCGGGGTCTGGCGCAGATCACGCGAGAGATCGAGTCGGCTCCGGCCGGTCCGCAGGCCGTGGGCGTGGATGGGGCCTGGCCCGGATGGAAGGTGGAGCTGGAAGACGTGCACATGTGCATCGAGGCCGCCCTTGTCGAGAAGATCGGCGACGCCGGGCGGAAGCTGCACACGGGCCGCTCGCGGAACGATCAGGTTGCGCTCGATCTTCGTCTGTGGCTCAGGGATGCCGGTGCGGAGCTGGCCCAGGGGCTTGCTGAGGTGCAGGACGCGTTCGTGCGCGTCGCCGAAGGGCAGGGTGACGTGCTGCTGCCGTCGTACACGCACTTGCAGCGGGCCCAGCCGATTGTGGTAGGCGCCGAGTGCATGGCGTGGTGGGCGATGTTCGATCGCGATCGCCGGTGGCTCGAGTCGATGCGGACCTTTGCCGACGGACTGTCGGCATCGCCACTTGGCTCGGGCGCGGTGGCTGGCTCGACGCTTCCGCTGGATCGGGGGATGACGGCGTTGGATCTCGGATTCGCCGGGCCGTCGCTGAGCTCGATCGATTCGACGGCGAGCCGCGACGAGGCCCTGGACTATCTCCACGCCTGCTCGCGGATCGCGCTGCACCTGTCCCGGCTGGCCGAGCAGTGGATCATCTATTGCACGACCGAGTTCGGGTTTCTGACCCTCGGCGAGGAGTACACGACCGGGTCGAGCATGATGCCGCAGAAGCGCAATCCCGACATGCTCGAGCTCATCCGCGGACGGTGCGCCACGATTCTCGGGCATCACACGGCGCTGCAGACGCTCATCAAGGGCCTTCCGCTGGCGTACAACCGCGATCTGCAGGAGGACAAGCGGCATGTCTTTGCCGCCCACGACATGACGCGAGACTGCGTCGCGATGGCGGCTCGCGTGGTCGCTTCGGCCAGGTTCAACGCCGAGCGGATCAACGCGACGCTGGATCGGGGCCACCTGGACGCGACCGTGCTCGCCGAGTATCTCGTGGCCCGGGGCATGCCGTTTCGAACGGCCCACCAAGCCGTCGGGCAACTCGTCCGCGTCTGCGACAAAACCAAACGGCACGCGCTCTCTCTGCTGGACGTGGACGAGATCCGTGAGGTGTGTCGAGCCCTCGGGCACACCGTCGCGATCGGTGATGACGTCTTCGATCATCTGTCGGCAGCGAATGTCGTGAAGGCCTATCGCTCGGGCGGGCACGGCGGCAGCGAAGCGGGGGGGTACAAGGACTGGCTGCACAGGGTCCGCGGCGTCGTACGGGACGCCGCCGGGGTGTGGATCCCGATTTCTCCGGCCAAAGCGGTGAGTGACGCCGGCCCGGGCATCACGCCCCTGCAGGTGGCGGTGGATCAGGCAAGGCCCATCAGCGAGCGTTCGCTTCGCGTGCCGATGGCCCCGGCGTCGTCTGCGACCACCGCGGACGGGCCCGCGCTGTTTGGGAGCGCGGATGAGGAGGATGCTGGATCAACGACCGCGTTCGACGGGCTGATCCGGTTGTATGAACAGGCCGGGCGCACGCTGGACGACCTGCCCTATACCCCCGACTTCGACGCGCTGGCGGCCAAGGCCAAGCAGGACTACCCCGCGCTCTCGACCTACGCACTCTTCCGCAAGCTGCACACGCTCCGCAAGGCCGGAAAGCTGCCCCGAGTGGGACGACCGTCGACGCTGCCGGTGAAGCTCGAAGCGCACGAGGAGACGTGGCTGAGCGAACGCGTCGTTCGCGCCGTGGGTTCGCTCGGTCAGCGCGACCGTCTTCCGTATCACCCGGACTTTGACACGATCGTTGAAGAGTTCAACGCACAGACGGGCCGCGCGCTCTCGCCGCACGCGGTGTGGCGGCTGGTCGCCAAGCTGGCGAAATAGGACTCCGTCTGGCCCCGGTTCAGGCCGCCCGGTCGGGCGTCGGTCACGGAGGATCGCCAAAGTCTGGCTGCCCGATGGTCAATCGACGCATGAGGTTGCAGGGGAAAGTGCGCCCGGACATGCCCGAACCGCTCGACACATCCAGCCGATTCGGCCCCAACGACCGAGTCGGTCCCTACCGCCTGCTGAACGTGCTCGGCGAGGGCGGCTTCGGCGTCGTGTATCTCGCTGAGCGCTCCGCGCCTTTTGTGCAGAGAGTCGCGCTGAAGGTGCTCAAGGCAGACCTGGACTCGCGCGCCGTTGTGGCCCGATTCGAGCAGGAGCGGCAAGCGCTGGCGCTCATGGATCATCCCGGGGTCGCCCGGGTGCTGGACGGCGGCCTGACCGAGCAGGGGTGCGTGCTGGGCGCGGGGCGGCCGTACTTCGTGATGGAGCTGGTGCAGGGATCGCCGATCACCGAGTACTGCGCGACCCGGGGGCTCGGGCTGCGCCAACGGCTGCAGTTGTTCATGAGCGTCTGCGACGCGGTGCAGCACGCGCACATGAAGGGCGTGATCCACCGGGATCTCAAGCCCTCGAACATCCTTGTCTCCGACTCCACCGGAGAGCCGACGCCCAAGGTCATCGACTTCGGCATCGCCAAGGCGATCTCCGGTCCGGGCCATGACACGGCGTCGATGGCACGCGCCGCGGCTCTGTTGACCGAGCGGGGGCAGTTCATCGGCACGCCCGAGTACATGTCTCCCGAGCAGGCCGACGCGCGAGGTGATGTAGATACCCGCACGGACGTGTACGCCCTGGGGGTGATCCTGTACGAGTTGCTCACCGGCGAGTTGCCCTTCTCGCATCGTGATCTGCGCGAGGCCGGGCTGGCGGAGATCCTCCGGATCATTCGCGAGGTGGAACCGCCCATGCCGAGCACTCGCTTGAGCGCCATTGCGGCGGAGCGCACACGCGAGTCGTCGCCCGGGAGCGGAAGCGCACAGTCGTCGGTGTTCCCCATGCCGGTGACGAGGGTGCGCGAGCTGCGGGGTGATCTGGATTGGATCGTCATGCGGGCGCTGGAGAAGGCCCGCGCTCGACGCTACGACTCGCCGAGCGCGTTTGCCGCGGATATCCGCAGGTATCTGCGCACGGAGCCCGTTGAGGCCGGCCCGCCGAGCGTGGCGTATCGGCTCTCCAAGTTCGCTCGGCGAAACCGGGGGCTGGTGATCGCCGGGACGGTGTCGGTGCTGGCGCTCTCGGCGGGGCTTGGCGTGGCGATGGTCGCACTCTCGGAAGCGACCACGGCGCGGGATCGCCTGACGGAGGCCCTGCAGAAGGCAACCGACGCACGCAACGCCGCGGAACTGGCCAGAGAGAGCGAGCGGCAGCAGCGTCTGCGAGCCGAGGCCTCGGCGGCCTTTATCCAGAAGTCCATCGAGAGTGCCAACCCGTGGATCGAGCCGTCGTCCATGACGGTGCCAGAACTGTTGGACGCGATGAGCGACCTGGCCTCGAGCGGAGCGCTCAAGGACGACCCTGCGATGCTCGCCGAGGTCCGGGTCATGATCGGCGGATGCTACATCGCGATGGGCCGACCGCGGGATGCTCAGCCGCACCTTCGCGCCGCCCTGGATTCTCAGCGTGCGGCTCCGGGCGTATCGCCCGCGCTCACGCCGGTGACGGTGAAGTCGTCGCTGTATCTGGCTAGCGCGCTCAACGCTCTGGGGCAGGCCAGGGAAGCCCTGCTGGTGCTGGATGTGCTCGAGCCGCTGACGCTCGCGCCCATGACGATTCCCGAGCGGGCAACGGCGGGCGAGATCGCCTTTGAGCGTGGCCGATCGCACATGCTGCTGTCGCAGCGAGAGCTCGCTGAGACGCAGTTCAAGCGGTCGATCGACGAGTATGAAGCCGCCGGAGAGGACTATGCGCTGGACGCGGCCAGCGGCCATGGTGCGCTTGGCGTGTTGTACGCCGAGTGGGCCGGGAGACAGTCGCAGGCGATCGCGCCGTCGGTGCGCGCGCTGGAGGTTCGACGGGCGCTGGCCGGCCCGTCAAGCCCGCTGGCACAGAACGCCCTTCATAACCTCGCGAGGGCGCACCAGGAGAACGGGATGTTCGCCGAGGCCGTCGCCGGGTATCGCGCCGCGATCGACGCGCACGTCGCCCGTGGCGGACCGCCGACGGCGGCGCTCGCTCTCAGTCAGAACAACCTGGCCTTGCTCTGCCGAGAGCTTGGAGAGCCCGAGGAAGCACTGCGGCTTGCGCAGCAGGCGCTCATCACGCGCCAGGCGCTGGACCCGCGCAGCGTCGAGGTCGCCGAGATCCTGGACTTGATCGCCGGGATTCGCGCCGATCGCGGCTCTCAGGAGGATCTTCTGGCGGCGGTGGACATGTACGTGCAGGAACTGGTCATCGTCGACAAGCCCGAGCCGCACCTGGCCCGGCACGCGTCGCGTGCGCTCACCGGATTGGCGGGTGTGCTCACGCGGCTTGGCCGAAGCGAGGAGGCGATCCCGCACGCGCGGCGAGCGGTGCACCTTCGGGAGCAGTACATGGCTGCCGGAGACTGGCGGATTGACTCAAGCCGAAGCACGCTCGGCGCGGCGCTGGCCGAGACGGGCCAACTGGCCGAAGCCCAGCCGCTGCTCATCGCCGCCGCGGAGGCGGCCCTGGCGAGCGGGACGTTGTCAGCCTCCAAGAAAGCGCCGTTCGTGGACCGTGTGGTGCGGTTCTTCGAACTCTCGGGCAAGCCGCTTGAAGCAGATCGCTGGAGGGCTCGACGTCCGTCTGATTCTGCACCGCGGCCGACGCGCTGAGACCGTCAAGATGTCGCTCGGAATGGCCGTTCAGCGTCTCGGATTGCTTGCTTTTCCGGTCAATCGTCATACGTTCTCATGGGAATCCCCAGTTGGAGAAGAGACCATGCCCAGAACCGACGTTTCTGCTGCCCAGTCCGTGCGTCTGCTGGTTCCGGCAGCGGCCGCGCTTCTGGCGTGCGGATCTGCGCAGGCCGCTTTTATCGGCCTCTTTGGCGTCAAGTGCAAGAACGCAACGACCACCACCTCGAGTTCCGCCAAAGGTATCACGTCGACCATCGGCGCTGGCGGATCCGACGGGCAGTTCCCGTTCGCCATCAAGACCTTTCGCGGATTCATTTCGATCGTGCCCGTGAACGGCACCACCGCGGGCGTGCAGGTTCGCCGCGGTGTGCTCTCCAACCAGGAGGCCTTCGGCGAGGGGCTGGCCAACTCTGACGGCCCGCTGAGCTATCCCGGCCCATACACCGGCATGCTCTGGCCGTTCCGCGACATCTACGACCGCAGCGCCTCCGGCGGCAACGCCAACAGCGTCGGCCACGTCATCACCGAGCCGACCCGCTTTGCCATTTCCGGCGCGCCCACGGCGACCACGCCCATGCTCGGATACGCCATCGGCGGTCCCACCGAGACCCAGATTCCAGGTGCGGACCTGAGCTCCGATCGTTTGTTCCGTGGCGTTCCGGGCAATGGCGTCGTGCCGGTCGCCGGACCCGAGTCCGACGCCGGGATCTTCTCGTTCGACATCGATGTCGGCACGCTCGGACCGACGGACTTTGACATCTCCTTTGTCGGCACGATCGATCTGGTCGTGCGCACCCCGGAGGGCGGCTTCCGCCAGCTCAATGACGTGCCCGTTGATCCCACCGCCGTCCGGGTGACGATCCCGGCGGCCCCCGCCATGTTGCCCCTGGCGATTCTCGGCTTGGCAATCGCGCGGCGACGGCGGGATGGTTGATCAATACGATCCTTCCGGAATGTCCGACCGGTCAACCACGACAACCGATCTCCAGAGATATCACCGTCAGATGCTCCTGCCGGGCATCGGCGAGGCGGGCCAGCGTCTGCTCCAGAAGCGTGCGGCACTGGTCGTCGGCTGTGGCGCGCTCGGGTGCGCGGTTGCCGAGTGGCTTGCTCGCGCGGGCGTCGGCCGAATCGTCCTCGTCGATCGTGACGTCGTGGAAGTCACGAACCTCCAGAGACAGGTGCTCTTTGACGAGCGCGACGCCCGGGCGGGCACGCCGAAGGCCGCCGCCGCCGCGGAGCGGCTCAAGTGTGTGAACTCGGCCGTACGCGTCGATGCCCATGTCTCGGATGTACGCCCGCTGTCGATCGAACGCTTCATGCGCCTTGCACACGACTCCGGATCGCCAGCGGAGCTCGCGCCGGGAGAGCGCGCGTCGGCACGGCTGGTCGAGGTCGTGATCGACTGCACCGACAACTTCCAGACGCGGTACCTGATCAACGATGCCTGCGTAAAGCACCACGTTCCGCTCGTGTACGCGGGCGTGGTCGCGACCACCTGCACGCTCTTGACCGTTCGGCCCGGCGACGGCCCGTGCCTGCGCTGCGTGTTTCCGGATGCGCCGGCTCCCGGCGCCGTCGCCACGTGCGACACGGCAGGAGTGCTCGGGCCACTTGTCGGGATCGCCTCGGGCGTGCAGGCCACCGAGGCGCTGAAGATCCTCCTTGGCCGCGAGGACCTGTGCAGCCGCTCGCTCGTGGCCATGGACGTGTGGAGCAATCGGTCGCACTCTCTGGACATCTCCGGTGCGCGTCGCGCAACGGAAGACGATCCCTGTCCGTGCTGCGTTGCGCACAGGTTCGATCATCTGGACGCTCCGGCCGAGGAACTCACCGCGCTCTGTGGGAGCGATGCGATCCAGGTGACGCCGCCGGGCTGCACGCGTTTGGTTCTGGATCTTGCGGCGCTTGCAGCACGTCTTGCGCCGCACGGCCAGTTTCAGTGCTCGCCGCATCTGGTCCGCGGAACGCTGTCTGGAGAAAGAGACCGGGAATCCGGCAGGCCGCTCCGGCTGACCGTTTTCCCAGACGCCCGCGCGATCGTGAGCGGAACAACCGATGGTGCACTGGCTCGATCGATCGTGGCCCGGTACGTCGGGGTCTAGACTCCCGCTTGGGGGCGTGGTCGGAATCTCGCACCAGCAACGGAAAGGCCATCCATGGGAGCTCTCGCTGCCGTCATCGTTCCTCCTGCGAACCTCACGCTCAGCTATGCCGAGGGCATGCTCAAGGACGTTCGATCGGAGACTTTCGCACGCAAGCCCAACCTCGGGGGCAAGGTGATCGACACGAACCACCCGGCGTGGGTGTACGGACATCTGTCGATCTACGCCGGCAAGATCTGTCAACTCACCGGCATGGATCCCGGACCGACGGCGAATCCGACCGGGTGGGAGGACCTGTTCAAGAACGGCACCCCGAGCACCGACGACGTGACTGGCAAGATCTTTCCGCCCATGGAGGCGATCACGCGACACTACTTCGCCGGATATCGCCACGTCATCGCCAAGCTTCCGGAGATCGACGACGCCATCCTGCAAAGACCCAATCCCATGGGCGGACGGATGTCCGAGCTCATGCCGACGATCGGCGCCGCCGTGAACTTCCTGCTTTCGGGCCACCCGATGAGCCATTTCGGACAGATCAGCACCTGGAGACGGTGCATGGGGCTTGGCTCGGCGTTCTGAGCACGCCGCAAAGGTCCCGCATCAGCGCGGCGTGAGCTGCCGGTTCAGGGCCGGGGTCCGGGCAAGGTCGGAGCGCCAACTGCCCGGATCGGTCCCCATGCTCATCCCGAGATCGACGAGTTCCTGCATCGCCGCGGCATCAAAGAACCCTCCGGCGGGCTGCTTCCAGGTCGAGGGAATCGCGACATACCGCAGTTCGATCTCCGCGGCCTCGGTGACCTTGAGGTACTCGAGTTCCTGGGCGAAGTACCGGAGCGTCGTGAGCGTGCTGGACCGCACCATCGTGTCCACGCTCGCCTTGGTGATGCTCCACCAGGTCGGCTGTACTGCCTTGGGCTCGGGGTCATCCCGATTGTTGATGATCACCCAGAAACGCATCTTGGGCGGGCTCAGATCGGGACGGAGCTGCGCCAGGCGCCGCCGCGGCGCATCCTCGGCCTGCAGATCGGTGACGATCAGGATGTTCGACGTTGTTCCTCCGTCCACGTGCAACTCGTCATCGATGACCACCGGCGGAAACGCCGCGGGGACGGCGCTCGAGGCCATGAGAATGTCCACGAAGCGGGACGGTGGGCACTGGCCCGCAAGGACGCGTTCGGCCTCGCGGGTCAGGTCCCACGATGCGGGCAGTCCGAGGTCGAGATTGGTCGTTCCGACGACCAGCAGTCGATCCTGCAGCGAGCCCTGGACGATCTGACGCAGACGATCCGCGGCCACCTCTCCGCTCAGATCTCGGCGCAGACCGGCCGGATCAAGAAAAGACTCGCTCGTGGGCAGAAAGAAGAACCACCCATTGAGGCGAAACCAGTCGTCGCTCGGCCGACGGTAAAGGTCGGCGATCTGATTGGCCGAGAGCGAGTCGCCCACGAACGCAAACGGCGCGATGAGGGCGCCGGTGCTCACCCCCGTCACGATGTCGAACTGCGGCTTGCGGAGCGGGCCCTCGACCGTCGTCCAGCCAAGCAGGAACCCCGCGCCAAACGCGCCCTTCTCCCCGCCGCCGGAGAGCACCAGAACGTCCAGCACCGGCGGCTCTCCGCTCGGATCGCGTGCATGGGCCTCGGCTTCGCGAATGTACCGTCGCACGAGCACATCGATCATCCGCGAGCGTTCGCCGCTCTCGCGCTGGATGAACGTCTCGCGCCGGCATGCCAGTTCCTGCTCAGTGAGCATCCGCCGGTTCACCGCACAGCCGAGCATTCCGGCGCACGCGAGCGCGGCCGCCGCGCCTGCGAACCAGCCGCCGCGAGCGCACCTCTGGGTCGTCACGGCTCCTCCTCGACCGGATCGATCGGGGCCGGTTCTGTTTCGTCGTTTCCCGTGAGCGGGCTGACGAACGTCTGCCAGCTCGCGGGGTCCCGCCCCATGGTGCGACCAAGATCGGCGAGCGACTGCATGGTCTTTGGCTCGAAGATGCCCTCCACCGGCGGGCGCCAGTCTTCGGGGATCGCCACGAAGCGGAACTCCGCGTCGATGTCCGATGTCTCTCGCATGTACCGTACCTGAAGCTCAAGCAGCCGCATGGCCCCGATCGTCGAAGACCGGATCGCCGTGGCGATGCTCGCCTCGGTGATGCTCGGCCACGAGGGTTCGATCACCCGCGGCACGGCGCCAAGTTGGTTGTTGACGATCACCCAGTAGCGGATCCTGGGCATCTTCGCGTTGGGGAACCGGCGCTTGAGCAGGTCGAACGCCGCTCGGGGAGTCCGGGCATCGGATGGAATCAGGAGATTCGAAGTGGTTCCCCCGTCGACGTACAGCGCATCATCGATCACGACCGGCGGAAAGACCGCGGGGATCGCGCTCGAGGCCAGGAGGATCGCGTGCACGCGGCTTGGGTCCCCCGTTTCCACCGCCCGCTCGGACTCGATGCTCAACCGCCACGCGCGGAGCAGGCCAAGATCGAGATTGGTCGTCCCGATGGCGAGCACGCGCCCCTCACGGGAACGCTCGGCGATCCGCCGGATGACGTCCATGTCGATCTGGGATCGAATGTCGCGCTCCAGGCCCGAGATGCTCATGAAGGACTGCTGCCCGGGCAGAAAGAACAGCGGGCCTCGGAGCGACACCCAGTCGCGCTTCGGGGTTCGGTACAGCTCGTCGATCCGCGAGATGGAGTCCTCGTCGCCGATGAACGCAAATGGCGCGATGAGCGCGCCGGTGCTCACGCCCGTCACCACGTCAAAGTCGGGCTTCTCCCACGGTCCCTCGACGCTGGCCCAGCCGTCAAGAAACCCAGCCCCGAACGCGCCGTAGTCCCCCCCGCCCGAGATCATGAGCACGTCGTATGTCGGCGCCGGTGATCCCGGATTCTCCAGGTGCTCGCGCTGCTCGCGGATCATCCGCCTGACGATCTTGCGGGTGGCCCACGTCCAGTCCTCCGACTGCTGCTCGACAAAGGCGCGACGCCGCTCCGCCAGCTCCTGTTGGGTGAGCGTTCCGCGCTGCGTCGCGCAGCCGACACTCACGCCGCACAGCAGCGCCGCACAGACAACAACCGCGACCGTTCCCGATCTGCGCATGGGTGGAGTGTATCGATCGGCCGCGGGCTGTCGATCGTGCTCAAGAGACGTTCTTGACGAGTGTGACGGGCGGCGGAGGAGCCAGCCCGGCGCTCCCGACCGCTCGCGCCGTTGCGAGCGTCAGTTGCTCCACCACCGACTCGAACTGCTTCCAGTCCGCCGCGACCTGTACATTCCACACGTTCCCGACACCGGGCTCGGCCAGCACAACCGTTGGAGCGGGTTCGGCGACCCCGCCCTGTCCCGCCGCGACGACCTCCTGCGCCGCGCCGAGAAGCACGCTCCGCACTCTCGCGACGTCGATTCCGCCCGCCACTGTGGCACGAACGGTCGCAATCCGCACCGGGTGATGGCTGAGATTGATGATCGTGCTCCCGAAGACCGCGCCGTTGGGGATGATCACGCGTCGGCGATCAGGTGTGTCGAGTGTCGTGGAGAACAGCTCGATTTCATCAACGATCCCGGTGTGTCCGCTCACGATGACCAGATCGCCCACCTTGAACGGTCTGAAGATGAGCAGCATGATTCCCGACGCCACGTGGCTCAGCGTTCCCTGCAAACCGAGGCCAATGGCCAGTCCCACGGCCGACAGGATCGCGATGAAGCTCGTCACGTTCAGCCCGAAGGTGCTCAGGCAGGCCAGCACGCCGAGCACGAGAATCGCGTAACGGGCCGCGTTGGCCAGGAATCGGACGAGTGTGACATCCAGCCGCGCCCGCTCCATCCCGCGCGTGAGAATCCGGCGAGCCCAGCTTGCCAGCGTCCAGGTGATGAACAGAACGACGATCGCCCCGATCACCTTCGGGGTGAACTCGATCGCGTAGGTTCGAGCGATGGTGAGCCACTGTTCGGCTCGGTCCGCCGCCAGCTCGATCTTCTGTTCCGCCGAACCCGCCAGTTGCGAGACCGGGCCGGCCTGCTGGGCCAACGTGAACCCTGGAAAAAACGCCGCCATGCGATGCTCCTGGCACTCCCCGGGGCCCCTGAAAAGGCCCAGAAATGTTCGCCAACGCGCGGGAAATTGCCACCGTGGGAACCGATCAGCATGGCCGGAAGAGTGGTGAAGACCATCCCTGCAACGGGGTGTTGCCATGGATGCCGTGCGAAGTTTGTCCAGAGACATCACAACTTTCGGGGGTGGCCACTTGACGCCACCCCCTCATTCTGGTATCGATAGTGTCCTCGCCCGCGTCTGTTCGCGGGCCAAACGGCACATCCGAGAGAGAGCGGCGGACAGAGAGACCATCTCGGAGTGGTCTGTTCATGCGCAAAGTTCTCTCTGCAGCGTGCGTCGCTGGAATCGCCGGTTCGTGCCTGGGCCAGGTGACGACCTTCACCAATCGAGCACAATGGGCGTCGGCGTCGGGACCGCAGATCTTCCTTGAGAACTTCGAGGGGTTCGCGCAGGACACGTCGTTTCGAACCAGTGCCCTGCTGATCGCCGCCGGCCAGGGGACGCTCACGCGTGAAGGCGTGGATCGGGGTGCGCCGTTTCACACCATCGACGTCCCGCCGTATGGCCCGATCGACTCGGACACGGCCTCGGGGTCGGTGTTTGCGTACTGCTTCACGGATTCGCCGGAAGGCATGTCGCAGGGGACGCAGGTGCGACTGACGTTCAACACGCCGATTCGTGCGTTCGGGATGGACATCTTCCTCGGGGCGATCGCCGAGGGGCTCACGCTCGAGATCATCGGCGCAGCGAACCAGGTGCTTGGCACGATCACCCCGCAGACCAGTCCGACCGGCACCTTTGCAGGATTCGTGAGCGCAGACCCGGTGGCTTCGGTGCGGTTTCGCTCGGCGATGCTTGTCTCGGGGAGCGCGGGCGAGGCCTTCGGGCTTGACAATCTCGCCGGCAGCCCCATCCCCGCGCCCGCGAGCGCGGCGGTCCTGCTTGCGGGTCTGGGCCTGATCGGGCGACGGCGACGCGGATAAGAACTCGAAAAACCTGGCCGGTCCAGAGCGGGCGTCCGCATGAGTCGGGCCGGGGCACTTCGCCCCGGCTCATACAGGAGACTCAGCGATGTGCTCGTTTACGTTCGGCAGGGGCTTGGGAATGGCGTCCGCGGCGCTCGTGCTCTTGGCGGGGGCCGGCGCCGGAGCGGCCCCGATCGTGGCGGGGGGGACGCTCTCGCCGGTTCCCGGTGGCTCTCTGCCTTCGGGCGCCGTGCAGGAGTGGAGCAAGACCAGCGCCTTCAACTTCTTCGGCACCGGGTTCATCAACACGCCCAACGGGCCGATTCCGACGATCCTGCCGGTGAACGGATCGATCACGCAGCGGGTGTACCGGCTCACGGACAACACCCTGCTGTTCTCCTACAGCATCGGGAACGACTCGTCGTCGGCCGCCGACATCGACGGGTACGACGCCGGCGACTGGGACAGCTACACCACGGATGTGACGCAGATCAGTGCGATCCTGCCGATCACGGTGCAGAGCGTCTCCAGCGCGGAGCGGTCCTCGTCCGGCGGGCCGATCACGTTCGAGTGGTCCACCGGCATCAACGCGGGCAACAGCGGACGGACGGTGTACGTCCGAAGCAACGCCACAGCGTTCAGCACTTCGTCGCGCGGGCTGGTCGCCGACAGCCGCATCACCGTGCGTGGCTCCAACGGCTCGGCGTCGTTGTACGGGTTCGCGTATCCGGTCGAGGACTCCACGCCCCCGATCGTCTCCATCACCACGCCATCGGCGCTCGGGGCCACGTGCAATCCGGCGACGATCACCGGCACCGCGTTCGATCCCAATGGCTTCGACGGGTATGAGCTCGAGTACCAGCCGACGTCGGGCGGAGCGTGGACGAGCATCGGTTCCTTCAACGCCGCCGTCTCATCGACCGGCAACCTGGCGACGTGGAACACCACCGGCGTCTCACAGGGGTGGTACTTTCTTCGGCTGACGGCGTTCAACACCAGCGGGCTCTCCAGCGTCGTCACCACCGTGGTGTTCGTCGACAAACAGTTCGACACCGTCGACGTTCGGGCCCCGCAGACGGGCAACATCCTCGGCGGAACGGTCTGCTTTGACGGCACCGTCAGCGACGGCGTCGGCTCGTCGAGCTTCGCGAACTACACGATCGCGTACGCCCCGCTCCCAGCGGCGTCCCCGTTCCTTGCCGTCGATTCCAGCGCGCCGACCTACACCACCCCGATCGTCAACGACGGGCTCGGGGCGTGGAACACCGGGCTGCTCACCGACGGGCAGTACCGGGTCCGCGTCCGCGGAACGGATGTGTGCGGCAACGTGCGCACCGTGACCAGGGACGTGACGATCGACAACACCCGGCCGATCGCGACCATCACCTCCCCGGGTTCGTGCGGCCGCATCGCGGGCGGGATCATCGCCATCACCGGCACGGTGAACGACGCGAACATCTCCGGCTGGGCTCTGCAGTACACCGGCGGCGGCAGCGACACCTGGACCACGATCGCCAGCGGCACCACGAATATCAGCGGCACGCTGGCCAACTGGAACACCGCAGGTCTCCGTCCCTGCTCCTACACCCTCCGGCTCATCGCCAGCGATCGCAGCGCAGTGAACTGCGGCGCCACGACCAATCAGACCGAGGTCACCGCCAGCATCGCCCTCGGATGTGCCGCCGACTTCGACCAGGACGGCTCGGCGGACGTGAGCGACATCTTCGAGTACCTCAACGCCTGGTTCGCCGGCTGCCCATAAGCCGAGCAGAACGGGAAGGCAGGGGCGGAGAGTGGGGGTGAGGGGGGTGGGGGGGG
>DHLW01000046.1:18407-22765 GCA_002405485.1 Phycisphaerales bacterium UBA4658
CCGGTTGTTCGTTGCTACCACTGCGAAGCGATGGATCGGAGAGCCTTACCCGCCCTTCTTGGTCTCGACGATGACCCCTGTGGCGAAGAGGCAGAGGGCGATGAGGGTGCCGAAGTAGACGAGGTCGCGGAGGTCGATGACGCCCTTGGCGATGGAGTCGAAGCGGGTGAGGAAGCTGAAGCCGGCGATGGCTTCGACGATCGGCTGGGGGGCCCATGCGCTGAAGAAGTTCAGCACCATCGGATAGCCCGAGAGCAGGAAGCCGAAGCAGATGACGACGGTGATGACGAAGGCGATGACCTGGTTGCGGGTGATGGCCGAGATCGCCGAGCCGATGGCCAGGAAGCCTCCGGCCATGAGGAAGCTGCCGAGATAGGCAGCGAGGATGACGCCGTTGTCCGGGTCGCCCAGGTAGTTCACGGTGATCCAGATGGGGAAGGTGAGCGCGAGTGCGATGCCGGTGAAGGCCCAGGCGGCGAGGAACTTGCCGAGCACCGCCGCGGCGAGCGTGATCGGGAGCGTGAGCAGCAGCTCGATGGTGCCCTGCTTGCGTTCTTCGCTCCAGAGGCGCATGGAGACCGCGGGGACGAGGAAGAGGTAAAGCCAGGGGTGGAAGGTGAAGAAGGAGCGGAGGTCGGCCTGCCCGGCCTCGAAGAACCCGCCGAGATGGAACGTGAACACGCCGGTGACAAGCAGGAAGATGACGATGAAGACGTACGCGACGGGCGTGAGGAAGTACCCGCCGAGCTCGCGACGGGTGATCGTCCACGTGCCCGCGAGCGGGCCTTGTCGGGCGAACGCACGAGCAGGGGGCGCGGCGGGATCAAGCGTTGTCGGTGAAGAGTCGGAAACGGTCGTCATGGTGATTGAGCACTCAACGGATCGGGTTCGGACTCAGGACACGATCGAACGACGAGTAAACGCCGACAGCGTCATCAGGCCGCGGCGGTGCGAGCAGTTGCAGGGGTCGCGGCGGACGACTGGGTGATGGCCCTGAAGACTTCATCCAGCCGACCGGGCTCGACGCGCAGCTCGTCGACGTTCCAGCCCTTGCTGCGGGCGAGTGCGGAGACCTCTGCGACGATGGACTGTCCGCCCTTGGGCATGACGACGAACGAGGCTTTGCCGTTGACGATGCTGGCGTCCTCGACGCCGAGCACGCCGGGCAGACGCTGCAGCTCGGAGCGCACCGCGCCGATGGCATCGCTGCGTCCGTCGGTGCGGACGGTGAGCGCGACGGCGTTGTGATGCCGGGCGCGGGCCCGGAGGGTCTCGGGCGTGCCGTCGGCGACGATGCGTCCGCGGGCAATGATCACCGCACGGGTGCAGACGGCGTCGACCTCTTCCAGGATGTGCGTGGAGAGGATGATCGCCTTGGTCGCGGCCATTTCCTGAATGAGGGTGCGGACCTCGTGCTTCTGGTTCGGATCGAGCCCGTCGGTGGGCTCATCCATGATGAGCACGTCGGGATCATGCAGGATCGCCGCGGCGAGCCCGACGCGGCGCTTGTACCCCTTGCTCAGGGTGTCGATGCTCTGCCGCATCACGCCCTCAAGATGAACCCTGGCGACGACCTGTTCGATGCGGCGTTTGCGCTCTGTGCCGCGCACGCCGCGGATGTCGGCGATGAAGCGGAGGAAGCTCTCCGGGGTCATGTCGGGATAGGCGGGCGCGCCCTCGGGCAAATAGCCGATGGAGCGCTTGACAAGCACCGGCTCGGTCGCCACATCATGCCCGCCGACGCGGGCCGAGCCGGCGGTGGGGGTGAGGAACCCGGTGATCATCTTCATGGTGGTGCTCTTGCCCGCGCCGTTTGGCCCAAGGAACCCGAGCACCTCGCCTCGAGCGACGGAGAACGAAACGCCGTCGACGGCGGTGAAATCACCAAAGCGTTTGACCAGACCCTTGATCTCGATCATGCGCGATTGTTCCACTTTCGGGGCGTGCGATCCAGTGGCGGCACGGGAGCATTGGCCGCCGGATGCGTGCTGAGATGCGCGGACCGGCCGAGTCCGTCGCATTCGGGGGCCATCGAAGACGGCCGTGCAGCGGACTGGGGCGGGGCCGGGCGGGCTTGGCTCAAGGGTTCAGGAAGGCCGCGGCACGATCGGTCAGGCCGAATGCAGCGCCCTGTGGACTGCAAAGCGTGAGGAGCGAACCTATCGTTGTTCGCGATTGTCGGACGGATTCGTCCGGGATCGCCACAGGCCGCCTTAGCTCAGCTGGTAGAGCAGCGCTTTTGTAAAGCGCAGGTCGCGGGTTCGAGTCCGGCAGGCGGCTTTGCTTCGGGAGTATCTGGGTGGGGGTCGCGGGTCAGGGAGCGGGGTGGTCTGGGACATCGGGTCACCGTGAAGAAAGACCCCCGGCAGTTTGCCGAGGGCCTTTGGGTGTTGCGTCTGCACGGATGCGGCTTGTCCGATGCCCGAACTGGGCGGTCCATCGCCGGTGGCTCCGGTTCAAGACCGACTGATGGGCAAAGGGGAGAGAAGAAGCGTGGAAGACGGGTAGGCGACCCGCTGGGGAACCAGCGGGCCACCGGAAGCCCGAGGCTTCACGATCACTTCTTGCCGGCCTCGCCTTCCTTGATCGCCTTCACGAGGTTGGCGGGCATGGGGCGGTACTCGAGGAACTCCATGGTGTTGCTGGCGCGGCCCTGGGACATGCCTCGGAGCGAGGTGGTGTAGCCGAAGAGCTCTTCCAGCGGAATCTCGCTGGTGATGAGCTTCACCGGGTCGCGGTCTTCGGTGTCCAGGATCATGCCGCGGCGGCTGGAGACGTCGCCCGTGACGTTGCCGACGTAGTCGTTGGGGACGGTGATGACGACCTTCATGATCGGCTCAAGCAGCGTGGGGCCGGCCTTGGCGACGGCCTCCTGCAGGGCGATGCGACCGGCCTGCTCGAAGGCGACCTGCGACGAGTCGACGTCGTGGTAGGAGCCGTAGGTGAGCGTCACCTTGATGTTGATGAGCGGGTAGCCGGCGTAGACGCCGGTCTTGGCCGCCTGGCGAACGCCGTATTCCACGGAGGGGATGAACTCCTTGGGGATCACGCCGCCGACGATGGCGTTGACGAACACGACGCCGTCTTCCATCTCCAGCTCCTCGGCCGCGGCCTGCTCGGGCGTGCAGGGCTCGAGGGTGATCATGCAGTCACCGAACTGGCCGCGGCCGCCGGTCTGCTTCTTGAAGAGCCCGCGGACGTCGGAGACCTTCTTGGTGATGGCCTCGCGGTAGGAGACCTTGGGCTTGCCGACGTTGACGTTGATCTTCATGTCGCGGACGAGCTTGTTCTTGATGATCTCCAGGTGCAGCTCGCCCATGCCGGAGATGATGGTCTCGCCGGTTTCGTCGTTGTAGTTGGAGCGGAAGGACGGATCCTCGCGGCGGATGACGCCGAGGGCCTCGGAGAGCTTCCGCTTGTCCTCCTGCGTCTTGGGCTCGATGCTCATGGCGATGACCGGCTCAGGGAAGAACATGCGCTCGAGCATGATCGGCTGGTCCGGATCGCAGAGGGTGTCGCCGGTGTACGAGTCCTTGATGCCGACGACCGCGACGATGTTGCCCGCGCTCACGGCTTCGAGCGGGATGCGGTTCTGGGCGTGCATCTCGAAGATGCGGGACGCGATCTCGCGCTTGCTGTTGCCGGGGTTCAGCAGACGCTGGCCCTTGCCAAGCGTGCCGGAGTAGACGCGCATGTACGTCAGGTCGCCGTGCTGATCGCTCACGACCTTGAAGACCAGGGCGGAGAACGGGGCGTTGATGTCGTGCGGACGGGACATCTTCACGTCCTTGTCGCGCGGGTCGGTGCCTTCGACGTCGGGCTTCTCGCTGGGCGAGGGGAGATACTCGACGACGGCGTCGAGCAAGCGCTGCACGCCGACGTTGCGGAGCGCGGCCCCGCACAGCACCGGATAGCACTTGCGGGTGATGGTGCCGCTGCGGAGGGCCTTCTTCAGCTCGGGGACGGTGATCGAGGTCTCGTCGGTGAGATACTTGTCCATCAGGGCGTCGTCGAGTTCGGAGATCTTCTCGACCATGATGTGGCGCCACTTCTTGACGTCCTCGAGCATGTCGGCGGGGACGTCCTTCTCGATGACCTTCTCGCCCTTTTCACCCTCGAAGAAGTAGGCCCGCATGGTCATCAGGTCGATGATGCCCTTGTGGTCGTGGCCGAGGCCGATCGGGCACTGGATCGGGATGCCGTTGGCGCCAAGGCGGCTCTTGATGGTGCCGAAGGAGAAGTCGAAGCTGGCGCCGACCTTGTCCATCTTGTTCACGAAGCAGAGCCGGGGGACGCGATAGCGGTCGGCCTGGCGCCAGCCGGTCTCGGACTGGGCCTCGACGCCTTCCTTGCCGTCG
>DHLW01000046.1:22883-27451 GCA_002405485.1 Phycisphaerales bacterium UBA4658
GCCGTCGAACACGGCGACCGCGCCGTCCAGCACGCGGAGCGAACGCTCGACTTCGATGGTGAAGTCCACGTGCCCGGGCGTGTCGATCAGGTTGAGCTTGTACTCGCGGCCCTCATGGGTCCACGGGCAGGTGGTGGCGGCGGACTGGATGGTGATGCCGCGCTCCTGCTCTTCCTGCAGGAAGTCCATCGTCGCGGTGCCCTCGTGGACCTCGCCGATCTTGTAGTTCTTGCCGGTGTAGTACAAAATGCGCTCGCTGACGGTGGTCTTGCCGGCGTCGATGTGGGCGCAGATGCCGAAGTTGCGGATGTGACTCAGATCGGTTGCCATGGGTCGGTCCTTGCTGACGGTCTTCGCGTGTGCGAATGGTGAAAAGCGGTGGAGACAGTGGGGGACGGATCGTGCTTGAAGCTGCTCCGGCGAACGCTCGAACACGGGCGCGTCGGAGGGGTGAACATGCTGTGCGTCGATGCCGGAGCGTTCGGGCCGGCAGAACCTTGGCGGTTCAGGGGCGGAGCGATCGCGCCTCGTCGTCGGAATCGTCGGTGGAAGAACCGTCGTTCATCGCGAACACTCGAACTCGAAGCCCGCCCCGCACTGGGTCCTGAACCCGGTACGAACAGGTCCCGATTGTTGCGGGGCTCGCCTCTCCGGTCAAGGCCCGGCCTCCGGTGAGGGCTCCGGATCGCCCAGGAGCTGAGTCATCGCCCGGCGGTCGCCGTCGGAGAGACCCCGTACTGCCGCGTCCAGCCGGGCAAACCGGTCAAGTTCCAACGCTCGCCGGGCCCAGGCCGCCGCTGCTCCGCCAGCCTTTCCCTTGTCCTGGTGATGCACACGATCGGTGAGTCTGGCGAGTGCGACCACGTTCGGAAGGTTGTAGGGGTCCAGAGCCGCACACCGTTCCCGCGAACCAATTGCCTCCATGAGCAACCGGGTGGCTCGTGCCGGATCGATCGATAAGAGTGAACTGGCGGCCCGCTCCTGAAGAGTGGCTTGCCACATCCAGTCGCCGGCCTTTGCCGGCGGCGGGGCCTGGATGCCCATGGCCCCGAGCGCATCGTCCACCGCTCGCACCACCCCGGACGCGTCGCCCCGCAACGCGGCGATCTCCGCCTGTCGCATGTGCAGCGTGCTGAGCTCTCGGACCGGCCGGCGATCAGCCGGGTCGATCGCGCCCGCGGCCCGAAGGTGCTCATGCGCGGCGCCGAGCTGGCGGAGTTCCAGATCGAGCATCGCCTGCTGTAACCCCTCGCGCGTGACCGGGACGACACGCTGCAACACGGCGGAAAGATCACGGGCGATGCCTTCGGGGGTCTCGCGAACGGTCGAGTATGGCGTCTGACCGCTGGGAGTGCCCAAGGCCATCACCCGCTCTCCAAACGCGGGAATCACGCGGACGAGATCCGCCGAGGCTCGGAGATGGGCTTCCCACGCCCGGACGCGGGTGAGCGCAGGCCAGGCAAAGGCGAGCGCGAGCACGATCGCAACGCCGGCAAGGAGCGTGCGAAAGGCCCGGTCTGGGCCGGTTGCCGATTGCGGCGGCGAGCTGATTGAGTCGGAACATCCGGCGGCGGCCAAGCCGATGAGCATCGCCCAGAGCGGAGCCGACGACGCGTAGGACGCAGTGACCTCTATCTGCGCATGGGCCAGCAGGGCAACCGCGGCTGCACTCAGTCCGATCGTGGCGGGGCGGTCGCTCCAGGAGCGCATGATGAACCAGGCAAGCCCGCACCACCCGAGCAGACCAAAGACACGAACCAACGCCATCTCGGGAACGATGAGCGGCGACTCGAACCAGATGACGATGAGCGTGGCCACGATCGGAATCGCGCACGCAACTCGGAAGTCGGCACGGGTTGCATCCGCACGAACGTGCCCCGCGCTCGGACTCGCACCGACCCGGCCGATGCGATACGCGGCGAAGATCAGCAGCACGACCCAGCCAAGACCGAACACGCCGAGGGTCGCGGTCCAGTCGAAGGCAATGCTGTGCGGGCTGGTGACTTCTTCCGGGCAGAGCGGGGGCTTGGCGAGCAGGAACGCCTGCTGAAAACCGTCCGGACCAACGCCCACGAGCGGGTGCTGCACGAAGATGCGTGTTGCGGCCTGGATGTAGAACCACCGGAACAGAATGCTCAGTTCGCCGATCCGCTCCCCAATGAGACCGCGGAGGGCCACAAGTGCGAGCGCTCCGGCGATCGCCATGGCCGGAAGCGCGGCGGCGAGCCGGGTGAGCCCGCGTCCGCGACGAGCAAACGCAAAGAGCGGCAGCATCGCCAGCCCAATGAGCATCGCAAGAACACCGCCCTTTCCGCCCGCAAGCAGCACGCATCCGACCGCCGCAAGCATCCCGACCACCAGCACGAGCGTGTGCACTGCGGATCGGCGTGCAAGGAGCAAGCCGGCCAGCGCGACGGCGGTCGCGGCGGAGAATGACGCGAAGACGTTGGAGAGCCCGAACCACCCGCTGGCCTCCGGCTGGCTGAGACGGCGCTCAAACCCGAGAGCCATGGGCGATCCGGGATTCCACCCGTGCGAGGCCAGGACCCGCTCCCGATCGGCTCGAAAGCTCGCGAGCGTCTGCGGATGCTCGATGAACACCTGCTGTGCCGCGCGCAGCGCCAGCAACGCAATGAACCCCAGCAGGACGGCCGCGAGCAGCCGACGCGCATGCGGCATTCGGGCCACCTGCGAGACGCCCAGGCCGCAGACCACCGCGGCCACCCAGGATGCGCCGATCCGCAGATCGCCGATGCTCGCCGGGACGCTCAGATGCGTGTGCGCAAGCACGCCGACGACCCCGGCACAGAGCGCCATGGCGGCGACACCCAGCCCGAGCATGGAGTAGCGCCGATCGACGGCATCGCTCCGCGGAGCGGAACTGGAGCGGGCGGCAACCAGCAGGAGCATCGCGGCCCCGAGCATGCTCACCGCGTCCACGAGCATCGACATCGCAGGCCCGATGCCGGGGGTCCGGAGCGGGTACACCAGCGGGTTCAGGTCCCAGTCAGGGAAGACCGAGATGTTCGTCGTCGCCCGAACATACTGCGGAATGAGCGCGCACGCGACCCCGGCCGGGAGCAGCACGGCGTCGCTCAGGGAGCGGCCCGGTGGCGGCAACGGGCTCGTAGATGAAGTTGGGCTCTTCAGTGTCGACATGCTCGCCAGCGACTGGTCAGATGGACTCACCCGGATTTCGGGCCCATTCATACGCCGCGATCACAAGCAGGATCGCGAGCGACTGCACGGCGACGAGGGCGGCCTGCCAGGGTTCCAGCCGCGGAAGCAGGACCGCGCCGATGCCCGTCGAGAGCGTGCACCCATAGATGAGGAGCACCGCAGTCCGCCGCGTCAGACCATGGCGAACGAGTCTGTGCGAGAAGTGCTGCAGATCTCCCACAAAGGGCGAGCGTCCCTGCGAGATACGAATGACGCAGACCGAGCAGAAGTCATACAGCGGAATGGCGAGGATGATGAGCGGCGCCAGCAGCAGGTGCGGCGTGATCCCGCCCTCGCCGCCGGTCGATGGAGTGTAGGTGATCCGTATCGACAGAAACCCGAGCAGGAAGCCGACGACAAGCGACCCGCCGTCGCCCATGAACACGCTTGCGCCGCCGACGCTCGTTCCGTCGGGCAGGGTGCGACGCTCGCGAAACGGAAAGTTCAGCATCAGGAACCCAAGGAGCGCGCCCACCAGGAGCGCGAGCATGGCCGCGATGAACACCTGGCCACCCATGGCTGCGATGGTCAGGAACGCTCCGCCGCATACCGCGGCCACGCCGGCCGAGAGCCCGTCCATGTTGTCCAGGAAGTTGAATGCGTTCGTGATGACCACGATCCACAGCACCGTGATCATCAGCGACAGCCACGACCCGCCCACATGCGCATCCAGCAGCTCCAGCAAGCGCGTGCCCGTCAGGTGCGCCGCCAGACCCGAGACCAGCAGCATCGCGACGAGCTTGATGTTCGGCCCAAGCGCCCTGCGATCGTCGATCACCCCCACGACGTGCAGCACGGCGAGCGCGAGGGCGAGCACGATGGCGTCGGGCGTCTTGCTGATCAGCCCCTCGCGATACTCCGGCAGGCGGGTCCAGAGAGTCCGAAGAAGATCATCCGACGCCCAGTGCACCACCGCGAGCCCGCATGCCATGGGTAGGACCATGGCCCAGAAGATCCCGACGCCCCCGATGTTCGGAACGCGACGAGGGCGTTCCTTGATCTGCCCGGCCACGCCCGCCGAGTCCAGCGCGTTCAACCGGCGTCCGAGCGCGCGGGCCCCGAGGGCGCCGGCCCAGCCGAGCCCCCACCCACACGCGATCAATGCCAACGCCAGCGCGATCATGGACGTCGATGGTAGCGGAAGTCGGCCGTCCCGGACCTAGCGCCGGCCGTCTTCGCTCCGGTTCCTGAAGCGGTCAATCGCTCGGTCCATAGCCGATCCGATGAGCTTTACCAGTGTGAGCGCGACGACGGCGAGCGCCGAGCTCCACACGATGCGCAGCGGCCAGCGACCAAGAGCATCCACGATCATCGGGGCGGCCGGCTTGGGACGCCCGAGGAACCCGTAG
>DHLW01000149.1:0-6704 GCA_002405485.1 Phycisphaerales bacterium UBA4658
GTGAGGCAGCAGCCGTTCACCGCGATGGACTCACCGAGGGCTGGCTTGTGGGACCAGCCAGCAGCGGCGATGAGCAACCGCTGGCCTACGGGTGGCGCGACGCGTGAGTGCACCACGCCGAACTGTTCGAGTAGACCTGTAATCATGCGGCAGGGTTTGCGCGAGCGGGGTTGTTGTCCAGCGGAGTGATCACAATTCGCCGACACGGCGCGTGGTTTCCCGCTGGGAAAGATCACGCATGAGTTCAGTAAAGTCCCCGGCGAGCAGATCGCGGAGCGGATATTCGTCGGGCAAGCGCTCGTCGGCGACGATGCCGTCCTTGTAGCGATAGGTGCGGATCTTCTCGCTGCGCTCGCCGCTGCCGATCTGCGCCACGCGGGCGGCGGACCTTGCCTCGTTCACCTTGCGGCGCTCCAGCTCGTACACGCGCGCCATCAGCAACCGCCGGGCTTTCTCGCGGTTCTGGATCTGGCTCTTGCTCTCCTGCATCCGCACCTCGATGCCGGTGGGCTTGTGGAAGAGCTTGACCGCCGTCGCGACCTTGTTCACGTTCTGCCCGCCCGGCCCCTGCGCCGTGGTCACGTCCTCGACCACGTCGTTGTTCCAGTCGATCTTCACCTGCACCTCTTCGGGCTCCGGCAGCGTGGCGACGGTCGCCGTTGATGTGTGCACGCGCCCCTGGGCCTCGGTCGCGGGCACGCGCTTGACGCTGTGCACGCCCGCCTCAAAGGCCAGCTCGCTCCAGACGCCCTCGCCGCGAACGTTGATCACCGCCGAGCGGATGCCCCCGACAGCCGGCTCAGCCGAAAGCTCCATCGTCTCGAAGGTCCAGCCGCGCTTGGCGGCGTACTTGCTGTAGACATCCAGCAGGTCCCGTGCCCACAGCGTCGCCTCATCCCCGCCCGTGCCGGCACGCACTTCCAGAATCACCGACCCCACGGCCCGATCGTCGGCGTTCACAAGCGCGGACTTCGCGCGCTCGATCGCCCGCTCGGCCTTGGCGAGCACTTCCGGCAGCTCCGCCCGCGCAAGCTCGGCAAACTCCTTATCGCCTCCTCCCCCACTTCCCGACTCGATCGCGGCTTGCAGCCCCTGCGCCTCCTTGCGCATCGCCAGAAACTCGGCGTAGTCGAGGCAGATCGGCTCGATCGCCGCCTTGCGAATCGACAGATCCCGGATCCGCCGATGATCCATGCCGGGAGGCGGATCGTTCAACTGCGCGTCGATCCCGGCGAGCTGCGACTTCAGGTCGTCGAGCTTGCGGAGGAGGATCGCCGGGACTTCTCGCAGGACATCTGGCATGTGATGCGATGGTACGAGGCACCACACGAATCGTCGCAGTTTGCCCAACCGACAACACACCGCGCATCCGAACCCTGCCTTTCGCACGGCAGTGCGCACGATCGTTGCCGGTGGCACAGCGAGCGGAGTGAGCAAGCCGCCGGTCAATGGGCAACGCAACGCCCCTTTCTTCCTCTTTCTTCTCCCGCCCGTCTGAGGGCGGACCATGTGCTCCGATGGCTCCCGATGGTCCGCAATCGGCGCGTCCTGACGGGAATCCAGAGTCATTGACGGTTACGGCGGCCTGCTCGCTCAGCAAGAGGCCCGCGCCCTCGATTCCGAGCACCGATGGGAAGACCTGATCGACGATCCGGCCTGGATGCACGAGCCAGGTGTTGGCGGCCTGTACTTTCTCAATCCGATCGGCTTCCGCTACTCCATCGCTCCTGTGATGCTCCGCTGCATCCGCGAGCATGGCGACGAGTTCTTCTTCGTACACGCTTGGCTGTGACGACGAGCTGGCGGAGAAACAACGCTGCTTATCGAACGCTCAACAGCTTCACGCGATCGCCCGATTCGTCCGGTTCATGATCGCCGTGCACAATGCAAGTGATGACAAGGAGTACGGCCGTCCTTGGGCAGAGGCGTACCAGAAATGCTGGAAACGACATGATCGCGGAACGCCGCTGGATCCATGACTCGAAAAGCCCTGCTTGGCACGCTTATGAAAAAACCCAGCCACATGGGCTGGGTTTGATTGAGCATTGAAGCAAAGGCCACCGCGACGATCAGTTATGCCGCGGCTTCGGCCTTGGCCTTGCGAACCTTCGCCGCGTACGCCACGCGCTTGTCGGCCTGACGGCGGCGGGTCGACGGGTTGCCGCCGATCTCCGGGCCCTCTTCGGCGCCGACGAACTGGATCACGCAGATCTCGCCGCCGTCGCCGATACGGGCCTTGCCGAGCTTGACGATGCGGGTGTAGCCGCCGGCGCGATCCTTGAACCGCGGGGCGACGTTCTCGAATAGGTGCTTGACGATCTTCGGGCTCTTGGTCAGTTCGCCGTAGCGGTTGCGGACGACCTTGTCGCTCGCCGGCACCGGGAAGAACTTCTCGGCCCGAGCACGGAGCTTGCCGACCTCTTCCTTCTCGGCGTCGGTCGCCTGGGGGTGAACGTACAGCCAGTCGAAGGCCATCTGATCGCGACCGAGCTTGGCGGCCACGCGACGCCGGGCGGCGATGGTGCCCTCCTTCGCGTCGGTGATGATCTTCTCCACAAACGGCTGCAAGGTCTTGGCCTTGGGAATCGTCGTGGTGATCTGGCCGTGCTGGAGCAGCGAGATCGCGAGGTTCCGCAGCGTCGCGGCGCGATGCGCGGTGGTCCGGCCCAACTTGTATCCGCCTCGGCGGTGACGCATGGTGATGCTCCTTGAAACCTGCCCGGCACGGGCCCAAAGGCCCTGCCGACGCCCGGCTCCGTCGGCAGTGGTCGCCGAAAACGCGCCGGGCCGAAACTCTACGCTTGCCGTCCGTGAAAGGCCACTGGGCGCGATGCCCGGAAGCCCTGACACAGACCGAAAAACGCTCCGAAACCAGCTCGGTCGCGGAGCGTCTGGGAATCGTTCTTACGCACCCGGAGTGAAGGGGGTGGTCGGGCTGACGCCCTCGGGGAGCTTCATCCCCAGGTCCAAGCCGATGTCGTTGAGCTTCTTCTTGACCTCGCGGAGCGACGTGCGCCCGAACGAGCGGACCTTGAGCAAGTCGGCGTCGGTCCGGATGACCAGGTCCGCGACGGTCTGGATCCGGGCGGACTCCAGGCAGTTGCTGGCCCGAACCGAGAGATCCAGGTCACCGATGGGCATGTTGAGCTTGCGGATGAGCTCCTCGTCGACGCCGGCGGCCTTGGCGGCCTCCTCGCTCACGAGCTCGCGACCCATGTCGAAGAACTGCACGAACGGGTTCAGGTGCTTGCGGAGGATCTTGGCCGCCTCGACCAGGGCCATCTCCGGAGAGATCGTGCCGTTGGTCCAGATGTCCATGATGAGCTTGTCGTAGTTCGTCTTCTGGCCGACGCGGGTCTCTTCGACCTTGTAGCGGACGCGCTGCACGGGGCTGTAGATGCTGTCCACGTGGATCAGCCCGATCTCCTGCTCCTCGGTCTGCTTGGAGTACTGCTCGCTGGCGGGCACATAGCCGCGGCCGCGACCGACCCGGAGCTCCATCTCGAACTCCACCTTGTCCGTGAGCGTGCACAGGACCAGGTCCTTGTTCATGATGGTCACCGAAGGATCACCCTCGATGAGGTCCGCCGTGACGTCGCCGGGGCCATTGGCCGCCACCGCGAGCGTCTTGGGCTCGTCGCTGTCCATCCGGACGATGAGGTTCTTGACGTTCAGGACGATGTCCGTCACGTCGTGCATCACCCCGGGGAGCGAGGTGAACTCGTGCGACGCGCCCTTGATCTTCACGCTGGTGACCGCGGCCCCCTCCAGCGAGGAGAGCAGGATGCGGCGGAGGGCGTTGCCGATCGTCGTGCCGAAGCCCTGCTCGAACGGCTCGATGATGAACCGCCCGAAGACGTCGCTCTTGAATTTCGGATCGGTGACGACCTTGGACGGGAGCTCCAGACCGCGCCAGCGGATGCGCATGATGGAAACCTCACTGCCCGGCGGGTGTCAGAATCTCAACACACAAGGCCCGTCGGCTGATGCGAACTGTCCGACGCGCCGGGCGGGCGGAGGACGCTCTTCTGTGCGACGGACGAAAACCAGTTCTTGCCGAGACGGCCCTCGGCCGCGAAGCAGGAACACATCTCAAAGGTCAGAGGCCGATCAACCGATTGCCGACTCGCTCCGACACTCTCTGACGGTGTTCCGAACCCCGTGCCACTTCACGCCCCGCGACCAGAGCGATCGCTTACACGCGACGACGCTTGCGCGGACGGCAGCCGTTGTGCGGGATCGGGGTGTGATCCTCGACGGCGGTGACGCGGATGCCGGTCGAGACCAGCCCGGTGACGGCCGACTCGCGGCCAGCGCCCGTGCCCTTCACGTACACCTCGACCTCGCCCACGCCGATCTTGCGGGCCTTCTGCCCGGCGGACTCGCCGGCGCGGGTCGCCGCAAACGGGGTGCTCTTGCGGGCGCCCTTGAAGCCGATCGTCCCCGCCGAGTCCCAGCACAGGGTCTCGCCGTTGATGTCGGTGATGGTCACGATGGTGTTGTTGTGCGTCGCCTTGACGTGGGCGATGCCGCGTGTGACGTTCTTCCGGACTTTCTTTGCCTTCTTCGCCATGAACTTGAGCTCCTCGGATCAGCCGACGGATGTCGTACCCGGGGGTTGGGGGAGGCCAGGGCCTAGGCACTGGGCACTAGGCACGAGCAAGAACCACTTGGGCTATGTCTACGTTTCTGACTTGAACACCAGTGCCCAGTGCCTGGCGCCCAGTGCTTCTTACTTGGCCTTGACGCCCTTCTTGCCGGCGACGGTCTTCTTCTTGCCCTTGCGGGTGCGGGCGTTGGAGCGCGTCCGCTGGCCGCGGGTGGGCAGGCCCTTGCGGTGCCGCTCGCCACGATAGCTCTTGACGTCCTTCAGACGCTGCACGTTCTGCTGCACGGCCCGGCGCAGGGCGCCCTCGACGATGTAGTTCGCGTCGATGATCTCGTTGATCTTGGCGAGCGCGGTCTCGTCGATCTCGCTGGCCCGCTTGTCGGGGTCGATCTTCGCCTCGTCCAGGATCGCCTTGGCGATCTTCGGGCCGATGCCGTGCACGTACTGCAGGGCGAAGTAGACCTTCTTCTTCTCTGGAATGTCGATGCCGGCGATACGAGGCATGGTGAGTCCTGTGTCAATGCACGCTTGGCGTGCGGGAGTTCGACGTGTGACGCGGATCCGGGTCCGTCGGTTCCAGCCGGCGGGCCCGACCCGCGGCTCCGGGTCGTGCAATCAGCCCTGGACCTGCTTGTGCTTGGGATCCGCCTTGCAGATGACCCGCACCTTGCCCTTGCGACGGACAATCTGGCACGAGCCGCAGATCTTCTTGACGCTGGCTTTGACCTTCATGTGCACACCCAACCTTCATGCCCGCATTCGGGGCGCCTTCAAACCTTGGAAAACGGGGTCGGGATCTTAGGCACGACCGCCGCTCGGGTCATCTGACCCGTTCGCTCACAACTCAATCCCGCCCAAGCAATCCATGCTCGGTCGAGCGTCCTCCGGTCGATCCTGGCTCGACCGATGCTCACTGAACCCGCCTGCCGACCGTCCATGGCGGCACGGCTCCCCGAGCCGGATCAGACCAACCCCGTCCCCTCGAACGCCTAGTGGCGGTAGGTGATCCGCGCTTTGGACAGGTCGTACGGGCTGAGTTCCACCGTGACCTTGTCGCCCGGCAGAATTCGAATGTAGTTCATCCGCATCTTGCCCGAGACGTACGCCAGCACGCGCAGGTCATTGGGAAGCTTGACCTTGAACATCGCGTTGGGCAGAGACTCCTCCACGATGGCATCCAGCGTCAGTTTGTCGTCGTCTTTGGGCAAGCAGATCTTTCGTGCAAACGGTGCGAACAAAGTCCGAGTATAGGCCGACGACTTTCTTCCAACCCGGGCTGAAGGGCCCGCCGATCAACCGGCGGTCCGACCCCCGCGTGCGGCCTCGTCGGTCCCCAGGAAGCCGGCGTAGTTCCGCATGAGCAGGTTGGCCTCGACCCGCTGGATGAAGTCCAGCACCACGCTCACGACGATGAGCAACCCCGTGCCCCCGAGGAACTGCGTCACGTTGAACGGAATGCCAAGACCGGTGTTGATCACCATCGGCAGCACGGCGATGACCGACAGGAACGCAGCCCCGACGAACGTGATCCGCTCCATCACTGTTTCCAGATACTCCGCCGTGCGCGGACCGGGGCGAAGTCCCGGAATGAACGACCCGTGATCGCGGAGCTGCTTGGACATCTCCTCGGGGTTGAACTGCACCGTGATCCAGAAGTAGCTGAAGAAATAGATCAGGATGACCTCGAACACCACGTAGGGGAAAGCCCCGTTTGCGAAGTTCTCAGCCAGCCATCGCGTGGTCAGTTCCCACCATCCGCCCGGAGCCGAGACACGCGCCTGCTGCTCCAGCATGCTGAAGATCACCGATGGGAAGATCATCAGCGACGAGGCGAAGATGACCGGCATGACGCCGCCGTGGTTGATCCGCAGCGGCAGATACGACCGCTGGCCGCCGAAGACCTTCCGGCCGCGGGTGTGCTTGGCCTGCTGGATGGGGATGCGGCGTTGCGCCACGGTCATGAGCACCGAACCCGCGACGACGATCACAAAGCCCGCAAGCAGGAAGAACAGACCCGTCCAGCCGATCTTGCCCGTCTCCGTTGAGCCGGGCTGGAAGTTCGTCATGATCCACTGGATCGCGCCAGGCATCTGCG
>DHLW01000149.1:6917-8232 GCA_002405485.1 Phycisphaerales bacterium UBA4658
CGCCCATGACCCACCAGATGAAGTTCCCCGAATACTCGGGATACACCATCCCGATGGAGTCGATGTACTTGAGCCACCCGATGCCCTGCACGATGCACAGGCCCACCGTCGCCAGGCGAGTCCACTCCATGATCTTCTGGCGACCCGTCGGGCCTTCCTGCTGCAACTGCTTGAGCGTGGGAACGACCTGCCCGAGGAGCTGGAAGATGATCGATGCCGAGATGTACGGCATGACACCCAGCCCGAAGATCGTCGAGTGCCCGAACGCCCCGCCGGAGAACACGGTGACGAACTGGGCCGCCCGGCCGGCCGCCGTCCCGTCGCTCACCTGCTGCTCGAAGAACTTCGCGAGCTGCTCCTGGTTGACGCCGGGGACCGGAATCCAGTACCCGATGCGGTACACGGCCAGCATCGCCAGCGTGAAGAGGATCTTGGTGCGGAGCTCCGCGATCCGGAATACGTTGATGAAAGCTTGCAGCATGCCTCTCGTCCGTCTGTCCGTCCGATCGACCCCGAAACGATCCTACGTCCGTGCGGACGACCGAGCCGACGTGTGCGTCACTTCTTGTCCGAGGACTTGTCCGCGGGCTTCTCCCCAGAGGCCTTCTCGCCCTTGGGTGCGGCGTCCTTCTTGCCCTTGGCGGGCTTGGCGTCGGCGGCCGGCTCGGCCTCGTCGCCGATCGGCGCCTTCTTGGCGCCCGAACCGCGCTTGAGCTTCTTGGTCAGATTCTTGGGCTTCTGATCCTCGCTGTTGCGATCGATCCCGCGCACCTTGTCGCGCCGCGTGCCCGTCTCGTTGACCTTCCCGCCGGAGTCCTCGATGAGCTTGCGGGCCTTGCTGGACACGCGATTGGCCGTCACGTCCAGCTTCACCGACAGCTTCTCGCCCTTGGGCATGTCGCCCAGGATCTTCAGATCCCGGCTGGTATCGCGGATCAGGCCGGCCTCGATCAGCCGCTCTGCCGTCACCGCGCCGCCCTTGGCAAACAGCGGGTGCGTGATGATCGCCCGGATGTTCACGATCCAGTACCGCGTCGTGAAGTTGAAGTTCGAGAACCCGAACTTCCGCAGGCGGCGGAAGTACGGCATCTGCCCGCCTTCGAACGCCGTCTTCGCAGAGTAGCCCGATCGCGAGCTGGAGCCCTTCTGGCCACGGGCCGAGCGGCGACCGGTGCCCGAGCCGGTGCCGCGACCGACGCGCTTGCGGTCCTTGAACTTGCCGGCCAGCTTGGTGATGTCATGGATCATCATGAGAGAACACTCCGAAGAGCTCGAACAGTCGGTACTCGATACTGGCGGCCAGCCCGCCCCCTGG
>DHLW01000149.1:8279-18769 GCA_002405485.1 Phycisphaerales bacterium UBA4658
TTGGTGATGTCATGGATCATCATGAGAGAACACTCCGAAGAGCTCGAACAGTCGGTACTCGATACCGGCGGCCAGCCCGCCACCTGGCCCCCCCGCCCGCCGCCACCCCACCCCTCCGTGCGTAGACCGGTGTCACCCAGACGATCGCGTCACACCGCGACCGGTTCACGACGCCGCCGGCGCGTCGCTTCCGGAGGCCGGGGCGTCGGCCCCGCCCGCGGGCGCTGCGTCAACCGGACGCCGCGGACCACGCCCGCCACCGCCACCCGGACCGCCGCGGCCGCGACCCTTGCGCTCGTCCTGAACGGTGTTCACCGGACCCTTGGCCTTCTTGGGGCCGGAGGCGGTCGCGGTCATGGTGGCCTTGGAGGCCTCGATGCGGGTGACGATCTGCGTCTTGCCCAGCTCCTGCCCGCGCAGCGAGGCGACGTCCTCGGGCAGACGCAGAGCCTCGAGCCCGGCAAAGACCGCCTTCACGGTGTTGCGGGCGTTGGTCGAGCCGTAGCACTTGGTCAGGCAGTCGTTGATCCCGGCCATCTCGAGGATCGAACGCACGACCGTCCCCGCAACCACGCCCGTGCCCGGGCTGGCGGGAATCAGCCGCACCTTCGACGCGCTGAACTTGCCCTCGACCTCGTGGTGGATCGTCGTTCCGATCCGCTGCACGTTGACCATTGCGCGCTTGGCGTACTTCTGGGCCTTCTCGATGGCGTTGGGGACTTCGTTGCTCTTGGCGTACCCGAAGCCCACCTGTCCCCGGCGATTGCCGACGACCACGAGCGCGCCGAAGCTGAAGCGCCGGCCGCCCTTGACCGTCGAGGCCGTGCGGTACACGCCGATGGTCGTGGACTCGAGTTGCGATGATTCGTCGAGGATCTCAGGCATTGGTCGCTTTCCAGTCGATTCCGGCTCGGGCCGGAGATGTGTCCGTGGTGCCGACGGTCCAGCCGCCGGGATGGGTTAGAACTTGAGTCCTTCGGCTCGCGCCGCGTCCGCCAGGGCCTTCACCCGACCGTGGAACTTGAAGCCCCCGCGATCGAAGCACACCTCGGCGATGCCGGCCTTCTTGGCCCGCGACGCCAGCAGCTTGCCCACCGCCGCGGCGGACTTGCCGTTGCCGGTCTTGCCCTCGCTCGACCCCTCGGCCTCGACGCTGCTGGCCGACACCAGCGTCTTGCCCGCCAGATCGTCGATGATCTGAGCGTGCATGTGCTTCAGGGACTTGTACACGGCCAGTCGCGGACGGCTCGGGGTGCCGGTCACGTTCGACCGCACTCGCTTGTGCCGCTTGACTCGACGCTCGGCCTTGGCTTTGTTCTTGTTCATCGTGACACCGTGTCTGATCGTGTGCGTGTGCCGGTCGCGGCTTAGGCGCCGAACTGCTTGCCCTGCTTCTTCTTGATCACTTCCGTCGCGTACTTGATTCCCTTGCCGTTGTACGGCTCGGGCTTGCGCTTCTGACGCATCGACGCGGCAAACTGGCCGACCGCCTGACGGTCGATCCCGCTCACCTTCACCGGCGTCACGTCGCCCGCGGACTTGTCCACCACCACCGTCACGCCCTCGGGAATCGGCATGAGGATCGGATTCGCAAGTCCGCACACCAGCTTCAGGTTCTTCCCAGACACCTGCGCCGTCCAACCGGTCCCCACCACCTGCATGACCTTCTCATACCCGCTCACCACCCCGTTCACCGCGTTCTGCACAAGCGCCCTGTTCGCGCCCCACAGAGCCCGGGCGAAACGGTCGTCCATGCGCGACGGATCGATGTCGAACTTCACCGACTTCTCCGCCTCGACGTACTGCACCTTCACGTCCGGATGCACGTTCACCGACAGCGTCCCCTTGGGCCCGGTGACGCTCACCTTCTGGCCGCTCAGAGACACCTTGACGTTGGCGGGAATCGAAACGGGCTTTCGTCCGATGCGTGACATGGTTCGATGCTCCTCAGGTTCACGGCTCTCGCCGGCGGGGATTCAGGAAGGCCGGCGGCTTCACCTGTTCATGCGGGTTCGATCGGGTTAGTTCACCTGGGCCAAGAGCTCGCCGCCCAGACGCTGGTCGCGGCACTTGCGGTCGCTCATCACCCCGCGCGACGTCGAGATGATGCAGATGCCAAGCCCCTGCAGCGGTCGCGGGAGCTCCTCCACGCCCTTGTACACCCGGCGACCCGGCTTGCTCTCGCGCTTGATCTCGTGCAGAATCGTCTCCCCACGCGGGCCGTACTTGAGCTTGAGCTTCAGCTTGCCCTGCCGGCCGTCCTCGACCACGTCGAAGCCGGTGATGTACCCCTCGTCCTTCAGGACGCCGGCGATGCCGCGGCACACCTTGGTGTTGAGGCACAGCACTTCCTTGGCGCGGTTCGAGGCCGCGTTGCGGATGCGGGTGAGCATGTCGGAGATCGGATCGTTGATCGCCATAAGTCTGTCTCGTGAACCGTCAAGAATCGAAGTCAAAGTCGCGGAACAAACACGCCGAACGAGGCACCAATCGTCAATCTGGGCTTACCAGGAGCTCTTGCGCATCCCCGGGATCTTGCCCTCAAGCGCCAGCTTGCGGAGCATGATGCGGGAGATGCGGAACTTGCGATACACCCCGCGGGCACGGCCCGTGAGCTCGCACCGCCGAACGATCCGCGAGCTGAACTTGGGAACTCGCCTGCTCTTGGCCACTTGTGCCTTGGTCGCCATGTCCTGAACCTCTTGTCACGCTCCCGGATACCCGGGAAGCCGTGCTGAAAATGCCTCTGTCCGAATACGCCCGCCAGATCACGCCGCCAGAACACCCCGGCCGATCATCAAGCTCCCTGGCCGGCCGCCTGGGCCGCCTGGGACTTGTCGCCCTTGCCTTCCTTCTCGTCCTTGCGGAACGGGAAGCCCAGCTCGCTGAGCAGGTGCCGGCTCATGTCCGGCGAAGAGTTGCTGAACACGAAGTTGATGTTCATGCCGTGCGTGAAGTTCACCTCGGCCATGTTGATCTCCGGGAACACGCCCTGCTCCGACAGGCCCATGGAGTAGTTCCCCTGGCGATCGAACGCCTTGGGATTGAGCCCGCGGAAGTCGCGGATACGCGGCGTCACCAGGTGGATCAGCCGATCCAGGAAGTACCACATCCGGTCCCGCCGGAGCGTCACCATGCACGAGGTCTCGTACCCCTCGCGCACCTTGAAGTTCGAGACGCTCTTCTTGGCCTTGATCACGATCGGCTTCTGGCCGCTGATCTTGGTCACCGTCTGCAGCACCGTCTCGCGCACCAGCGGCTTGAGCTTCGACCCTTCCAGGTGCCGGCCCATGTTCACGTTGATCGTGATCGCCTTCAGCCGCGGACGCTCCATCGGATTGGACAGCTTGAACTTCTGCCCGACCGAGGCGTCGACGGACTCCTTGAAGAGCTTCTTCAGCCGGGGCTCGGGCATCGGCCCGACGGGCTCGTCGGAGGCCTTGCTCTTGGAAGAGCCCTTGGGCTTGGTGGTGTCCTTCGCCATGGTGTACTCGCTGCGAATCGGTGTTCTGTTCGTGCAGGAAAATCGTGGGGAAAAGGGTCGTGTCCGCGGCTCAGGCCTTCGCCGTCGCCTTGGGCTTGGAGGTCTTGGTCCGGGACTTCTTCTTGGCGTCGGCCGTCCGGAGCGGCTGACCGAGAACCTCGCCGGTCGTCGAGGCCACCCGGACCTTGGACCCGTCGGCGTTGGTCTTGAAGCGCACCCGCGTGGGCTTGCCCTGACCATCCACCGGGCTCACGTTCGAGACGTGGATCGGCGCCTCACGGGTGATCACCCCGCCCTGCGGATTCCGCTGCGTCGGACGGAGGTTCTTGGTCCGGAGATTCAGACCCTTGATCACCACGCGGGTGTCGTCGGCGCTCGCGCCGACCAGCACACGCATGATCGTCCCGGTCTTGCCCTTGTGCGAGCCGCTGGTGATCATCACCAGGTCGCCCTTGCGTACGTGACGAGCCATATCACACCACCTCCGGAGCGAGGGAGACGATCTTCATGTAGTTCTTGTCGCGCAGCTCCCGGGCGACAGGCCCGAAGATCCGCGTTCCCTTGGGGTTGCCGTCGTCCTGAATCAGCACCACCGCGTTGGCGTCGAACTTCACGTACGAGCCATCGGCGCGGCGTGTCGCCTTGGTGGTCCGCACCACCACGGCCTTGGACTTGTCCCCCGCCTTGACCTCCGCGCCGGGAAGCGCCTTCTTGATCGAGACCAGCACGCGGTCGCCCACGCCGGCCATGCGCCGCGTGAACTTGCCGCTGCGCGTCGACGAGCCATACACGCGGATCACATAGGCGATCTTCGCCCCGCTGTTGTCCGCGACCTCGCATCGTGTTTCTTGTTGCAGCATGGTCAGTCTTCCGTCCTCGCGCCCTTGCCGGACGCGTCACATGGCCTCTCGATCGTCTCAGCCCGCGGCGCTCGGGTCGGTGGTCACCAGCTCCACGCGGTTGCCCCGCTCCACAACCCGCACCAGCGTCCACTTCTTGGTCTTGCTGATCGGACGGCAGGGCTTCACCTCCACCGTGTCCCCCAGCTTCGACTCGTTGCTCTGATCGTGCACCTGCAGCACCGTCCGCCGCGACACGAACTTCCCGTACTTGGGGTGCATCGTCTTGTACGCCACCACCACCGTCCGGGTCTTGTCCCGCTTGTCGGACTCAACGGTCCCGATGCGGGTGGAGACCACCGGCGCCTTCTCCGGGGCCTTGGCCGTGCTGCTGCTGCTGGTCTTGCTCGTGGGCATGGTGTGCTTTCCGTCCGTCGTTGATCCAACCTGCTTCGCGCCACGGGCACTTGTCCGGCCCGCGCGGGTTCATTCGTCACTTCTTCTTGGCCCGGGACGTCAGCTCGGTCTTCAGCCGCGCAATGTCCTTGCGGAGCTTCGCAAACTGCGAGGTGTCCTCCACCTTCTCCGTCACCGTCTGCGAGCGGAGGGTGAACAGCTTGTCCTGAAGACGCTTGGTCTCCAGGCCAATCTCCTCCGTCGTCAGCTTCCGAACTTCAGCCCCGGTCATTGGTCATCCTCGCTTGCATTCGACGCTCATCGCGTCGGGTATCTGGTCGCTTCTCACCGTCGCCGGCGTCCACATCCGCAATCACACCGTCAGACGCCGCGTCACGAACCGGCACCGCACCGGCATCTTCATCGCGACGCGAACCAGGGCACGCTTGGCGGTCGCTTCCGGAACCCCGGCGAGCTCGAACAGCATCGTCCCGGGCTTCACTCGCGCCGCCCAGTACTCCACCTCAGCCTTGCCCGTGCCCATTCGCGTTTCCAGCGGCTTCTTGCTGATCGGCTTGTCCGGGAAGACCCGCGTGAACAGCTTGCCCTCACGCTTCAGCAGGTGCATCGCCGCGACGCGGCCGGCTTCCAGCACCCGGGCCGGAACCCACGCGCCCTCAAGCGCCTGCAGGCCGTAGTCGCCGTACGCGACGTAGTTGCCCTTGGTCGCCTTGCGCGGCCGCACCCGACGCTGCTCCTTGCGGAACTTGACTCTCTTTGGCATCAGCGCCATGCGAAACACTCCCGAGAACAGGCACTAGGCACGCGGCACTAGGCACTGGTGAAAGACCCAAGAACCTCTTAGCGACGACCGCGGGCACGAGCTCGGCCGCCGGCGGCCTTCGACTCGCTCTCGTCCGTCTCGCCCTGCTTGTACATCCCGCGATACACCCACGCCTGGCACCCGATCACGCCGTAGCTCATGACCGCTTCAGCCACCCCGTAGTCGATGTGCGCCTGCAGCGTGCTCAGCGGCAGCGAGCCAAGGCGGACGTCCAGCGTCCGGCTCATCTCAGCGCCGCCCAGCCGACCGGCAAGCTGGATCTTCACGCCCAGCGCCCCAGCCGCCATCACCGCGTCGGCCTTCATCTTGATCGCCCGGCGGAACGCGACGCGCTTGCGAAGCTGCTCGCACACCGCCTCGGCCACGAGCTTGGCGTCCAGGTCCGGGTTCTTGATCTCGATGATCGAGATCGAGACCTTCCGGCCCGTCATCAGCACCAGCTCCTCCGTCAGCCGATCCACCTCGGCGCCCTTGGGCCCGATCACCAGACCCGGTCGCGCGGTCTTGACGATGACCTTCAGCTCCTCGCGCGTCCGCTCGATGTGGATGTCGCTCACCGCCGCGTGGGGGGGCTGGCGATTCAGCCGCTTGTCCAGGAACTTGCGGATCTTCTCGTCCTCGATCAGCAGCTCGCCGTACACCGCCTTGGGGGCGTACCAGCGCGAACGGTGCGCTTCGGTGATGCCCACGCGAAGCCCGAATGGATGCGTCTTCTGTCCCATTACTTCCGCTCCTCCAGGCCGATGGTGATGTGCGCCATGCGCTTGATGATCGGATGCGCCCGCCCACGGTCCTTGGGCTGGAATCGCTTGATCCGCGGGCCGTCGGTCACCGTCGACCGCGTGACGACCAGCGACTCGATGTTCGCCTCGACGCTCTGAGCGTCGGCCAGCGCCGAGCTCAACGCCTTCTTCACGTCCACCGCCGCACGCTTGGTCGTGAACGTCAGCAGATTCAACGCCGTCTCGACCTTCTTCCCGCGGATCAGGTCGATGATCAGCTTCGCCTTCCGCGGGGAGCCGCGATGGTGCCGGTAGATGCACTCGAACACCGCGATGTCCGTCACCGGCACGCCCACCGCCTGGGCCAGGGCCAGCACGTCCGCTCGCTTGCACCGCGGGTGATCGCTCCCGCGCATCCAGTTCCCCACCGCCGAGATCGCCCGCGATCCCGTCAGCCCGGTGCGCTCCACGGCCTGGGCGAGCTGCTCGATGCTCACGCCCTTGGCCTCGGCGATGGTCTTGAGTTTCGGTCCGTTGAGTCTCACTGGTGATCCTCCTCGCGATGCTGCACAGCCGCGAGTTGATGTGTGCCTGATCTCACTTCTTCGCCGCCGGCGCCGGTGCGCCCGACGACTCGCCGCCCTCGATGCCTTCCTTCTTGTTCGTGTGCCCGCGGAACGTTCGCGTGTTGGCGAACTCCCCGAGCTTGTGACCCACCATGTCCTCGGTCACGAACACGTCCAGAAACGTCTTGCCGTTGTGCACCTTGAACGTGTGCCCGACAAACTCCGGCACGATCGTGCACGCACGACGCCACGTCTTGAGCGCCTCGCGCTTGCCCATCTGGTTGAGCTTCTCAACCCGCCGGTACAACCGCTCGTCGACAAACGGACCTTTCTTGCTGCTGCGGCTCATGTTCGCTTTCTTCCTGCTGCCCGGTGCCTCGTGCCCAGTGCTGCTCTACACGATCAGTGCTTCTGCCCGTACCGCTTGCTCACGCGACGCCGGATGATCATCTTCCCCGACGCCTTCTTCGGATCTCGCGTGTTCCCGCCCTTGGCCCCGACGCCCGTCGGTCCGACCGGCGGCCGGTTGCCCTTGCTGCGTCCCGAACCGCCGCCCAGCGGGTGCGCGTTGTGGCTCTTGGCCACGCCACGCGTGATCGGCCGGAATCCCATGTGCCGCGCCAGACCCGCCTTGCCCAGACGACGATTGATGTGGTCCGGATTGCCCGTCTGCCCGATCGTCCCGCGGCAGTCCAGGTGCACCCGGCGAACTTCCCCGCTGGGAAGCTGCAGCGTCGCGTAATCGCCTTCCTTGTTCATCAGCCGAGCAAACGTCCCCGCCGAACGGCACATCTGCGCGCCCTTGCCCGGAACCATCTCCACGCAGTGCACGTCCAGACCTGTCGGAATGTCCCGCAGACGCATGTTGTTCCCGACGTTCGGATCCACCGCCTCGGTCCCGCTGGACATGAGCGTCGATCCAACCTTCAGGTTCGACGGCGCGATGATGTACCGCTTCACACCGTCGGCATACGCAAGCAACGCGATGTGCGCCGAACGGTTCGGGTCGTACTCGATCCCCACGACCTTCGCCGCCTGACCGTCACGATCCGCCCGACGAAAATCGATCACCCGGTACAGCCGCTTGGCGCCGTTGCTCCGGCCTCGGACCGTGATCTTCCCGTGATGGTTCCGACCCGCGGCCCGCTGCAGCGGCTCCACCAGCGTCTTCTCCGGGCGCTTCTTGGTCACCTCGGCGTGCGCGTTCACCGACGCGAATCGGCGCCCGGCGCTGGTCGGCTTGTATTGCTTGATCGGCATAGCTGTCTTTCCTCGTGCCCAGTTCCCGGTGCCCAGTGACCGCCCTTAGAACAACTCGATCTTCATGCCCTTCTTCAGACGCACGATCGCCGTCTTGGTCGTCGGCATCTGCACCAGGCCGTACTTCATCCGGCGGAACTTCCCGCGACGAGTCAGCGTGTTGATCTTCTCGACCTTCACCTTGTACAGCGACTCCACCGCGGACTTGATGTCCGTCTTGCTCGCCCGTGGATCCACCTCGAAGGTGTACCGGTCCAGCTCCATCGCCGCCGTCCCCTTCTCAGTCACCAGCGGACGCTTGATCACGTAGTGCGATTCCATGGCTTACGCGACCTCCTTCTTGCGGCCGAGCGGACTCACCTTGGCCTCCTTGGTGATCTGGCTCGACGGACCAGCGAGATACGCCGCCAGATCCGCCTTCGAGATCACCAGGTACCGGTGGTTCAGAAGCTCGAACGCCGTGAGCTGCGTCGGCGGAACCAGCGTCACCGACTCCACGTTCCGGGCGCTCCGGCGAATCGACTCGTTCTCCGGCGGCACCGCCACCAGAGCCGTGTGATCCACCTTCAACGCCTCCAGAAACTCCACGAATGCCTTGGTCTTGGGCTCGCTCATGCTCAGCCCGTCCACCACCCGCACCTCGTTGTCGATGAGCTTCGCCAGGAGCGCGTTCAGATTCGCCTTCCGGCGCATCTTCTTCGGCATGTCCTTGCGATAGTCCTCGGCGTCACGCTGCTTCGCGTGCGCGTGCGACCCGCCGCGGAACTGCGGAACCTTCTTGTCGCCGTGACGAGCGCGGCCCGTGCCCTTCTGCTTGTACAGCTTCTTGGTCGAGCCCTCGACGTTGTGCCGGTTGAGCGTCTTGGACGTTCCCACGCGACGATTCGCGTGATACATCACGTACGCCTGCTTGATCAGCGAGGGATTCACCTCGCCGCCAAGCTTCTCCGCGTCGATGGCAAGCTTGCCAACCTCGACGCCCTTCATGTTCAAGACGGGGACATCCATCGTGTCGTACCTCGTCCGACGCCTTCCAAACCCCGCGACCACTCGGTCGCTACCGGGGCGGAACGGAACAAATGTCCCGTTCCCGAAGCTCCTCGCCTATCCGGACTCGTGCCTGTTGTTGTCGGCACGACCCCGGAATCGACTCGGCATCCTCTTCGTCGTGCCCGAGACACTCCCGGACGCGACGCTGAACAGCTGTTCTCGCCCGCTGGTTTCGATCGACTCCCGAGAGTCTCCCGACCTTGCGAGCCCGCCGACCGGGTCTGCTTCACCCGACCGTCGGAACCATCCTCACCCCATCCCCGTCATCCCAACCCCGATTCATCCACACGCCTCCAAGGTTCCGGCCTTACTTGGCCGCCGCCTCGGCGAGCTTCTTCTGCTTGCTCCGGTTCAGCCGGGTGCTCACCCGCACCGCGACGATCCCGTTGTTCGCCCCGGGCACCGGACCCTTGACCAGGATCAGGTTCTGGGCCGCGTCGATCCGGACCACGTCCAGCGACCGCACCGTCACCCGCGCATCGCCCATGTGCCCCGCCATCCGCTTGCCCTTCTTCAGACCGCCGCCAAAGCCGCGGTTCGAGCACAGGCCGCCGATCGAGCCCGGCGAGCGGTGCTTTCGCTCGGTTCCGTGGCTGGCGAACATGCCCTTGAAGTTGTGGCGCTTCATCACGCCCTGGAAGCCCTTGCCCTTGCTCCGCCCCGTCACATCCACATACTTCTGGTCGCCCAGGGCCTCAACGGTGATCGATTGACCAACCGTGAACTCGCCGAGCTTCTTGGCGTCGACCTTGAACTCCCGGTGCACGCGCTTCGGGGTCGTCCCCGCCTTGGCATCGTGACCGATCTGCGGAATCGTCGCCCGCCGAACCTTCTTCTCGCCCCACCCGATCTGCACCGCGGAGTAGCCATCCTTCTCCGCCGTCCGCAACTGCGTGACCACGCACGGACCGCACTCGATCACGGTCACGGGAATGCTCGCGCCACCCTCGCCGAAGATGCGCGTCATGCCGAGTTTCTTGCCAAGCAGTGTCAGAGCCATGCGTTCAACCAAACCCTTCTGCCGATCGCACCGTGCTCCGGGCCCTGGCCCGCGGTGGTCGACGCTTCTTGCCAAGGCAGAGGAAGCCAGTGTCTCCAGAGATCCGAATCCCGAAACCCGATTCCCGAAAACAAACGCCCCGCGCTCTCGCGCGGGGCCGTCCAATCACTTCTTATGCGCTCGCCTTGATCTTCACGAACACGCCTGCAGGAACGACCAGGCGATTGAGCGCCTCCACCGTCCGCGCGTTGGGCTCGATGATGTCGATGCTCCGCTTGTGCGTCCGCTCCTCGACCTGCTCGCGGGACTTCTTGTCCACGTGCGGCGAG